>JAITAB010000058.1 GCA_031284315.1 Campylobacteraceae bacterium
ACAAATAGCGCATTAGCGCATGCAAAAGAGCCTGTTTTGATGGCGGAAGCGATGAAATACGCCATCATCGCGGGACGAAAAAGCTTTCTTAGCGGCAGAATGGCTAAAAAACCGTTCGCCTCCGCAAGCAGCCCAAGCGAGGGAATAGTGGAGTTTAAAAGAGGGTGAGTTTTAAAAACTATCTGCTTCTTTGTCGTAAATGCTAAAAATTTTAGAACCTGCGGGGGATATAAATATCCCCCTTTATGCTATTGATTAATAATAGCTTGAATAGTGCGAACTATGTGAACTGTGAGAGCTGTGCGAATAGTGTGAGCTATGCGAACTATGTGAATAATGGTATTGAACTATATCGCCAGCATCAACATTGCTTGCATGTTGCAAAATTAACGATTGCTGATCGTAGCCGTTACCATTGGTATGCGCATAGCTATTTGTTAGAAATGTGCCGACACTTAGCGCGGCTATAACAATCGAACGAAAAAATCGTTTAAGTAGCATTGTTTTTATCCTCCTTTCACAAGATTGATAGATTGAATATGTTTGCTATGAATATTTTCAGATGAGACAAAAAAACCTGCGCACATATCGCGAACTTCGCAATCGGTGCATTCATTTATATAAATATTTTTCCACTCAGAGATAGACCTACGGGCAAATTTCCATAAAGTTTGGGGCAAAACACATAATTGAGCGTTATATATAGACACATTCATATCTCGGCGAACCAGAGTAAAAATAGCTTCTTTCAATTCAGATTGATAATCGTAAGGGTCTATCCATAATTTGTCTATATTGTCTGCGGCTAAACCAGTAGTTTCCATTTGCATAAAAGCGATATGAGAAACAAATGGCAAGTTGCGGTAAATAAATTCCGCAAGATACGACAATCTCTTATAGGTTTGCTTATGCACAACAATCCTCAAACCGATACGCTGGCGGAATAAAGCAAGATTGTACAAGCCGTCAATAGTTTTATAAAAAGCATTTGCTCCTACAATTTGATTGTGTATGGAATCAATGTCTGAATATAATGGAATGTCTATCTGTAAATTTTTCAGCCCAATAGAACATAGCGATTTTACAAATTCTCTATCGGCAAATCTAACGCCGTTTGAAAGGAGAGAAACAGCAGTTTTTTGAAAATTATCTTTAATATACGATAGTAATCTGAAAAGATTATCGCCCAATAGAGTAGGCTCGCCACCAGTAATACCAATCTCATTTATGTTTTTATTACATAAAGAGAGCAACCGCAGGTTAAAATCCGTTTTATCAACTTCATGTTTTACATGCGGCTGAGGACACATGATGCAATTAAGATTGCAGCGTTCTGTAGCCATAATTGCGTTATGCAAAGAATTGGATTCGTACAATATGCTTATTGACCCGTCTTTTGCAATCAAAGCAACATCACCTTCTTTTATTAAATCGGGTTTAGCTATATTGGAAATAAACGGAAGCGGTGAATTAAAATCTGAAAGGCTGGTTAAAGCTGCCGCGTAGCCGTTCGGCAGTTTTGCTTTGTCTGTCAAATAGATATATTTTTTTTTAAATACTCTTTTTGATTTTGTGATAATGCCCAATATATTCTCTTGAATGTTATGCGGTGTGCCATGTAGTTTTTTCACAGGGATTCCCTATTTAATTCTACTGGTTTTCGATTGATCCATGACCAAAAAACATTCATGACATCTTTATCGTTTTCTCTGACAATAGAGAGTATGTGCTTGATTATTTCTTTATTTTTTTTGCAAATGTCGCTTGTTGGGCGATGTCCGACGATGTCTCCTTGTTCTGAATAATTACGAACAGGATCTGCTCCGCAAAACGGTTGATATACGCATTCCGCACAGGCGGGCAAGCATTCGGTACAAGCTGAAGATATAAGAGAATGCATAAACTCGCTATTAAATATCTCGTCATATGTATTTTGATTGACATTGCCCATTTCAAAACGATAATCATTCACGGCGGCAAGCATTCTTCCTTCGTCAGAAACATAAACATTGCCGTTATAGTCATATATAACGCCGCTGATTCCAACGCCTGCCGGCGATTGCAAATCAACAAAGCCTGTTGCAAATGGGGTTAAAATTCTATTGATTATCAATTCCGCATATCCTTCAACAAAAAAAGTACCATTTTTGTTCAAGTCTATAATAAAAGATAAAGCTTTTTTGTAATTGTCTATAAATTCTGAAATTGGATATGCGATTAAATGCTTGTCTCTTTTGGCAAATCCGTATGGATTTAAAGAGCGCAAAAAAATAGACCTAAACCCCAATCTTAAATACTCATTGATAATATCTGTAAAATGTCCGAGACTATAACATGTTGTTGTCATGAGTGCACTAACATATTCATTGCCAAGTATATTTTTGCTTAATACCAGAGTATCTTCAAATACTTTGTGGCTATCATACAGCGTTTGCAATGGTCTGTTTTTATTGTGTATATCTTTTGTGCCGTCCAAAGAAGTAGATATGTAACATTTGTGTTTTTTCAAGTATTTTAATATTTTTGGAGTTATAAGACTCAAATTTGTGCACAATACAAACTCTACATTTTTTTTCTTTTTATAGCTAAACCACTCCGATTCTTCAATAATATATTGAACCATTTTATAGTTTGTAAGCGGTTCGCCGCCTTGAAATTCAACTTTGATGGATTTGGCTGGACTGTTAAATATAGTTTTTATGACATTATTTGCCGTAGCTTGCGTCATATCTACATTTTTATCAGTTAAATTTTTCTTGGACACTTGGCAGTAAATACAGTTTGAGTTACAGCGTAAAGTAGGAACAACCATGTGAAGAGTCGTAAAATCATTTAAATTGCTCTTTTTTGTCCGCACTTTAGTGGCAAGCATTGTTATTATCGGCTCAATCGATTGGTCTGTTGCAAACTGTCTTGATTTTAAATTATAAAATATATTCTTGTCTGCTCTCATATCGCCTTTAACAAATCTTAAAAAATCTTTATTTTCAAGAAAAATAAATTCTCCTGCGTCATTGGTGAGCAAATATTCATTATTATTAAAGCGGTCAAATCTAAAAGGTAATAATTGATAGCAGCTCATTGTTTTTCCGTAACGGGCGCAAATGCTTTTTTCATAATTAAATTGCGGATATGCCCAAATTGCTTTTCTGTTTCAATGCGTATTTGCTGGTCTATCAACAAATTTTCAAACTCTTTTTCGGGCATAAAATGATTTGTATCGTTTTCTTTTTTTGGTTCAAAAGAAATAACCATAAAGCTGCCTTCTTCAGTTTGGCTTATATAATAACAATCAGTAAACTTGTACAGAGCGGCTAAAATAGCTTCTTTGGAATACAGACTTAGGTTAATTTTTATATTTGTATTTTTGAGGGGGGGGGGGTAATTTGTCTATCATACATAAATATTCCTTTCATAAAGTTTTGTATTTATTTAGTGAGAAATTATAGCTTTATTTTCTTAAAAACAATTTTATTGCAGGCTTATATCAATAAAATATTTGCTGAATGAGCCTTACTGCTGTATTTACCTAATAAGCGATATATTAAAAACAGTTAAGTTATTTTATATTTTAAATGCTTTGCGTATCTGAATTGCCGTGCAACGGCTTCCAATGACGGAAAGATTGCCATGTAAATGGCGTTACCGCATGAAAGCGGTTTTTTTGCGCAGTACAAAACCGCAGAGAACAAAGATATTAAACAGCAGACTAAGTCCCAAAATTATACGAAAAACCAAGCTTGCGGAGTAGCCGTTTTGTGTATTTTGCACGCCGCTTGCCGTTTCAAACGCATTTATCATTATCTCGCCTCTATGCCCCATGCCGTCCAACGCTTCCACTTTCCACTCGCCGCTTTCGTCAGGCACAAACGCAAAAAAGCCGTTTTCATCCGTCAAACTTTTTATCGTTTCTGTTTTTGGCGCGGAGGGCGGATAGACTTTGACTTTTGCATACATCATAGGTTCGCCGTCCGTATATAGAAAACGGACGATTTTTGCGCCGCTTTCAACTTCCGAAACTTCCACGCCGTGAGAAAATAAAACCGCGGGCAACAAAAGAGCCGCCGCGAAAAACAATTTATTTGACATTAAATACCAATATGGCATTTATATCGTCCTCGTCAACATCGGGTTTTGCAGAAGCCTTGTGGTAATTGACTCTGATAAGCCAAAGCCCTTTATTGTCAAATTTGAAAGTAACGATGCCCTCTTTGTCCGTTTTATTTTTCAGCGCGTAAGCGTTCTGGGTATTTGGGTCAAATGTATCATAAGTGGCGAAAATCTCGGCATTTGCGAAAGGTTTCCCATCATATAAAACTTGAAATTTGCCGCTTTTGCCTGCGGTAATATCGGCTGGATTTGTAAGAGGAACTATCTCAAAAATCAACTTCAACGGCTCTTTGAAACTCTTGTCATTGGATTTTGGATTGAGATAAGTTTTTGAAAGTTTGCTGAAATATATTGATTTTTTAACTGTAACGCCCGCTTTTTCCGCCTCTTTTTTCGTGCCGTCAAAATAGCCGTCTGTCGTCAAGACATAAAAACCGCCGACTCTCTCGCCGATAACGACAGCGCTCATGTCGCTTTGCAATTTGTAAGAAGTCTCGTATAAAAGCCTCTCTTGATTTGCGCTAAGCGTTAAAGGCGTGATTTTGCCGTCTTGCAAAACGCGCACAGAGTTCACAGCGGCAGGCTCTTCTATCTCTTCGCCTTTGATAAAATAGTGCGTAGAAATCGCGTCAAGCTTCACCTCATCGCCTGCTTTAAAGTCCTTAACTTCGCGCGGCGCGACAAAAAATTCATGCGCAAAAAGCTGCATGAAACCAAACATGGCAAAAGCCGTAAAAGCTAAAACTGCTTTTTTCATAATTTTCTCCTGATATGAAAGATTGAAATAAAATGTGCAATGATATTACATATTTTATTTTAGTATTATTAAACGGGAAAATTAGCGTAAAGTAACTCCTATTTTTTAAATGAAATATTTTTGTTTTACATGCGGCAAATATGGGCGGCGTTGTACTGTTGATTAATATTTGACTATTATAATTTTGCGCTATTTTTAAAAAAAGGAGCTTCATGAACGACAAAATTATACAAAAACTACGCAAAATCCGCACGCCTTATATATGGGCAAATCCTCAAAACTGTATCGCGTGCTGGAAATGTATCAAAGCCTGTTCTGCAAATGTCATCGCCAAAAAGGTATTTTTGTGGCACAAACATATCTATATCAAAAACGCCAGCCGCTGTATCGGCTGTAAAAAATGCATCAAAGTCTGCCCCGAAAGCGTATTTAGTGAAAATATCCCCGACCTGTTAAAAAGTCTTTTATTAAAAAAAGGCGTTGATATATCGCGAATAAATGCCGACATAGGAGCAATGTCATGAACGCCAGATCGTTTATATCTATCAGCATGTTTATGTTTATCGCTATTCTTGTGTTAAGCGGAATCGTCATAGAAGTCGGCGAAGCAATATATGAGGGCGAAAGCCAAATTCCCGCCGCCGCTTTATCTTGCATGCATATCGTAACCGCCGCGCATGTGATAAGCGGGATATGTTTCGCTATTTTATCGATATTTCATATCAAGAAAAATTGGAGCGTAATGAAAAATCACCTGAAAATGAAAAACGCTCGAATCAGCAAAGAGGTTTTGTTTGCATGCGCGCTATCAGCGGCGGTTTTATTTTTGGCGGTTTTGGCGGGATTGCTAATAGACTGACGAGGTTTAAATTTTTGCTATAATGGCTGATTTTAACCGTACATGAAGGCAAAAATATGTCAGAAGAGAAAAAGTTTGAAAAAATAGGCGGCTTATACTTGTAGGATTTGGCGTTGTTCTTTCATCTCTGATGGCTATTGGCTTTTTCATAGAATATTTGGAAATTTTTTTTAATGGAACATGGAAATTGCTTATTGCGCCTCAAAGCGAAACTTATAACCCATCTTTGGCGGCAATTTTGATGATGGAAATTATAGTAAATGCGGGATTTACGCTTGCGCAGATATTTCTTGTTTTTCTGTTTTGTTTAAGAAAAAAGAGTTTCCCTAAGTGGTTTATCGGCGCTTGGCTGTTCACTTTGATTTTTTTCTTCGCGGATGCATTGGCAATAAAAATTGTGCTTCCCAATAAGCTCATATTTGACCATGAAACAAGCATGGAGTTGGCGCGAATATTTATCGTTGCTTTAATATGGTCGTCGTACATGCTTTTTTCAAAACGTGTCAAAGCGACATTTGTCAGATAAATAGCTTGCATTTTGAGCGCGTAAAAAACTGCGGCGTATTTTTAAAATAAACCGCAGTTTTTGGCTATATCAATTTTAACCCTCAATATATGATGATATAACCCGCTTCTCAACAATTACAACGCCGAGTTTTGCTATCAATTCAGAGATAGGCGGGCAAAGCGTTTTGTTAAAATCCTTTGGACATTCCACCAAAACCGCAGGAGTGATTTTAGTTTCAAGCGGAAGTCCAAGATCGCTTAAAAGTTTTTGACAATTGACCGTCTGGCTTAATTTATGGGATTTTGTAATTTCATCAAGTAAGGCGCGGCTTGCGGGCAGGATAATTGACAAAGCGGACTTCTTTGCGTCATATCCCAATAAAACCGCATCGCAGTCTTTAATTTTGCCGATATATGCAAAAGCGATAATTTCCCCAACGCCAACATAGCGTTGTCCTGACATGTCTTTGTATTTATTTGGAATTTTTCGCAGCTTTGCGTTAAGCTTTTTCGCAGTTTTTTCGTCATCATAATTGCCGCCTTCTATATAATTTCTCAATTTTCTGCGAACTTTTGTCAGCTTTTGGACAACCGAACTGTCTGGTTGACTTACGCGCTGCCTTGTAACATGTAGTTCTCTGCCTATATACTCTAATCCATTAGTCGGAGGAATGCAATATAATCTGTCCTGCGTAACACTGCCGTATCCGCCCCAGCCTGCCGCAAGCTGCTGTGAAACTTGATGCAAAAGCGGCGCTCCATCGGCTTTTTGCGCCAATTCATTTACCAAAAACAGTGCCGTTTCATCAGTTAGCAATTGATAATTTAAAGCCAAATCCAGCCGCTTTTTGACATCATCTGTCTGTTTTATCTGCCGCGCCGCACAAAGCCTTGCTATCGTATTATCCTGCGTTTTGATAATCGGCGCGTTCAGCGTCTGCGGTTTGCCCTCTTGCATGTAAGACAAAATCGGCGTTTGGCTTGGCAGCGTTTTAAGTTTGGCAAAAATACGCAAAGTTTCGCCGCCATAAATGCTTTTTGGCATATCGGCGCACCACAACGGCGGTTGAAACCACTCCATTTTAACGCCCGCCAATTCTTCGCCGCGCATTCTGTAAAACATTCTCACAATCGCATCTTCGCCGTCCTCATTTGGCGAAACCGCCTCGTACGCGCCGCCGCTTTGTTCAGCCAAATCGCGCAGAAAAATTTCTGCCGCCGCCGCGCCTATGCCAAGAACAAAAACCTTTTGCGCGGTTTTTTTCGCCGTCTTTATGATTTCCTTTGTATCCCAAGTTTCGCCGTCAGTTATCAGCAAAACATTTGAGCAAATACCATTGCGGGCGGGAAAGTCAAAAACTTCCAGCAGCGCCTCTTCTATATTGGTGCCGCCCAAATTGGCGCTTGTGTCTTCAATTACCGTATCCAACGCCAGCAAAACTTCACTGTTGCATGGAAACGGCGATTTGAAATCATGAACCGTTCTTGAGCCAAAACGGCTGTAAGAGACAAAATCTTTTCTGTTTAATTCGCCTGCAATTCGCTTTAAAGCGCGTTTTGCTGTCGTTATGCTATCTCCCGACATGGAACCTGAGCAATCTACCAATATTTTCAGCAAAATGGGTTTGGCATTTGTTGAAATTGGCGGATAAAATGTAGCTATTGCCGCGTATTCATCGCCATCTTGCGCAATCAAAATTTCAGAAACGCTCTTGATTTCGTCCAAAATCAAAATAAAATCGCGGTCTAAAAACGCCTTATCCGTTAAGCTTGCCATTGCCGCTTCGCCGTTATGCTTGACGCGCAGAGGGTGGCTTGGGGAGAATATCGCCGCATTTGCCGCTTCGCCTTTTAATTCTATCCGTATATTCAGCGGATATTTGACCGTAATATCGGCATTCACCGCATAATGTTCGCGAAATCCGCCCTGAGTTATCTCGTCTCCGTAGCGCGGCGCGATTGTTGAGGGAAGCGTCAGGCGAATCTGGCTGCCGACAAATCGCAGTGAAACGGCAGATACAATTTCAAGGCATATCTCTTCTCCCGCTGAAAAATTGCCAAGATTAACGCCCGCGATACCATCTGATACCATCTCTACCAGTATCGGCATGTCGCCTTTTTCTATCGCTTCTTCGTAGCGTTCATTTGCGGTTTCGCGCTCCATTATCCGAGCTTCAAGCCGTTTAGAGCCGATGATAACGCTCATGGAGAGCAGCGTTTCATCGTATGCAAGCGGAAACGAATAGACAACTTCCAGATTTTCCTGCGTATCGTTGCGGTAGTACTGGCGAATCGTTTTTGTCAATATCCAACTCTCAATGCAAGCATCTATTTCCACTGATTTGAGCGCGACTAAATCGCCATCATTTGTTTTGAGACCGTACATGTTCTGTTTGTAATTCACTGTTGCTCCTTATTGAAAGTTTCGGCTAATGCCGCAATTTGACTAATCAATTCTCTAACCTCTTCGGGTGCGAGAATAGATTCGTCGGGAGAAATTGATACTTCTATGCCGCTGCAAACTGCGATGTGGCTTCGCACCTGCACCGTACCGTACCGCCTTCGTACCGCAGGGAGATTGTCGGCGCTGAAATTTATCGCTTCAGCTATTCGTTCAAGCGACAATCCCGCTTCGCGCAAAGCCTTAACGCGCAAAAGCCGCTCCACATGCGTTTCGTCATAACGCGCGGCGCGTGTTTTGTCAATCGGACGCGGGATTAAGCCGATTTGTATATAGTAACGAATCGTCCGTCTGTCAAGATTGACAAGGCGCGCAAGTTCGTCTAACGAAAATGTTTTTTCGCTCATTTATGCCCTCCTGTTTAAGCGTTTTAAATTGGCATTATATATTATGACAGCTAAATTGTCAATATATAGTGTTAAAAATAAGAGAGTAAAAAAGCCTTTTTGTTAAAAATAGCAGGTTTTACGGAAAATAATTATAAAGTTTGGTCTGCGTAAATTTTCCGCGCCGATTTTTTTAAAAGTTTTATCTGTGTCTAAATTTGAGAGATTTTAACATGTGGGATTTTTCTATCAATTCCGCGCCGTCCAAATCCGCCGCGGTACGCGCTACTTTTTTTAATTTGCCGATGCCTCTGTGCGACAAGCCGAAACGAACGGCGGCATTTTTCAATATATCTTCCGCTTCGCCGCTCATGACGCAAAACCGTTCTATCGCGCCATCGTCCATTTTGCCGTTCAACTCGTCCTGCCCGCGCTCTTTTTGCGCTTTGAAAGCCTTCAAAACAAGCGAGCGCATCTGCTTTGAGTCCATATCCGATATATCTTCAACTCCGCTTTCGTCCATTTGCACATATATATCTATCCTGTCAAGCAGAGGCGCGGAAATTTTGGCTTTGTAGCGCAGGATATCGGTGTCGGAGCATTTGCATGTTTTTACGCCGCTAAATAGATTGCCGCATGGGCAGGGATTTTGCGCGGCGGCGAAGATAAATTTCGTATCGTAGCAGATCTTAGAATTTACGCGCGAAATCAAAACGCGCCCGTCTTCAAGCGGTTCTCTCAAACTCTCCAAAACATCTTTTGAAAAATGCGGAAATTCGTCAAAAAACAAAATCCCGTTATGAGCCAGCGCCACTTCGCCGATTTTCGCCCCCAAATTACTCCCGCCGCCGAAAATTGACGGGCGCGAAGAAGTGTGATGCGGCGAGCGGAACGGGCGCAGTTTGCTAAAAACCGTACCCTCTCCGCCCAAAGATCTGTTCGCCGCATTTTGCAAAATCTCATTAATTTCAAGCGGCGGCATGATATATAAAAGTCTCTTTATACTCATACTTTTGCCGCATCCGGGACTTCCTTCCAAAAGTACATTATGCATGCCGGCAGAGGCTATCATCATCGCCTCTTTTGCATGCGCCTGCCCTTTTATATCGGCAAAATCAAGTGCAAAATCGTCATTTAAAATATAAGTTTTCCCTGCAATCTGCATACTGTTTTTGAAAAGCTCATGCGTGGTTTTGGCTTCTTTCTCCTCTTGTGTTTGCGGATTTGTGAAAAACTCCACCGCCTCTTCAAGGCTTTTGACGCCGTATGCTTTGACATTCGGTATGGAGGCTATGAGTTCCAAACTCTCATGAGGCGCTACGACTTTTAAATTTTTCAGCCTGCTTGCAAGCGAGAGGATAATCGGAAAAATAGACGCGGTGCTTTTGACGCTGCCGCCAAGTCCAAGCTCTCCAAAGCAGTAAAAATCCCCAAAATTTGCGTTTGATTTTTGAAGAGCAATTAAAAGCGCGACTCCCAAATCAAAATGACTGCCTGATTTTGGAAGGTCGGAAGGGGAGAGATTGACTGTGATTTTTTGCGCGGGAAAATTGAAATTTATACTGCTAAGAGCCGCTTTTATCCTGTCGCGCGACTCTTGTATCGACTGCTGCGCAAGCCCTACTATGGAAAACGAGGGTAAAGCGCGTACAAATGTTGATTCAACCTCAACGCTGTGAGCTATATTTGCATCCAAAGTCGCGCATAAAAGCCTTTTCATTTTTCCCGCCCTTCATAAATTGCTTTATTTTGAGATAAAATTATATCTTTTTTAACTGAAAAGTTACAGAATAACTTTTTATAGCGCAAAATTAAACGCAAAAATATGGATATTTTTATACAATGCGCCGTATGAAAAAAATTTTTGCGATATTTTTACTGGGATTTGCAATGATTCATGGAGGCTTTTTGGACGAGCAGAAAAAATATGAACGGGTAAAAACCGCGCTGAAAGATAAAAATGACGCTATTCAAAAAAGCCTTGCAAATGCGGGTATTGACGCGCAAAAATTCAATGTCGTTTTTATCGCGTACAAAGATGAAGCTATTCTTGAGATTTACGCGAAAAATAAAGATGAAAAATTATATAAACCATTAAAGCAGTATGACATTTTGCAAAGTTCGGGAGATTTGGGACCAAAAAGCGCGCAGGGCGACAAACAGGTTCCCGAAGGATTTTATCAGATAGAGCGGTTCAATCCGTTCAGTAATTTTTATCTTTCGCTGGGCATTAACTACCCAAACGGCGCGGATAAATTGAGAAGCCGCGCGAAAAATTTGGGCGGCGACATTTTTATACACGGCTCGTTTGTAACGGTAGGCTGCCTGCCCATGAGCGACAACAAGATAAAAGAGATTTATCTCTACGCGGTTTTTGCGAAAAACAACGGACAAAACAATATCCCCGTATATATTTTTCCATTTAAAATGAATGAGAAAAATATGTCAAAGTTTACGCGAAAATATGCCGAAAACGAGGAGCTTCTTGCGTTTTGGCGAAACTTAAAAGATGGTTATGATAAATTTTTCGACACAAAAACAGAGTTGAAATTTAGCGTTAAAAAAGGCGGATTGTATATTTTTGACAAATAATTTCGCAGCGCGCCGAAAATATAAAATTTTGCAAATAACGACTCTATTTCATCTCTCATGCAGATAAAAATCAAATATCCTTATTTTTCTCTCTAAAAGATAAAACAGAGGCTTTTAAGATTTAATTAAAATATTAAAACTCAACGCTTACCTTAAAATAATCTAAAAATGTTAAAATGTTTTCATCTCAATCTCAAAAAGAAAGGATGTAAAATGTCGTTATTTTCAATAGATACAAACATTTCGTCAAAGAGGACGTTAATTTTAAATACTAATAATTCATTTTGGATTAAGTTAAAAAACTTGTTTTATTTTTCTGCCTGCTTTAAAAGATTTGATATGAAAAAGTCATATAAAGCGGCGTTTATATATTCGGCTCTTTTGTCTGCGATATTGACAGGATGCGGAAATGGCAGTACAAAAGATTATCCCGATAATAAAATCATGATTAAATCTATTGCCGCAGGACGCTTGCACTCTTTTGCTTTTGACGACGAGGGTAAGATTTACGCTGCCGGACGAAATATCGGCGCGCTTGGTCTGGAAGCTGTCGGCAAGGTAAACCGTTTTACGGAAGTAACCGACCTGAGAGATAAAAATATCACCGCTATTGCCGCGGGAGATGATAATTCTTTTGCTTTTGGCGGCGGCAGAATTTATGGCGCGGGGTATAATGACAATGGTCAGCTTGGTCTGGGAGATAAGGAAGTTCATAGCCGTTTTACGGAAGTAACCGACCTGAGAGATAAAAATATCACCGCTATTGTTTCAAAGGAATACTCTTTGGCTCTCTCCGCTAACGGCGAAGTTTATATTGCGGGATTGAATGATAATGGATGGTTTGGCATGGGAGATGATGCCAACCATACCGTTTTTACGGAAGTAACCGACCTGAGAGATAAAAATATCGCCGCTATTGCTACGGGCTATAGATTTTCTTTAGCTCTCTGCGCTAACGGCGCGGTTTATGCCGCAGGAAAAAACAATAACGGTCAGCTTGGTCTGGGAGATAATATCGACCGCGCAGTTTTTACGGAAGTAACCGACCTGAGAGATAAAAATATCACCGCTATTTTTACGGGAGACAAACATGCATTGGCTTTTTCAAATAACGGTAAAATTTACGCTGCGGGAAATAATATCAACGGTCAGCTTGGTTTTAGCGATAAACAGAATCGTAATATTTTTACGGAAATAACTGATTTGGAAGATAAAAATATCACCGCCGCCGCTATAAATTATTATCACTCTTTTATTGTCTCCGAAAATGGCGCGGTTTACGCCGTTGGAGACAATCGCTATGGTCAGCTCGGTCTAAGCGATGCTCACCATTATGTCTTTACGGAAGTGCCTTTTGGCTTGAATGGCGATTAAGAGCTTTATCAGCCGATTGACTGTTTTTGCTAAATTTTTATCGTTCATGCGTAAAAAAGTATCAAAAATGCAGCCCTTTCGTTTTATACGCCCTGAAAAAATCCGAAATATCCGTCTCTAAAACATAAGCAATTTTTATCAAATGCTCAATATTAAAGTGTGCGTTGTTGCGGCAAATCTCCGCACATGATATGATGTTTACCGAGAATGTCCGATAGAAAGGGCGGGCTTTAATTGCGAAATGCCTTTGGCTTTGCGGATTTTTGCGGGGAAAATTTGAGTTTGAGCCCGTAAAAAACGATAACAGGCATGATAATGAAGATGATAAAAAAGTCCCGCTTTCCGTACTTAACAGCAAGAATTTATACGGATATGATATTTTGATTCAAAAGAGTTTAAAAGCGATTTGGAGGATTGCGCATGGTATAAAAGCAAGCCCGAGGCGCATGAATGGTTTACAAAAAATAAAAATGCTATGCAAAAAAATATGAAAACGCCGTTAAAAGACATCAAAATGCAAAGCCCGAAGAACGAAAAATCATCAAACCAGAATATGGGCATTAAAAGTTTTGCATTTGCATACAAATAATTTTAGGAGCGCAAAAAAGCATCATTTCAAATAAAAATAAAGTATTTTTAAAAAAGACAGATTATCGGCATCAAACGGCTTGATACAAAACGCTTGGCGGTTTTGAGAAAAATAAAGAAAAAAGGAGTTATTTCGCTTCGTCAAGCCAGCTTAACACAGCCATTTTAAAACATGCGTAAAACATTATCAAATATCCGCCCGCTTTTACCAAGCCGCTTATAAACCAGTCGGCTTTGACAAGCCCGAATTTGGACAATATATAATTAAAATCATGATATCCGTCAATGCCCAAAAACGATTCTGACGCGCTCACATGCAGCCCTTCATGAGCGGTAGAGATATACCACGCGGTATATTGCATGGAAAATCCCAAGAAAAAAAGTCCTAAAAAAAAGCCGAAAATATTGCCCTGCTTTTTAGAGATAAAGCCCAGAAACAAAGGAAAGCCAAGCTGAAAAACCGTCCCCGCCGCCGCCGTTATAAACTGTGGACAACGAAGTATGTAACATACGCCATGTCCGCCTTCATGCACCATCATGAAAGTATTATCTATAACAAAATTGTAAAGCATAAAAAGCTGTTTTAAAAAATTGTCAGGATAAATAATATCCTGCCCATAAGGCTTGTAAGCGATAAAAAGCAGTAGAAAAAATATAAGAATAATTGTCGCTAATTTTTTTGCTGTCATTTTGGCGCAGGCATAAAACTTAAAAAGTGGCCGGGAGAGAGGGATTCGAACCCCCGGAGGCTCTCACCTCAACGGTTTTCAAGACCGCCGCTTTAAACCGCTCAGCCATCTCCCGAATAACAATTTTGAAAAACTTATTCAGTTTTTTCTTTTACATACGAAGCGCCCTGATTGACTTTCTCTTTCGTCCAATCCGCCGCCGCTTCGGCGTCGCTTTTCACGCCATGCCAAGTATTGCCGCAACCGGCTAAAAAAAGAGCCAACATTAAAGAGTATGCAATGCGTTTCATCTTTCCTCTCCTTTTTTCTGGAGGCGACACCCGGATTCGAACCGGGGATCAAGGCTTTGCAGGCCCGTGCCTTACCGCTTGGCTATGTCGCCGCAAGCTGACAAAATCTTAAAATCTCATCATGGTGCCCGAGGCCGGACTTGAACCGGCACGAACAAAAAGTTCGAGGGATTTTAAGTCCCTTGCGTCTACCATTCCGCCACTCGGGCTTTAAATCCTTAAAACATGGAGCGGGAAACGAGGTTCGAACTCGCGACCCCAACCTTGGCAAGGTTGTGCTCTACCACTGAGCTATTCCCGCTTAAAAAAACAAGAGGGAAAGTATAGCAAAAGTTTATTTAAATGTAAAGCCAAAAGGTGCATTTTGTCAATCTATTTTTCAATGAAAAATCCCATTTGTCGCAAAAAACAGTTTTAACAAAAACAAAAGTGCGATTTTTGCGAGCATTTGTTATAATACCATTTTATTTGCATGTAAAGGTTGATTATGCGCAGCGATATGATTAAAAAAGGGGCGCAAAGAGCGCCTCACAGAAGTTTGTTGAGAGCGGCAGGGCTTAAAGACGAGGATTTTGAAAAGCCGTTTATCGGCGTGGCAAATTCATTTGTGGAGATAATTCCCGGACATTTTTTCTTGAATAAATATGCCGAAATTATCAAACAAGAGATAAAAGAAGCGGGCTGTGTGCCGTTTGAATTTAACACGATAGGCGTAGATGACGGCATAGCTATGGCGCATGAGGGCATGCTTTACTCGCTGCCAAGCCGCGAAATTATCGCAAATTCCATAGAAACGATGGCAAATGCGCACATGTTTGACGCGATGATATGTATCCCGAACTGCGACAAGATAGTTCCTGGCATGATAATGGGCGCACTGCGCGTAAATATACCGACCGTTTTTGTGAGCGGCGGACCGATGAAAAAAGGCTTTGACAAAGAGGGCAAGGCGCTTGATCTAAACGCTACTTTTGAAGCTTTAGGCAAATACAACAAAGGCGAGATAAGCGCAGAAGAGCTTCATGACATAGAGTGTAGAGCGTGTCCTGGCGGCGGGTCGTGTTCTGGGATGTTTACGGCGAACTCCATGAACACTCTCATGGAGGCTATGGGGATAGCTCTAAGCGGCAACGGAACGATATTAGCATTAACAAAAGAACGCGAAGAGCTAATACGAAAAGCGGCGCGAACGGTCTGTAAAATAGCGCTTGACGATAGATTTAAACTGCGAAATATCATAAACGACAAAGCGATACGAAATGCGTTTGCCATAGATATGGCGATGGGCGGCAGTTCAAACACCGTGCTTCACATGTTGGCCATTGCCAAAGAGGCGGGAGTGGATTTTGACATAAAAGATATAAACGAAATCAGCAAAAAAGTTTCGCATATAGCCAAAATCGCTCCGTCTCTCGCCACGGTTCACATGGAAGATGTGCATAGAGCCGGCGGTATGAACGCTGTCATGCATGAGATAGCAAAACTTGACAACGGCACGCTCTTTTTGGACAATTTGACGATAAGCGGAGAGAGCATAGGCGAACGCATCAAAAACGCCGATATAAAAGACGCCGCCGTTATACATACGCTTGAAAACGCTTATTCAAAAGTGGGCGGGCTTGCCGTACTTTTTGGAAATTTAGCCGAGGAAGGGTGCGTCATAAAAACGGCAGGCATTATCGGAAGCAGAAGTTTTAGAGGTAAAGCCGTCTGTTTTGACTCGCAGCAAGACGCGATAGAAGGCATCATGGGAGGCAGAGTTCAAAAAGGCGATGCGGTAATTTTGCGGTACGAAGGACCAAAAGGCGGACCGGGAATGCAGGAGATGCTCTCTCCAACTTCGCTGATTGTCGGTATGGGGCTTGGAGCTGATGTTGCGCTTATAACGGACGGTAGATTTTCGGGCGCGACAAGAGGACTTAGCATAGGACATGTGAGTCCCGAAGCGGCTGAGGGCGGACTTATCGCGCTTTTAAAAGACGGCGATATTATAGAAATAGATGTGGACAAATACGCAATAAACGCTATTTTAAGCAAGGAAGAGACAGCTTCGCGCCGCGCTTCATTCAAACCAAAAATCAAAAATATCGCGAGCCGCTGGCTAAAACAGTATAGGCAATTGGTCTCAAATGCCAGCAACGGCGCGGTTTTAAAAACTGACGATTAGCGCGTGAAATAACGGAGAAGTTTGAGCTGTTTCTCCGTTTTAATGCGCTTCATGAAAAATTTGCGGGTTTTATCCATTTTGTGTTTTAGCGCGATGCTGTGCTTTGCAAATAAAACTTGCAAAGATATTTTCATTGACGATTACAACAGCGGGTACGGGCGCTTTTATCCGAAAGAAAATATCGCGGGCGATATAAATATTTTCGCGCATACCAGTTAAAAGAGTATCCTGACGATATCGGGTACAAAAACCTTCGCGTAAAGCTTGATATCGGTAAAAACTATAAGATGAATTTGAATATGTAGATATTGATTATACATGGACGGGCGGTAAAAAGCTTGATATATTACTATCGTATGACGGCAAAACAACAAGCGCAGAACTTATGCAAGAGAGCGGCGAAACAAAAATCAGCGTGATATTTTCGACGGATTAATAAATTATAGAAAAAATTTTAGCCGCAATACTTCTTAATATTGTTATAGTTATTCTCCTCAGAATAGCGGCAAAACTGAGGGTAAGGTTAATGCGCAAAATACGGAAAACAAATTGATACAAATGTCCATATTATAAAGCCAATAGCGCTAAAATGCGGATAGATATTATAATTATTATCGGCTTGTTAATATTTATAATATTTAAAATTTAATTCGGTAAATTCACTCTTTTTGTCTCTTTGTTTTATATTTTACGCTATTTGCCGCATTCAATTTTGCTAACGAAAATACAAACTAACAGACATGTTAGCGCGTTTGTTATAATTGTTGTTAGTCGTAAATAACGCGATTTGTTGATAAAAATCGCTTTTTGTTAGCGTTAGTAGTTATCGCGTTTTTTGAAAAACAAGCGTATGATTTGCTCCGTAAACGCTCAAAGTATCGCCGTTTAATTCAAAAGAGGTTATGTCCAAAAGCGCGCTTATAAAGTCTGTTTCCAATTTTGAAAGTTCGGCAGATAAAGACGCCATGCGCGTGGATATCATTTCGGAAAAGACGATTTTATCGTTTGAAATTTTGTAATTTGCGCTAAAATTGTTTACGCCGCTAAAACCAGAAGCTTTTTTATCCGAAAACCGAAGCGCGGGCGGTTTTTCCGTATCCGGACTTTTGCCCGAAATGCTGACAAGCGTCCATGATGTGTTTATGAAAATATCCGCGCTCGAATTATTAGCTTGAAGTGCGCAGCCGATGAAAAACAGCCCAAAAATAGCGGTAAATATCGCTTTTATCATAATTTCCCTTTTTGAAAAAACATAATAGCATAAAATTGGAAAAATATCTGCGCGGCGGCATGCGGCGTATAAATTTTGATAAAATTTATCTATTTTAAATTATAAATATTGCGGCATAAACGGCAAAAAGCCAAATATAAAAAGATTTCATGCGTGAAATTCAACATGTAAAGACCAAATTCGCGGCCTTTACATGTTGAGCGGGGTAAATTTATATCGGAAGTACTCTGATGTTTGGACTTAATTTTTCCTGTAAAATGGACTCTATCGCAAAAAGCGTTCCTGTCGCGCCGCTGGCACAGCCGCTGCATGCGCCCAAATATCGTATATATATATCCGTATTTTCGCCCTCGTCCTTCACGTCTATAATCTCCATATTTCCGCCGTCCATGACAAGCATCGGACGAATTTGCTCGTCTAAAATTTTATCTATCTCTTTAAATTTTTGTATAACGCTCATGTCCTTAAACGACGGCGTTTCGTAATCGCCGCAAGATGCGCCTGCCAATTTCTCATACTCCATTTCGCTTCTTACCTCTTTTAGTATATCTGTCAAATAGTACTCTCTTGCCTCATGACCGCCCGGCTTGATACAGGATTTGCAAAATGCGCCGGCTTTTGTGTATCTTGTTATATCTTCTATCGTTTTAAGGTCGTTTAGCCGTATGACCTCTTTTATTGTTCCGAGACTTACTCTCGCGCATTCGCAGACGATTATCTCATCTTCAAAACTCGCCGCATCTATGCCTTTGTACTGCGCGGCGGCGGCCTTGATGACATCGTAAGCCATCACGGAACAGTGCATTTTTTGCGGAGGAATTGACGGGATATCGGGCGTATCTCTCATGGCAAATTCCACATCAAGATTTGTTATCTTTACCGCTTCATCTACGGTTTTGCCGATGCAAAGTTCAGCCATCGTATCCGAGCTTGCTATAGCCGTGCCGCAGCCGAAACTTTTAAATTTGGCGTCTTTTATAATGTCCGTTTCGGAATCCACCGCCCAATACAGCCTGACTGCATCGCCGCAGCTTTCAGCTCCAAAATCAGCCACTATAAGTTTTAGATTTTGAGCGTTGGCTTCTTCTTCGGTTATCTCGCCTCTGTGTTTTGGGTTGTCCATGAGCGCGGCTACTTTATTGCTGTACTCTTCCCAGATAGAGCCGCCTATCAAATCCGACTTTGCCATTTATTATCCTTTATAATCTGCTTTTATGCCATGAGGGCGCGTAAGAAAATGAACTTGATATATCGCGCAGACGCTTTATGGCTTTTGTGATAACGCCTATTGCAAAATCTATCTCCTCTTCGGTCGTAAATCTGCTCAAACTAAATCTAACGGCGGTGTGAGCCAGCTCTTTGTCCGCTCCTATCGCTTCCAAAACGGGATTTGACTCCAAAGTTTCGCTCGCACAGGCGCTTCCGGTGCTTGCCGCAATGCCCTGTTTGTTCAAATCCCAAAGCATCGCTTCGCCCTCAACGCCTCTGATGCTTGCCAAAATGGTATTTGGGACGCGCTCTTGTCTGCTGCCGACCACAAAAACATCCGCTATTTTAAGCAGCGCATCTTCCAATTTATCTCTAAGCCGCCTTACTTCGCTCTTCTCAAAATCCATATATTCATTTGCCATCTCCAGCGCTTTTCCCATGCCTACTATGCCCGCGACATTCAGCGTTCCGCTTCTAAGCCCGCCCATGTGTTCGCCGCCGTGAAGCAGGCTCGTTACTCTACGGCCTTTTTTGATGTAAAGTCCGCCAACGCCTTTTGGTCCGTGAAATTTATGCGCAGAAAAACTCATAAAATCCACATCGGCTTCTTGTATATCTACGGCTATTTTCCCAACTGCCTGAACGGCGTCCGTATGAAAAAGCGCGCCGTTTTCATGGGCAATTTGCGCTAACTCTTTCACGGGAAATATCATACCCGTTTCGTTATTTGCCCACATGATTGAGACCAAAGCCGTTTTATCGTCTATCGCCTTTCTCAAGCTGTCAAGTTCTACCGCGCCCTCGTTATTTACGGGCAGATAAGTAACCCTCACGCCGAGCGTTTCCAAAAATTTACAGGACATGATGGTGGCGGGATGTTCCACTGCGCTTGTTATGACATGGTTTTTATTTTTATTTAAAATATGGTCAAAATAGATACCCTTAACGACCCAGTTTGTACTTTCGGTAGCGCAGGAAGTTACGACCATATCGTCTTCATTCGCGGCATTAAACCCGCTGTACAATTGATCCATAGCTTTTCGTAAAGCAGGATGCGGCGCGCTGCCAAATGAGTGCAAAGAGTTCGGATTGCCGTAATTTTTCACAAAAAAAGGTTCCATCTGCGCAAAAACTTGCGGGTCAACCATCGTAGTCGCATTGTTGTCAAGATATACCTGCATATTTTTAATAGCTCCTAAAAAAAATCCTTTCTTAATTAGGATATTTTTTGTCTTTTTAATGGTAGTATCATAAATAAAAAATGATTAAAACAAAATTAAAATATGCAAGAAATTTTATATTATCGCATGCATTAAGCCGCGTTATTGTATATTTTTTTAGCATTTTGAGCGTTGCCGCGCTTAATATCTCTTGTCCGTACCCGCATTTATCAGCGAAAAAAACTCTTTTCTTGTGTCTGTATTTTTGATAAATGCGCCGCGCAGAGCCGAAGTGGTGGTCGTGGAATTTATCTTTTCAACGCCTCTCATCTCCATGCACATGTGCCTTGCTTCTATAACTACGCCCACGCCTTTTGGCTTTATCACATCGTCTATCGCGTAAGCTATCTGTTCGGTTAATTGTTCCTGTATCTGCAAACGGCGCGCGAAAATATCTACCATGCGCGGGATTTTTGAAAGCCCCACAACTTTGCCGTTCGGGATATAAGCCACATGAGCGCGCCCGATAATCGGCAAAAGATGATGCTCGCACATGGAGTAAAACTCTATATTTCGTATCAAAACCATTTCGTTATTGGAGCTTTCAAAAAGAGCGTCGTTTAGTACCTGCTTTGGGTCAAGCTTGTAGCCTTCCGTCATAAATTCCCACGCTTTGGCAACGCGCGCGGGAGTTTTTAAAAGTCCTTCGCGATTTATATCTTCGCCGATTAATTTCAATATCTTTTTGACTGCCTGTTCAAATTCTTGCTGTTTTTTCGCTTCCATGTTACCGCTTTTTAAAATTATCAAGGCGTAAATTCTACTAAAAAATCGTTTATATGTAAATATATCCGAACAGCATAAATGAGTTATTAAAGAAAACTTTGATATATTCACGGGAAAATTTTTATTATGCAGAGGAATCTATGGAAGTTAAAGTAGTTAAAGTCAATAGCGCGAATGCGTCTGCGGCGGCAACGATAAGCGGTAAAATTGTAGAGCAAAAAGAGGATAAGATTTTAAAAACATTGGCAAAAGATGTTCGTATTGACGGTTTTAGAAAAGGTAAAGTCCCTCCGTCCGTATTAAAAGCAAGATACGGCGAGAAAGTGAAAGCGGACGCCGAGCAGGAAGCGGTAAAAGAGTTGTATGACGCCGCGGTAAAGGAGCTGGGACTTACGGAAAAAAGCATAGTCGGAGAGCCGATATTTTCAAAATTTGACAAAAAAGAGGACGGAATAGAGATAGAGCTTAAAATCTCTTTCAAACCTGAGGTAAAACTGGAAGGATATGAAGAGTGTATTCCTGAGTTTAAACTCCCCTCCGTTGCTAAAAAAGAGGTTGATGAAAGGATAGATTCGCTTCTTAAAGCTTTTGCGCCGTTGAAAGCGGCAGAAACAAAAAGAGGGCTTAAAAACGGCGATTTTGCAGTGATTGATTTTGAAGGATTTATAGACGGCGCGGCATTTGAAGGCGGTAAAGCCCAAAACCACACTCTTGAAATCGGTAGCAAAAGTTTTATAGATGGGTTTGAAAAAGGTTTGATAGGCTTGAAAGCGGGCGGCGGCAAAGATGTGCAGGTAACTTTTCCAAATGAGTACGCAAATAAAGATTTGGCGGGCAAAGAGGCGGTTTTTAAAGTAAAGCTTCATGAGATAAAGGTTAAGGATATACCCGAAGAGATTGGCGAAGAGATGTTGAAAAAGCTTCTGCCCGGCGAAGAGAAGCCAACAAAAGAGCTGTTGGAAGAGAAGATAAAAGAGCAGATAAAAAATGAAAAAACTTCAAAGCTCTATCATGAAGAGTTGAAGCCGAAATTTGTAGATGCGATAGTAAAAAAATTTACTTTTGACCTGCCCGAAAATATCGTAGAACAGGAGATAGATATCCATTTTAGAAACGCTTTTGCCAATATCGCAAAAGAGGAGTTGGAAGAGTATAAAAAAGATGCCAAAAAAGCGAAAGAAAAACGAGAATCTTTCAGGGGCGACGCGCAGGACAGCGTGCGGCTGACATTTATCGTAAACGAACTTGCGATTTTGAACAATATCAGCGTAACAGACCAAGAGGTCGCGCAAATGATATATTATGAGGCGATACAGTACGGACAAGAGCCAAAAGCGCACTTTGAAAACTACAAAAAACAGGGCGTTTTGCCCGCTATCAAAATGGCTATGATTGAAGACAGGCTGTTTCAAGCGTTGTTTGACAGAGTCAATAAAGGAAAATGATGAGTTATTATATTCCGGTCGTTATAGAAAAAACAGGGCGCGGCGAACGCAGTTACGATATATATTCAAGACTTTTGAAAGACAGGATAGTTATGCTAAGCGGCGAAATATACGATGATGTCGCATCGTCCATAGTTGCTCAAATGCTTTTTTTGGAAGCGGAAGACCCTGAAAAAGATATCTATTTTTACATAAATTCGCCCGGCGGCGTTGTTACAAGCGGACTTAGCATATACGACACGATGAATTATATAAAACCCGATGTCGTTACCATTTGCATAGGTCAAGCGGCGTCCATGGGCGCGTTTTTGCTAAGCTGCGGAGCAAAAGAGAAGAGATTTGCCCTTCCGAATGCCAGAATCATGATACATCAGCCTTTAGGCGGCGCGCAGGGACAGGCTACCGACATAGAGATACAGGCTAAAGAGATTTTGCGTTTGAAAGAGACGCTAAATGGGATTTTGGCGAAAAATACAGGTCAAAAAGAGGCAAAAATAGCCAAAGATACGGATAGAGATTTTTTTATGAGCGCTCATGAGGCTAAGGAATACGGACTTATTGACAAAGTTTTGGAGAAGAGCTTTAAGTAATGGTTAGAGAGATTTTGACTTATCCAAATCCAAAGCTTCGCGAAGCCTCCAAAGACGTTAAACATTTTGACGAAAGCCTGCATACCCTGCTTGATGATATGTATGAAACTATGCTGTACAAAAACGGCGTTGGTTTGGCCGCCATACAAGTAGGAGTCGCTCTAAATGCTCTTGTGATAAATCCGCTGAACGAAGAGGGCGAGCAAAATAAAGAAGATTTGCTTGAATTTATAAATCCGCAGATTATAGAGAGCGATGGAATTATCACATTTCAAGAAGGCTGCCTCAGCGTGCCGAGCGTTTATGAAGAGATAGAGCGGTTTCAAAAAGTGAAAGTGAAATTTTTTGACCGTTTCGGCAAAGAACATGCAGAAATTTACAAGGATTTTATGGCTGTGGCTTTGCAGCATGAGATAGACCATTTGCGCGGGCATCTTTTTATAGAAAAACTTACATATTTAAAGCGTAAAAAATTTGAAAAAGAGTGGAAAAAGCGCATAAAAGAGAAAGCGGCGACCTTATGAAAAATCGCGAATTTATCTCCAAAACAAGAACGGCAAAGGACAACATAGCGGAATTTATCGGGCAGATTTTTTTATGGTCGTTTGTTGTAATAGCTTTTATTTTACTGCAAAATTTTTTCAGCGGATTTTTGCATTGGGTTTTTTATCTGCCTCTTTGCGCGATTTTCTCCATACCGCTTGGTTTTTCAGCCACCATCGGCACAGTCGCTTTCATGAATTTTATCAAAAAAACCATACGATAAATTAAATCCCATGAGCGTCAAAAACAGCCTCAAAAACGGTGTAAATTCCGTAGTCAAAACAGCCGCCCATGCCATATTAATCAAAATAATTATCGGCGGCGTTTTATTGCTGACAGTATCTGCCGCGCTTATTCTCAAAAATATTTTTGATATTGAGACGGGAATTGCATTAATAATTTCATGCATATTTATATTGACCGTCTATATCGTATATAAAATAGTCAAACGCGCAAAAAATAGACCTGAAAAAGTAGAAAATCCAACGCTGTGGGACAAAATGGGCATATCCGCAGCAACGCGCTTTACCTTCGTAAATATGGCGCAAAAACTGCTACTTGTTTTTATGCCGATTTGCTACTTGTTTTTACTCGTGCGTTTCGGAGTAGAAAAAGGAACAATTTTAATGGTAGTATTTATCGCCGTTTTGATTTGCCTTAATTACAAACTGCATGTAAAATTATATGAGCGGATAAGACTGCAAAACAGAGCAAAATACGCTTACGCGCTTAGAGAAAATGCCGATACCGTATGCAAAAATTGCGGCGCGCTGATATCCAGAAACGATAAAATCTGCTTCAACTGCGGCGCAAAAACAGAGCAAAAAGGCAAAACGACTATAATTATCGCCGTTTTGATAATCGTAGTAATTGCCTGCATGAGACTGTCTAAATAATAAAAAATTGTGCTTTATCGATTACTCAGTAAAATATCAACAAGTTTGTTATAATATAAGTTGTTTATCAATCACATAATGAGAAAGGTACAATGAAAGAGGATTTTAATAAACTTTTTTGGAACATACTGGGCGTTAAACATAGGGTTTATGGCATAGAAGATTTGTTATTGTTTGAGATTTCTAATAAAGAGGCGAAACAAAAACAATTCGAGAGATTTACTAAGAGCACCATAGAATTGAGCAATATTAAGTATTTTGAATTATTACTTTCAGAAACTATCATTTTTCGTCAATTTTTTTGCCTTAAAGAAGAGTATAGACATCTCCGTTTCTGCGTAAATCAAATTACAAGCATAATACTTAATTATAAATTATTTTTATGGCTTAAATTAGATAAACAATGCTTTAGTAATATGCTTGCTTTTCAGACGGCTTTAATTATAGAGTACATATATAAAAATAATTTTGATACAAAAATGCTTGATGAGAGTTTGAAAAAACAAAGCTTTTATCCGTTTGTCAAAGGGATATTAGCTAATGATTTAGCGTATGCTTATATTGATTACTTGGAAATATTAAAATATAGATATGATAGCGACAAGGAAAGTAGTAATGTTATTGACAAAATTAATCAAGATATAGAAAATAACTATAAAAAGAAAATTGCTCAATGGGAAAAAAAGAAAACAGCCCCGTCTTTTATTGATATTATGGTGATATCGTTACATAGGCATAAAAAAATATGTGAACCGTTTTTTATAAGTGTAATTCAAATGCTAATTGCAGGAGTTTTATTTCGTAAAAAATATTATTACAAAGAGCAATTGGATAAACTCAGAAAAGAATTAAAAAAGATTTTTAATGAAAGCAATTATTTATCTTTGCTTAAACAACGGCAGTATCAATACTTAATACCTATTGGTGATATCATAAGTACGGTTTCGGATTCCCGCCCGCACGAAAGTGTAAAGAGCATAAACGATATAGATACTATGAAAATTTTTAATGAAATGGGCACCGCAAGTCTTACAAGTATTGTTGAACTGCTCTCTCAATTCTGCCAATGTGAGTTTGGCAAGATGATATCACAAAAACTTCAAGAATCGCAGAAAAAAATGCAGGATATTACAAAAGACATTACCTCCATATTTAATGACAAACAATACAAACAAGTAATTAAGGTATTAGATGGACAAAATGCACTTTTTTATCAACCTCGTATTTTTCTCATACAATTTATCGCGGCAATGAAATTAAATGATAATAAATTAGTGAAAAAATATTTTAAACTATTAAACAGAGAATTTGGTAATCTTTTTACTCCTTTTAAAAATAATTTTGAAAAAATAGCTCAAAATACAGATGATTTGGATGCATGCATAGAAGAAATTTCCAAAATTTTAGAAAATGTCGGCAATTAAGTTAGTATTAAGTTTCAGTTGAGCTAAAATCCTATTAAGTGTTTCAAGACAAGTGTTTGAAATGCAAATTTTTACAAAGGAGGGTTCAAATGGCGCATCAAGACGATTTGGATAACCACGCTGATCAATGTAATCCGAACAATGATGAGTATTGGAATTCGCGCGGTGAGGAAAAACCTGACGATAGCGAACAACATGAAGATATAGATGACGAATAGTTATTTTGCAAAATTACAAAGGAGGAAAACATGGCAAAAACTAATATGACGCCAAAATCAGCAGGCAGGATCCAGTCTGCTGGAGCAAAACAAAACAATGGCGCTGTATCAAAAGGTTCTTTTGCTGCCAGAGCTCAAAAAGCTGCAGCGAAAAATACAGCTAAAAAATAAATAGTGAGCCAAAAGGCGTTATCTCCTTTTGGCTCATGTCTTGAAATTTAACTGCAGTATTCATTCTAAAGATAAAAAAACACTTTAATATTGAGCATTTGAGTAAAATCGCCGCCGTTTTGGAGACGAATATTTGCGAATTTTTCAAAAAATCAAGCGATACTTGAATACATTGGCGCATGCAGCTTTGAATATGCAAAAATCGTGTGGATATATCTAAACGCAAACGGAAAACCGAGCAAAATTTCAAATGAATTGACGGCAAAATATACCGCTTTTTTCCAACTGATTTTTAATCTATTTTTATGAAAATATAGCTACAATAATATTTCTTTATAATTTTTTGTTCATTGACTTATCATTGTCAAAACGATTGGAAAAAGTCCAAAAAACAACGAATTTAAAGGGAATATCTTTTTTAAGAGAACCTGTTTTTATCCAATGAACCGACACAAGCGTTGTATTGAAATATCGCTCCGTCCATAAGCAATTTAGTATCGCTTACGCATGAACCGACACAAAAGTTGTATTGAAATTATTGTTACAATGGCAATATATTTCACTTTGATGTCTTGAAGCGATGAATAAAGTTATTTTTAAAACTTTTGCCTGCTTATGCCGCCAAGTATCGACACAAAGAGATACTCTTCCAAATTTCTTACGCCGCTTTTTGTTTTTCGCATAAACAGTAAGGCAAAGGTTTAACCTTTGCCCGTAAAATCAATCCTGCCTTACAATAGGCGGTAAAGCGGTCTCTGTCTCCTCGCCGTATACTCTAAACCAAAAATAGAATTCATCATCTTTGGGCGCAAGAATCCAATTATTTTCCTTGTCCGCTTCCGGTTTTTCATTTTGGATATAAAGCGTAAACGAACCGTCAGGGTTTTTTGCTATGTTATCAATGCCTCTTATTCCGTATGGTTTGCCAAATAAAGAATCGTCTGACTCGTAAAGCGTCAAAGACCAAAAATATTTTGCGTCAGGTTCCGCGTCAAATGTTATCGTATAGTTATTGGAGCCGTTGAGCGTCTCGCCTTTGCCGTCTTTGTCAGCGAGAAAATAGACGGCTTCTTCTTTAGTATTGCCGTATATTCCAAACCATGCGACCTGCGCGCGCGTTAGATAGTCTTCGCCCCATCTGGCGGTATCTTCCGGCGAACGAGTCCAGTAATTGTCTGCCGCCGAGCCTTGTCTGTTTATCCAAGGTTTTATCTCCTCTTTTGCTTCCGCCGCCCCCGCTTCTATCTGCGCCCATTCCTCTGCGCTAAAGTCTGTTTCGCTGAACTCTTCGCCTGCGCCCAAATGAAGCTTTTCAAAGCCTTCCAAAACTTTTTTATCCGTATCGGAGGGCAAATGATACTGCAAGATATAGTTAAATGTCTTAAAAAATTCCGCCGTGCTTGCATTATCGGCTCGAATATTGCCGTATGTGATATTCCACTCCAAAGGCGCAGTCGGAGAGCCGCTTAATGTCTGTATATTAAAAGCGGTTGTAAGGGAAAGACTTCTGGCTCCCGCATCGTTGTCGTTAAAAACTTGTATGCGTCCCAATGCTAATATTATAGAAGAAGGCAGTTTGATAACATCTTTTATATCGGCAGGAACAGTCCCATTCCAACTTTCAAGCGCTATTAGATACTTGCCGTCTGTTCTGTTGGAAACAGAGCCTAAATACTGCGCATTTGTAAAAATATCTAATAACTGTATGGAAACATAGCGGCTGTCTTCTATCTTGGGGACATCTACAATTATAGGTTCGTTTCTGATATCCAATACGCCGAAAGTATATAGCGTGTCAATATTCGGAGCGCCTGTCGTGGTATTGTTTGACGTGATTACGCCTGAGCCGAAAATGTGATTTATTCGGGTCAGATTATTGGCATAACGCGATAGAAAATTATTATGTTCTACTACGGGCACAGCGTAGATATATGCCTCTTTAGCCGCCTGTTTTAAGTTCTTTTCCGAAGAATCAGAATCGCCGCCGCATGATATAAATAAAAATGCGCCCGCTAACGCTAAAAATTTGAAAGCATGTTTCAAATAACCTCGTCTGCCATTTGCAGACCCAAAACCTAAAATGTTCAAACTCATTTTATTTCCTTGTGTATTATTGTTGATAAATTAATCCATAGCATAAAAGCATAGTTAATATATCAATTTAATATAGAATATTATTATATAAAGAATTAAATTTTGCTAAAAAAATTAAGATATTGTATTTTTTACTATGGTTTTTGAGAGGTTTTGATTATAAAATAATAGATTTAGAGGTCTATTTTTGGTTATTTTAGTTATTTTTATTGTTAGAATAAAAATTTAAGAATTTAAAAGTACAAAATGTTTCGCGCCGATTTTTATGCTTGCATGACGGGAAATAATTATATGTTTTTGCAGCAAGGCGCTGCTTTTGCATTACCGAAAAATATCTGTTTTACTGATAATAAACACAAACATGTAAAGTTTGATTCGTGCAAATACTCTACTTATCTGCTTATGCCGTTTAGTATCGGCACAAAGAGGCACTCTTCCAAATTTCTTACTCTTATGCCGCTTTTTGTTTTGATAAACTGCGTGATTACCTGCTTTGAGCCCGTCTCTATGGGCGCGGCTAAAACGCCGTTTTCTGCAAGCTGTTCAAGCAATGTTTCGGGGATTTTTTTGACAGATGCCGAGAGCAGTATTCTGTCGTACGGAGCATAATCGCGCCACCCTTTCTGCCCGTCGTCAAATCTTGCATGTATATTTGAAATTCCGAGCATTTTAAAGCATTTTTTGGCTTCCAAAAGCAGCGGCTCAATCCTCTCAACAGTAAAAACTCTTCTGATAAGTTTAGACAAAATCGCCGCCTGATAGCCGCTTCCGCAGCCAATTTCCAACACAGAATCCACATCTTTACTTATCTCTAACGCCAAAGTCATCTTTGCAACTGTTAAGGGCGAACTTATCCATTGATTTTGCGAAATAGGGAGCGGGTCAAGTTTATAAGCTTGATGTTTAAAACTTTTCGGCACAAAAACCTCTCTGTCAATGGAAGCAAACGCATTATATAAATCCCTGTCAAACTTTACTATTGCTGATATTTCATCTGCTAATTTTTGGCACTTTTGCGCTACGATTTTGGAGTTAAATTCACTCATTATCCACACTTTGTATGTATTAAATATCTAAAAATCATCAAAAGAGAGGCTTCCTTTGCTGTAGTTGCTGACATTTCCTTCAAAAAAGTTTGTCTTCTGGTCATTGAAACGCGAAAAATCATCTACCCATTTGATAGGATGCTTAACATTGTAAAGCTTCTCAAAACCAACCGATTTAAGCCGTTCGTCTATCAAATACTGTATATACTGCTCAATAATATCGTCCGTAAATCCCATGATTTGGTTTTGCGTGATATATTTGCCCCATTCTATTTCAAGTGCGCCCGCGGTTTTGAACATATTGTAAACTTTGTCTTTAAACTCTTTGGTGAAAAGCTCAGGGCGTTCTTTCTGGACGCTGTTTATCATATTTTGAAAAAGCAAAAGATGCGTTATCTCATCGCGCTGGATAAATCTTATCATCTGCGCGCTTCCAAGCATTTTTCCCGCTCTTGCCAAAGAATATATGGAAGCAAATCCGGCATAAAAATAGAGACCTTCTAGTATTTGATTTGCAAACATTGCAAGCGCTATTTTTTCTTCGGTTACGTCTCCCGCCAATTGCTCGTAAATGCCCGAAATATAGTCGTTTTTCTTGCGTAAAACATCGTCATGTTTTTCCATCTCATATATAAGGTCGGTATTGTCGCAAATCGCTTCAGCCATGACCGCGTAAGACTTTGAGTGGTTCGCTTCTTCGTAAGCTTGGCGCGCAAGACAGGCGTTTATCTCGGGCGCGGTTATGTAAGGATTGATATTGTCCGCCAGATTATTTGTCTGAAAACTGTCCATGCTGATTAACTGCGACCAGACCAAATCATACATGCGCTTTTCAGAAGCGGTGAGATTTTTATTGTAATCCACCACATCGTTTGTTGTATCAACTTCGCGCGGAAACCAAGTATTTGCCTCCATGACATCCCAAAGTTTCAGCGCCCATGCGTATTTCGCCTTTGTAAAATTCAAAATACCATGCGGATTGCCGCTAAAAATCCTGCGCTCGGTGAGAGTTTCATTGGAATTTGGATTGTAGATATGTTTTCTTTGCATGATATCTCCTTAACATTTAGTGGTTTGGAATATTACCACTATTTAACTCTAAAACTTCTGAGGCGCGGACAAGCGCGCTGTCAATGTGATTTGTAATATTTTGAGCGCCCAAAAGCTTATCCATTCCTTTTTTTTCAAGTCTCTTTTTTATCTCTTTTGATACCCCCGAAAGTATCAAAATGGTATTTTTCGCCCTGCACATTTCATAAAATTCTTCCAGCGCATGATATCCCGTCTCGTCCATCATCGGCACTTTTCTCATTCGCAAAATAAAGACTTTCGGCGGAGTTGAGACTATATCAAGCACCCCTTTTAATTTGTCCGCTATGCCGAAGAAAAAAGGACCTCCTATCTCGTAAACTTCCACGCCCTCAGGCACATGTTTTTTAGACAAAGCGTCCGCGTCTTCAAGCTCTTCATCGTAATTTACCGCATCAAAATCCAAATCTTTTATGGAAGCTTTTTTGTCCGTTATCTGCGTTACGTCTATCATGCGCTTGATAAATAACAATGCCGCCATCATGATGCCCGTTTGAACGCCCGTGTTCAAATCAATAAATACAGTCAGCGCAAATGTCGTTACAAGCACTATCGCGTCATGCCTTTCGGAGTTTAAAAGTATCGCCTTAAAGTGGTGAAATTCGCTCATATTCCAAGCTACCACTACAAGTATCGCCGAAAGCGCGCAAAGCGGTATCAACAGTATCAAAGAGGATAAAAAGAACATAAACAGCAGTAAAAAAAGCGCGTGAAACATGCCCGCAAGCGGACTGAACGCCCCCGCTTTTATGTTTGTTACGGTTCTTGCTATCGCGCCTGTGGCGGCTATTCCGCCAAATATCACAGAGAAGATATTTGCCGTTCCCTGCGCTACCAGCTCTTTATTTGAGTGGTGTCTGTCGCCTGTCATGCCGTCTGCTACGACCGCTGAGAGCAGGGATTCTATGGCTCCTAAAATAGCGATTGTTACGGCGTCTGGAAATACTGACCTGATTTTTTCAAGCGAAAATTCCGGCAGCGAAGGAGTTGGCAGCATGTTTGGGATTTTTTGAAATTTGCTTCCTATCGTGTCCACCTCAAACCCAAATATCCATACAATCAAAGAGAGAATAATAATAACAGCTATGGGTCCGGGGATTTTTGGACAAAACCGCTTGCATGCGAATATTATCAAAACGCCAAAAACGCCAAGTCCAAACGAAACGGGCGAAATATCCTTGATAAACGCGCCGTAAGTTTGTATCTGTTCTACAAAGTCAGCAGGCATGGACGATATGGGAAGTCCCAGAAAATCCTTTATCTGCGAAGTAAATATGATAAGCGCGATGCCTGCGGTAAATCCCACCGTAACGGGATAGGGGATAAATTTGATGATATTTCCGAGCCTGAAAAACCCCAAGAACATAAGCATGATGCCAGCTAAAAATACGGCTATGACAAGCCCGTCGTAGCCATGTTTTAACATCACCGCATAAAGCACGACTACAAAAGCTCCCGTAGGTCCGCCTATCTGGTATCTGCTGCCGCCAAAAGCGGAGACGATAAATCCGGCTACGATAGCGGTAAAAAGCCCTTTTTCAGGCTCTACTCCCGAAGCTATCGCAAACGCCATGGCAAGCGGCAAAGCCACTACTGCGACAGTCGCGCCCGCTATCAAGTCGGCCGTGAACATTTTTGACTTGTAATTTTTGAAAATCATTACGCTTCGCGGCATATACGGCGTAAATTTCATAAAGACCCCTCTTTGCGCAAATTTAAAATAAAAGCTAAATTTTACCGCTAAAAAATTAAAAATTCAAGGGTTTAATTAGACTTTATCGGCGGTATTTTTGAAAATCTTGATGCAAAGCGCGCTACCGCACCAATTTCATTGGCTCGCAATGACGAAGAGAATGGATTCCCGCCTGCGCGGGAATGACAGACAAGGAGCGCATGTGTTTACCAGTCGTTCCGTTGGAAATGACAAAAATTGCCGCGCAATGCTTTAAATCATAAAATAAACGAACTATCGCTTTTCTTGCAAATATTAGCGCTATTGAATTAGCGCATCGTATGCCCGCATTTAAATACAACTTGCGGTGTGGAAAAAACTGTCAGATAACATATCCGCTCTCATCGCTTGTTTGGCGGTAGATGAGGCTTAGTATCTCTTCTCTTAAAGAGATATACTCTTTTGAAAAACGGATTTTGTCCGAAACAGTTTCATTTATATGGTATGTAAACTCTATATTGAACTCTTTTATGATTTTGCCCGGTCTTTTGGACATGACAAGCGCTCTTGTGGCGAGGCTCAAAGCTTCGTCAACGTCATGCGTTATGAGAAAAAACGCGCTTTTATCCATCGACCATACGGTTCTTGTCAAAATCTGCATATTTATCTTTGTAAAAGCGTCTAATGCGCCGAACGGTTCATCTAACAGAATGATAGACGGACTTGACGCGAGCGCTCTTGCCAAAGCCGCTCTTTGGCGCATGCCGCCCGAAAGTTCGTAAGGTTTGTGATTTTTAAACTCAAACAGTTCCACGTCTTTTAGATATTTATCCGACAGTTTTGAGCGCCCTTTTTTGTCAAAATTTCTCATTTTAAGACCAAATTCCACATTCTCTTTCACGCTAAGCCATGGATACAGTACGGGCGTTTGAAACATAACGCCTCTTTGAAAATTAGGAGCTGTTATAGGTTTGCCGTTCATCAAGGCGTCGCCGCATGAGGGTTTGACAAAACCTGCCAATACATTCAAAAGCGTGCTTTTTCCGCAGCCTGACGGTCCCAAAACGGCTATAAATTCTCTGCTTTTTATTTGAAGATTTATATCGGTGATAGCGGCGACTTCGTTTTTGCCGCCGCTATTATAAGTTACGCCTATATCTTTTAAGGCGATAAGAGACTCTTTATTGCTCATGTAAGCCCTGTTTTTGCCCGTTTTGCCCGGCAAAATATTATTTTTTTAAAGACAACTCTATATACAGCGGATTTATCGCTTTTTGAAAAACTTCAAGCGGCGGCGCTTTTTCTATGGATTTTTGCTTTTCCAAAAAATCAGCCGTCTTTTTAAGAGCCAAAGCTATCTCTCCGACTTTGCCGCTTGCGCCAAGGTATTTGCCGCCGAGCTGTTCTTCGGCGCTTAGCCATACATTGCCGAGTATTTGCGTCTTGCTGTCCGCTTCGCTTATTTGAAAGTATTTTGCCAAAGTCTTTACTGTGCCGTCAAAATCATTGCGGTAATCGTCTTGAGCTTTTGAGAGCGCTTTTATATATTCGGCTACGATATGCGGATATTTTTTGCCGAATTTAGCGTTTACTATCTCGACATCCGCCGTTACCACTCCAGCCTTTGCCAAATCCTCGCTTGTAAGCAAAACCGACCCTTCGTCCAAAAGCGAAGTAAGCACGGGATCCCACACATACGCGGCGTCTATATCGCCTCTTTTCCATGCGGCAAAAATATCTTTGGGCTGCAAATCAAGTATCGTAACATCGGAAGCCTTTAAGCCGTTCAGTTCAAGCGCGCTTAAAAGACTGTAATGTCCTGTGGAGCCGAACGGAGCCGCCGCTTTTTTGCCTTTTAAATCCTTAACGCTTTTAATATTAGCGCTATTTTTCACCGCCAAAGCTTCCGATTTGCCCAAAATCCCATGTATCCATATAAGCTCAACGCCGAGATTTTTAGATATGGCGGTCGTTGCGGGCGTAGTGCCGACAAGTCCGATATCTACGCTGCCCGAAGCTATCGCGTTTACCACAGCCGCACCCGAGTCAAATTCCGAAAGCCTTACCTCAACGCCTATATTGTTGAAATATTTTTTGGCTTTCGCTATATTCTCATCATTTGGCATCTGCTGAGTCGCTATTCTTACAACGGAAGGCTTTTCCGCCGAAACTTTATTTGAGTCTGCGCTCAAAACCGTAAATATTGATAAAATTACCAATAAAACTCTCATAAATTACCTCCTTAGTAATGTCAGCCTTCTCCCTTCCAGAAGACTATTTTTCGTTCCGCAAAGCGGACTATCTGGTCTAACAGAATGCCCGTGATTCCCATGAGAAAAATACCCATAAATATGATATCGCTCCTCAAAAATCTACTTGCATCCAACACAAGCCACCCTATGCCCGACACTGCCGCTACCATCTCAGCTGCCACAAGTGTTGTGTAAGCCACCCCAAGCGCAGTTCTGACGCCGACAAAGATTTCGGGCAGACATGAGGGGAAACTTACATAAAAAAACAGCTGCCGTTTAGATGCTCCGAGCATTAAAGCGTTATTGATATAATCCTTTTTCACCGTCTGCATAGCTCCTATGCATGAAACAAAAATCGGCGAAAAAGCCGCGAGAGCCAACAAGGCGATTTTAGATGAATTGTCTATACCCATCCAAAGCACAATAAGTGTGTAATAAGCAAGCGGCGGAAGAGGTCTTAAAAACTCTATCACGGGTTCAAATACAGCCGCGATTTTTGAGCTGTATCCGCTTGCAAGCCCCAATGGAACTGCTGTTATTACAGCTATGAAAAAAGCTATGATAAGCCGCTCCAAACTATCAAACAGATGTTTTAGTATGGACGCGTCTTTGTATCCTTCGTTCCATATCGTGATAAACGCGTCAAGCACTTTTTTCGGCGGCGGAATCATAACGCTTGAGACTAACTCAAACTTCGTTGCGCCGTACCATACCGCAAATATAACGGCTATCGTGCTTATCGTTAATATTTTTTCTATCTGTTTTTTTCTCATGAGCGGCGCGGCTTTGTATATTTATCGTCTGCGATATACAGCGTTTCGTCCAAAATCTCCAACGCTTCCAAAAGCTCTTTTTGGCTTATGACAAGCGGCGGAGCGATGATGATATTGCTGCCTCTGCCGATAGTAGCAAAACCTTTTTGCCTCAGCAGATTTATGATATTGGGGATTTTGCCGCTCAACGACTGTTTGGCATATCTGTCGGCTACAAGTTCTATTGCGGCAAAAAGCCCTATGCTTCTTACATTGCCGACAATTTTATGCTTTTTTTCAAAAGAGAGCAGCGTCTGCTTTAAAACTTTGCCGAGCTTGCGTACATGCGTAAAAATATGACGGTCGTAGTAATAATCCAGCGCGGCAATTCCTGCGGCGCAAGATAGCGGATGGGCGTTGTATGTAAGACCGCATAAAAGCGGGCGGTTATCGTAAAAGTCGGCTATTTCTTTGCTTACTATCACGCCGCCGAGCGGTACATAGCCGCATGTGATGCCTTTGGCAAAAGTGATAATATCGGGCGTAACATTGAAATTTTCAAAAGCAAACAGCTTTCCCGTCCTGCCGAATCCGCCCATGACTTCGTCAAAATGCAGCAGTATCCCAAACTCATCGCACAATTTCCGCACCCCTTCAAGATAACCTTTCGGCGGTATAATGACGCCGTTCGTGCCGGCTACCGCTTCAAGCGTTATCGCGGCTATATTGCCCGCGTCTTCGGCTATGATTTGCTCGCGCAAAAGTTCAAGATAATATTTTGAGATTTCATGTTCGTTTTTAAATTTAATCTTTTCTCTGTAAATATATGGCGTTAAAAATTTCACAAATCCGCCCGAAGACGGGCGTTCAGCGGCAAAGCGCCTGACATCTCCCGACAAATTTCCCGCGCCTATCGTAGAGCCGTGATAACTGCGGTATGATGAAAAGATTTTGTGTCTGCCGCTGAACGCTCTGGCTATCAGTACGGCATTATCGTTTGATTCCGCGCCGCCGCATGTAAAAAAAACTTTAGCCATATTTGCGCCCGCTTTTTCTATGAGCTTTTTCGCGAGTTCGGAGCGCGGATACGCGGCATGCGCGGGAGCAATATACGCGAAACTGTCAAGCTGCCGCTTGATGGCTTCGTTTATCTCTTTGTTGCCGTGTCCGAGATTTGAATTAACGAGCTGCGAAGACATGTCAAAATATCTTTTCCCGTCATAATCCCAAAAAAAGACCCCTTTAGCATGTGAGACAGCTATCGGATCCTGAGCCTTTTGCGCGACCCAAGGTCTTAAATTGTAATGCGAGTCGCCGTCTAAAACTTCCTCTTTTGTACCCTTTTCCATGAACCGCCTTTTTGTAATAAACAGCATTTTGAAAGCGCAAATCAGAATGATAGCGCAGATATTATTAAATGTAAATAAAATATATCTATATAGTCAGGTATAACTGTTTATAAGCGGGATTTTATCATTATCAATCTTTGAAGCAAAAAACGCTTGCGCCGCGCAGCGCTACGCATAGACGGCACGGCAAAAATATCAATTTATTTGAAGATATGCAAAATTATTTTCAGAAGCGTTTCAATCATTTTGCAACTTTCTTGATAATCCAAGCTATAAAGCCAACCATCAAGCCGATGATAGACACAGGCTAAACTAAAATGTCAAAACGGATAGTTGTGTTCGCCTTTTCCCATCAATCGGCAAATTAACATTGCTGCGATTGCCATTATATCGGCTGTCATGCGCCGCTTAATTTGCTATTGTAAAAAACGCCAAAAAAAGCAGCTTTTTATATTTAACTTTTTTGAACCCATTTTAATTTTTGATAAGATATGATTTTTATGCGGCGGCAGTTTAAAAAATTTTGTTGAATTTGCGCTAACAAACGCCGTCTTTCAGGCTTGTTTGGCTAAAACAAGCCTGTTCGCGAATAACGCTAACGCGGTTACCGTTTGTTTCTATGACAGAGTTTGCAAAATTGCTAACGCGCTGTCAGGAATTAACAGTTGCGTACTGTTTTAAAAAATACTCTTCCATAGCTTCCGCTACGCGCTTTGAGAAACTAACGGCCTCTACGACCGTTCTTGCGCCCGTTACCACATCGCCTGACGCAAAAACGCCCTCTTTGGTCGTTCTGCCGCTATCGTCCGTTACAAGCAAGCCATTGTCTTTGACTTCAATGCCTTTATTATTTTTGACTATCAAATCGCGCGGAGCCTGCGAAACAGCCACAAAAATGGAATCTGCCTCCGTGAAGCCTTCCGTTTCGCTTCCGTCTGTGGCGCGGTATTTGACGCCTTCTCTTGTAAGTTCTACGGGTTCTTTGAAAAAGTCGAATTTCACGCCGTCAATTTTCGCGCACTCTATCTCATGCTTTTCCGCGCTCATGTGCTCTTCGTCTTTTCTGTACATCACAACAACTTCGCGCACACCGTGTCTTACGGCTGTTCTTGCCACATCCATGGCGACATTTCCCGCGCCAAGTACTATGACTTTATTGCCCAAACTGTAAACTTCGGGATTTTTCAGATAATCAATTGCAAAATGCACATTTCCAAGCGTTTCGCCTTTGATATTGAGTTTTCGCGGCGACCAGACGCCTGTGCCGATAAATACCGCGTCAAATCCATCGCGCGATAATTCGTCAAGAGTCAAGTTTTTGCCTATCATGATATTCGGGCGAATGACTACGCCGAGCTGCTGAAGCTTTATTGAGAGCGTGTCAAGTATCTGCTTATGCAGTCTAAATTCGGGTATGCCGTATCTCAAAACGCCGCCGATTTTGTCGTTGCCCTCGTATATCGTTACGCCATGTCCTTTTTTCGCCATGATAAAAGCAAGCGATATTCCAGCCGGTCCGCTGCCGATGATAGCGATATTTTTGCCTGTGAATGCGGGTTTTTCGAAATGGATTTTATTGATATAAAAATCCGAAATGTAATTTTCTATACTGCCCACGCTTACAGGCGCGCCTTTCTTATTGAGTACGCAGTGTCCCTCGCAGTGCTTCTCATGCGGGCAGACAATGGAACAGACAACGGAGAGAGGGTTATTGGCAAAGAGCATTTCGCCCGCACTTTTTATGTCTCCTGCCAAAAAAAGTTTTATCATTTCAGGGATAGGCGTACTGACAGGACAGCCTTTTTGACAGGAAGGTCGCTTACAGCCAAGGCAGGTTCTTGCATTATCTATAACATATTTGTTCATTTTAAACCTCGCTATTTTTGGATAAAATTTTGTATTATATCCATAAAAAGGTAAAGTTGGAACTAATCAAAAATATTTGCCGTAATTTTACGCTATTTGTACAGCAGTTTTTGCACTAAATCCCGCCGTTCATGCAGAGATTTTGCGAGATTGCCAAAGCCTGAAATCCACCCTTTTTTCATCGCGGTAAAGTATAAATTTTTACCGCAAGCCAAAACAAACAAGTCCGTAAGAGTATCCAAGTTTGTCTGGAATCTGTCAAGCTTTTTGTTCTCATGCAAAGATTCTCCTTTGGTATCGGGAATGTTTGTAACAATATGAAACTTTTCTCCCCAAAACTTTTTTGCGTATTCCTGACATGCGTAACTGTCTGTGCAAAGTACGATTTTGCTGCCGATTTTGTCGTTTATGTCGGTAAAAAACTTTTTATAATTCGTTTTATAATCGCTGTTTCTTACATGCAAAGCGTCGTATTCGCCAAGCGGTTTTATGGTATTTACGATATGCTTTCTTACCCCCTCTTTAAGCAAAAGCCACTCAAATACAAAAATAGATTCATCGCCGCTGCCGCTCTCTTCATAAACTAAAATTTGGTCATCGTAATCTTTTGAAAAATCAAATACACTTTGCGTATCAAATGAGCTGTCGGCGATAATTTTCAACTTTTCACGGTCTAAACTGCTGACATTTTTAAGCAAAAGCAGATGAGAAATATTCAAAAATATTCCTTTCTCGGATACTTTAAAATATTTATCAAAATCGTCCAAAAATCCCGAACGGCTGGCGTCTATATATAAATCTCTATCATGCGCTTTTGCGTACTTATAACATTTGTTAATTCTCACAAGCATATCGTTAAATCCGCCATGCGGTCTGCATATAACGATTTTTTTATCCAATATCGGTTTAATTTCTGAATTCTATCTTGATTTTATCTGTCAAAAGAGTTTTGTCAAATTTTTTGGGATTTGCGTTTAAGCCGCCCAATGTTTGCTTTGCATGCAGGTAATTTTGAAGATAATAGACGCCTTTATAGCCGTTTTCAAGCAAAATATCAGCCATTTCATTTATCGTTTTTTCACTCAAAAGGTCTGCATGGACAGTGGTACGCACTTCAAAAGGTACGCTGTTTAGGCGCAAAATCTGCAAAGAGCGTATAAAAGCGTCATAAAAATTTGAGAGCGTAACGCTTTTAAAAAGAGATTTTGCGGCTTTAAAATCTATAGAAACAAAGTCAATAAATCCGCTTTTTAAAAGATTGTCCAAAATTTTCGGATTGCTGCCGTTTGTATCTATTTTGATTTTAAACCCAAGCTCTTTTATTTCGCGGCAAAGCTCCAAAAGTTTGGGATACAAAGTACATTCGCCGCCGCTTAAAACCACCCCCTCAAGCCGTTGCGTTCTTTTGCGCAAAAAGTCCAAAAACTCGTCAGCGCCGATGTTTCCTTCGCCCAAAACTATATGCGGATTGTAGCAGTAGGCGCAGCGCATGTTGCACCCTGCAAACCAAACGATACATGACAAATGCTCGGGGAAGTCAAGCATCGTAAATGGAGTTATGTCAAAAATTGGTTTGCCGCCGCTATTTTTCAATAAAATTCCATATTTTTATATTTATAGCGCATCATGAAAAGCTCCATACCGCAGTCGGCGGCAAAATGTCATGGAAAGTTTTTAATTTATCTACTTTTTTGAAAAACGGGCAGCCGTCATTTTCTATAAGCATATTTTTTGCTTTTAAATTAATGCGCATGTAAGGCAATATTGGCAATTTTTATATAAAAACAACAAAAACCGCCTGCAAATACGCTCTGAAAAATCAGCCGCAGCGCTTTTCGGTAAATTTCACGCGCTCTTTATGTTCGCCTTTTTTACCAAGATTAAAACTTTCAACAGGGCGGTGATAACCCATCACGCGAGTATAAACCATGCACTTTGTGCGTTTGTGCGCCAACTCTTTAGCTAATTTTTCATTCATGTTAGTTTCTCCTTATTTTTTGTGTTTAAGCCGTCTGCTCCATCTCTTTTGCTTTAAGCTCATACTCTCTGACCAACTCTTCATCGCATATCGGGCAGTATTCATGTTCGCCCGCCAAATAGCCATGTTTTTCGCAAATAGAAAAAACGGGCGTTATCGTAATATACGGGAGTTTGTAATTTGTTATGACGCTTTTTACAAGTTTTCTGCATGCCTCAACCGAACTTATGCGCTCCCGCATGTAAAGGTGCAAAACCGTTCCGCCCGTATAGAGGCACTGCAATTCGTCCTGCCGTTCAAGCGCTTCAAACAAATCATCTGTAAAATTGGCGGGGAGCTGTGAAGAGTTAGTGTAGTAGATATTTTCCCCATCGCCTGCTTGTATGATATCGGGGTAGCGTTTTTTATCCTCTTTTGCAAAGCGGTAAGTCGTACCTTCGGCGGGAGTTGCTTCAATATTGTAAAGATTGCCGCTCTCTTCTTGATAACTCGTCATCTTTCCTCTTATGAAGTTTAATATCTCCATAGCCATCTCTTCGCCTCTTTTATCCGCGATGCCGTATTCGCCGTCTGTAAAATTCAAAACCATCTCATTTATGCCGTTTACGCCGATAGTTGAAAAGTGGTTGTTAAATCCTTTCAAATATCTTTTTGTGTAAGGATAGAGACCCCTATCATACATTTCCTGAACAAATACGCGCTTTTTTTCAAGCGTTGATTTTGCCATGTCAAGTAGTTTTTCAAGTTCTGCGTAAAGTTTTTGCTTGTCGCCCTTGTAAAGATACCCGAGCCGCGCCATATTTATCGTTACAACGCCGATGCTTCCCGTCATCTCCGCGCTTCCGAAAAGTCCGCCGCCGCGTTTCAAAAGTTCCCTCAAATCAAGCTGTAAACGGCAGCACATGCTTCTTACATGCCCGGGTTTATACGCTTTGTCATTAGGAATAAGATTGCCGTTTTCGTCCCTTACATACTGGCTTCCTATGAAATTTTGAAAATAGCTTGAGCCGATTTTTGCCGTATTTTCAAATAAAATATCCGTATTTTCGCCGTACCAGTCAAAATCTTCCGTGATATTCACAGTCGGTATCGGGAAAGTGAACGGCTGAGAATTTTTGTCGCCTTCTGTCATGACTTCGTAATAGGCGCGGTTTATTAGATTCATTTCCGTCTGAAAATGTTTGTATGTCAAATCTTCAAGGTTTTGAACGCCGCGTTCACGCGCCTTTGCTATCAGCTCTTTGTCCGTTGTGTTTTTGAAAAAATGCAAATCGTTTGATGTCGGATATTGGTCTTTCAAATCCTGCGGCACAACCCAATCTATCGTGATATTGGTAAAAGGACTCTGCCCCCAGCGTGCTGGAACATTTAAGTTATAAACAAAACTTCGTATCGCTTTTTTGATAGATGCGAATGTTAAATTATCCTTAAAAACATACGGCGCAAGATATGTGTCAAATGAGCTGAACGCCTGCGCGCCCGCCCACTCTGCCTGCAAAATACCCAAAAAATTCGCCATCTGCCCCAAAGCTTCCCTGAAATGTTTCGGCGCCCTGCTCTCCACGCGACCTCGCACGCCATTAAAGCCTTCATTTAAAAGATTTCTCAAGCTCCATCCCGCGCAGTAAGCCGTCAAACAATCCAAATCATGTATGTGATAATCGCCGTTTCTATGCGCCAGCCCCTCTTCTTTTGAGTAAATTTTGTCAAGCCAATAATTAGCTATAACCTTGCCTGCGGTATTGTTTATAAGTCCCGCGTTTGAGTATCCCGTGTTGGAGTTGGCTTTAATGCGCCAATCCTCACCGCTGATATATTCTTCTATAGTTTGTGTAGAATTTATGTAAGTTGTATCATCATTAAGCCCAAAAATATGCTCGCGCTGCATTTTGTGTGTATGGCGGTATATCATGAAAGAGCGCATCACATCAAAATAACGCGCGCGGTAAAGCTCCTGCTCTATCATATCCTGAATATCTTCAACCGCCGCAACTCTTTTGTTTTGCAGCCGCGCCATAAGGTTCAAAAATACGCTATGGTCATAAGTTACATTTTCGCTTTTGAAGGCTTTTCGTATCGCGTCTTCTATCTTGTAGGGTAAAAATTCCTGCGTAGTTCCATTGCGTTTAAGTATTGTCGTAAGCATAAAATACCCTTTGTAAAGAAGTCCGAAAATTATACTATATAAAGAATTAAAATCGCGCTAAAAAATAGTGAAAATATTTGAAATTTTATTTGACCGTTTCCAAAAAACGCATCATGCGCGGTTTAATATCTCGCGTATCAGCAGCTGCGGCGTTACAAGCCCTCTAAAATTATTCCTTGAAACGCTGAAAAGTATGTCTATCGTGTCGCCGCTTTTAATCTCTTGCTGAAAGTTATAATACAATGCTTCCGCCGTTTTTTCGCCGCACTGCAAAATGAATTTTTTATGGCGTCCGTCTCTGCCGATGGATTTGTCTATTTTAACTTTTGCGCCGCGCATGATAAATGTCGGCTTCGGATTTTTCTGCCCATAAGGTTCGAACTCTTCCAAAATTTCCAGCAATTCAAAATCTATCGCTTCAGGCTCTATCTCGCCGAGGCTTTCATCATGTAAAACAATCTCATGCAAGCGCAGTTTTCTTGCGTTTTCATTTATGCGTTTTTTTAAAAGTTCCAGATTTTCCCGCAAAAGCAGTAAGCCTGCCGCTCCGAAATGCCCGCCGAAACCAAGTAAAATATCTGAATGAGCGGCAATCAATGAGAGTATATCCACGCCCGCAACGGAGCGCGCGCTTCCTTTGGCATTGTCGCCTTTTAGCGAAAAAACAATTGAAGGTTTTCTGAATTTTTTCGCTAATCTTGACGCGACTATACCTATAACGCCCTCATGCCACGCTTCGCCCCACACGACTATAACGGCGTCATTTTCATCTACAGACTTTAAAGAGGCTTCAAAAAGCGTCCTCTCTTCCTCTTTTCTGCGCTCATTTATTCCTATTATCTCCTCAAGTCTTGCAAGCGCCTCTTTTTTGGATTTGGAGCGCAAAAAACCATACGAAAAGAGAGCGTCTTCCATGCGTCCTGAACTGTTTAAAAGCGGCGAGATTAAAAAAGAGATATCATCGCTGTCAAAACGCTCTTTTCTAAAAATTTCACGGATTGCCATGAAAGCAGGACGCGTGGAATCATTTAAAAGTTTGAGTCCGCGCTTTACCATGGTGCGGTTTATATCCTTCAAATCCATCATGTCAGCCATAATGGCAATGGACAAAATATCCAAAAATTTTATTAAATCATACTCATATTTACACACATCTTTTATAGCCGCGGCTAAATACCATGCAATCTGTGCGCCGCATATTTCGCTGTTTGGGAAAGAGCATTCATGCTGTTTTGGATTTATCACGGCGTATGCGTTTGGAAGTACGGGCGGAGGCGTATGGTGATCGGTAATGATGAGATCCATGCCGTTTTTGGCGCAAAGTTCAGCTGCGGCGAGGGCGGAAATGCCATTATCTACCGTGATAACCACATCAGCTTTTATGCGCTCAACAATGGAAGGATTTAGCCCGTATCCGTCTGAAAAACGGTTTGGTATCTCTATATCGTAATCTATGCCGAAATCATCAAAAAATTCTGCCAAAACCACCAATGCAACCACTCCATCTACATCATAATCGCCCACTATAACGATTTTTTCTCTCTTCTCTATCGCCTCTTTTATGCGCAGAGCGGCTTTTTGCATATCCTTAAACATGAACGGTGAAGGAATAAGCGAAAGTTTTGTGTGGCAGTCGTCCTTGAAGCGTTTTTGCAGTATCTCTCTGATTGCCTCTTTTGTAAGTTTATTCATGCCGCAATCTTTACATGCAGAGATTTTTCGCGGTAAAAATATGGATTTTTCTTAATTTTCCCAAAAATTGGCGCAAAACTTTTGTTTTTTGTTCTATAAAAATTCCTGTCCGCGCGGTAAATTTTACAACTCATTTTTATGCTTAACGGAGGCTTTTACAAATGCTAAAATTACTTTATTGGGATTTGTAAGGCGCGAAGTAAATTCGGGATGAAACTGAACTCCTAGAAACCATGTGTGGTTTTTAAGCTCCATCGCCTCTATAAGTCCTTCGCTTTCGCCCGAAACGATAAAGCCTTTTTCTTCCGTTTGTCGGCGGTATTTTGGATTGGCTTCGTAACGGTGGCGGTGGCGCTCTCTTATCTGCTCTTTGCCGCCGTAAATCTCCCTTAAAAGCGAATTTTCCTTCGTGTCGCACTTATAAGAACCGAGCCTCATGGTGCCGCCAAGCGGACTTTGAAATGTGCGCACCTGTTTTAGCCCCGAACTGTCGTTAAATTCGTCTATCAGATAAATTATCGGGTTTTTGCAGTTTTGGTCAAATTCCGTAGAGTTGGCGTCTTCTATATCTAATACATTGCGGCAAAACTCTATCAAAGCAAGCTGCATGCCAAGACAGATGCCAAGATAGGGTATGTTGTTCTCTCTTGCGTATTTTATGGCGCGCATTTTGCCATCAATACCCCTTGCGCCGAAACCTCCGGGTACCAAAATGCCGTCCGTATCGCTCAAAATCATTTCCGCATTTGCCTCTTCTATGCTTTCGCTGTCTATCCATTTCAGATTTACTTTGGTATCCGCGTTTGCGCCCGCATGTATGAAAGATTCCGTCAAGGATTTATAAGACTCTTTCAGGTCTAAATATTTCCCTACAAACGCTATCGTAACCTCGTCTTTTGGCGCGATAACCCTTTTGACAAGCGTATTCCAAATCTCCATGTCAGGCTCGCTCTGCGGCAAACCAAGAGTGGACGCTATCGGCGTTAAAATATCCTGTTTCAAAAAATTCAGCGGGACTTGATATATCGTTGGAGCGTCTACAGACTCGATAATACTGTTTTTATCTACGCCGCATGAGAACGCGAGTTTGTTTTTCAGCTCTTTTGGCAGCGGCATTTCCGTGCGGCAGATAAGCATATCGGGCGTGATACCGATACGCCTCAACTCCTGAACAGAGTGCTGCGTGGGTTTGGTCTTCAACTCCCCCGCCACTTTTATATATGGGATAAGCGTCAAATGTATATTGTAAGCTCTTGTTCTGCCGACATCGTTTCTAAGAGCCCTTATGGCTTCCAAAAACGGCAATCCTTCTATATCGCCGACTGTGCCGCCGATTTCTACGATAAGCACATCTTGATTTTTGCCGGCCTTTTTTATTCTCTCCACTATCTCGCCTACGATATGAGGAATGACCTGTATCGTTTTGCCCAGATAATCCCCGCGCCTCTCCTTTTCTATGACGCTTGAATAAACTCTGCCTGTGGTGAAATTGTTCACCTGCGAAAGATTTTCGTCCAAAAACCGCTCGTAATGCCCCAAATCAAGATCCGTCTCCGCGCCGTCGTCCGTTACGAAAACTTCGCCATGCTCCAAAGGACTCATGGTGCCTGGGTCCACATTGATATAAGGGTCGGCTTTCAGTATACTCACTTTAAGTCCTATATGCTTTAAAAGCGTAGCCAAACTTGCAGCCGCTATACCTTTGCCAAGCGAACTCAAAACGCCGCCTGTTACAAATATATATTTCGTCTCTTGCGTCATCAAAATTCCTAATTTTTTTAATAACAAAATTATATCTAACTAAAATTATTATGTTATAAAGTTTTCACTTTTTGGCTATAATTGCTTTTATTATTATGTTGGAGGAATAACTATGCAAATAAAATTATCGCATTTGCTATCGGCATTTGTCACAACAAGCGCGGTATTAAGCGCAAACGAGGATATGCAGCTTCCCATAAAAAAAGTATCGCTTTTTTCTTCGGGTATAGGTTACTTTGAACGCGGCGGCGAAGTTGATGGTTCTGCGAATTTGACGCTGCCGTTTGAAATCACGGCGATAGACGACGCCCTGAAATCGCTTATCATACATGACCCCGCGACTAACGCGCCTTTGGTCAGTTACGCGTCTGAGGATTTGCAAAAGATGCTATCCGAGCTTAAAATTAACTTGTCGGGCAATCCGAGCGTTGCGCAGATACTCCACTCTCTCAAAGGCGCGGAATTGGAGATATACGCGCCAAATAAAATTGTCGGCAAAATCATCGGCACGCAGGTCAATAGAGAGAAAAATTATGACGAATTATCACTTTTTGTGAACGGCAATATACAGGTCGTATCGCTGAGCAATGTAACCTCGTACAGATTTACGGACGAGAAAATATCGCATGATTTGGCGCGCGCTTTGGATATTATGCTAAACTCCAAGCAGAGCGTCAAAAATATCAATGTCTATCTGCCCTCTTCCAAAAAACGCCCTGTTTTTGTCAGTTACACTATACCTACGCCCGTTTGGAAAGCGACTTACAGGCTTGATTTGTCTGCCAAACAACCGTTTTTGCAAGGCTGGGCGATAGTGGATAATGCGGGCGATACGGATTGGAAAGGCGTGGAACTTTCGCTCGTAGTGGGACGCCCCGTATCTTTTACACAACCTTTATACATGCCGTATTTTTTACAACGCCCGTCTCTACCATTGTCAATAGAAGGATTTGCCGAAGCAAAAAGCTATGAAAGCGGTTATGAAGTATCAAATAAACAACTATTGCGAAAATCAGTATCGTCCGCTCCGACAATGGCAATGGCAGATATGATTTATGCGGAAGAGTCTGATTACGATGTTCCGCAATCCAAAAACGCGGGAGAGCAGTTCATATTTACGCTTAAAAATCCTGTTACCTTGGAACGCAGGCAAAGCGCGATGATACCGTTCGCGCAAGGCGGTTTAAAGGTGCGAAAAGTATCTATCTTTACACATATTCCGCAAAGTTCAAGCGTAAATCCCGCACTCGGCGCAGAGATTGTGAACACTCTGGGGATTAAACTTCCCTCAGGCGTCATAACCGTATATGACGGCGGCACATTTGCAGGCGATGCCCTTATGGATTTTTTGGCAGAGGGCGCGAAACGGCTTATCTCTTATGGGGACGATTTGGCGGTAAAAGGCACAGTTTCGCAATCTTCAAAAACGCAGTTTGACAGCGTCAAAATCTCAAAAGGCGTCATGACGATAATGGAAAAAACGATTTATGAAAAAATTTACGCACTAAAAAACAGCGATAAAACGGATAAAAATATTATTTTAGAGCATCCGTTTACAGCCGGCGCAAATTTGGTAACGCCTGCCAAATATGCTGAAAAAACAAGCTCGGCTTATCGATTTGATTTCGTTTTGCCTGCAAACAAAGAGTTGATATACAGTGTCAAAGAGGATAAATTAAACAGACAGACGATTGGCATATTGAGTATGGATTACACAACTTTGGCGCTATTTTCTACCAATAAGGATTTTCCTACCAATGTAAAAAATGCTCTTCAAGAGGCAGTGCGCCTTACAAACGCCGTTAAAGCCGAAGAAAATAAACTAAGCAGTGCGCGGAGTGCGCTTGTGGAAAACGCTAACGAACAGGAAAGAATCCGCAAAAACATAACGGTTGTGGGCAATGATTCGCCGCAGGGTCAAGAGTATATCAAAAAATTAAGCACGATAGACGGCGAAATAGAGCAGCAATATAAAAATATAGAGAACATTCAAAAAAGCCTGCAAAAAGCGCAAGAGGCGTTTGAGAATTATATAGCAGGTTTGAATGTATAAATAGTGTGTAATAATGCGATAAAAATTGCAATTTGGCATGTGGGTCTGCGCTATTGCGTTTTTTAAAAGCTCTTTGTATGAAAAAATGTAAAAAGCTAAATTGCAGACATCGCTTTAAAGCCGCATTTTCGCGCTCAAAACCGTTTATATCATAATTTTGCGGGAGGTTTTATTTCTTGTCTTTGTTTATGATTTTCTCATGCCACTCTAAAAGCGTTTTTTCAAAGCCTATGCCTGAACTTTTGTAAAAATCAAGCTCTATTTGCGTATATTTTTGCTTTACCCAGCCGCCGAAATCATGCGGATACAAATAGCCTTTATTTAGCGGACTTTTCAAATGTTCAGGTACTTCAAGCGCTTTGTTTTCGCTGACATATTTTTGCGCTTTGCCGATAGCGGCATAGGAGCTGTTTGACTTGGGACTTGAAGCGAGATATACGACGCATTGCGCAAGTATGATGCGCGCTTCGGGATAGCCTATTTTGCCGACTAACAGCAGTGTGTTAGCGGCAACGCCAAGCGCGTTTGGATTTGCGTTGCCTATATCTTCACTTGATAAAATCGCCAATCTTCGCGCGATAAAATCAGGGCTTTCGCCGCCGTCTATCAATCTTGCCAGATAATACAAAGCGGCGTTTATATCGCTGCCTCTGATGCTTTTTATCATGGCGGATATGAGATTGTAGTGCGTATTGTCGCTGCTAACGCCGTCTTTTAGAGCATGCGGACGGAGATTTTTCAACAACTCCAAATCAACATTATCGCTCACATGCAGAGCGTATTCCAAAAGATTCAGAAGCGACCTGCTGTCGCCCGCGCTTGAACTTATCAGATATGATTTCGCCTCTTCACTTATGGTAAATGTCAGTTTTTTTTGAACGCGCTTTAAAATCTCTTCCAAATCCTCAAACTCAAGCTGCTTAAATTCAAACAGCATGGCACGCGAACGAATGCCTGCTGTAAGCGAAAAATAGGGGTTTTCGGTAGAAGCGCCGATGATAATTGCGCTTGCGTTTTCCATAGGTATCAAAAGCACTTCCTGCTGCGTTTTTGAGAGCCTGTGAACCTCGTCTATAAAGATAATGGGTTTTGCAAGCGTATTTTGATACTGCGCAAAGATTTTGCGAAACTCTTCTACTTTCAAACTTGTGGCGTCAAGCTCATAAAACGGGCTTTCCAGCGTATTTGCCACGACTCTTGCCATTGTGGTTTTGCCCGTACCCGGAGGTCCGAAAAACATGGAATGGGGCATTTTGCCGCTCTTTAAAAGCTTGCAAAACGGCGCGTCCGGGCTTGTCAAATGCTTTTGTCCGCATATATCTTCTATATTTTTTGGTCTGAAAGATATAGCGAGATTTTCCATTAGTAATAGACCTTATTCTCTTTCAAAAAGTCGCGGAGTTTGTCGTATTCAGAGTTTGTCAAAAAGCGATGTTTGCCGCTTTTTAGCGTCCCCAAATCCATAATGCCGTAACTTACGCGCTTCAAATCAACCACTTCTGCGTCAAAATGGGCAAAAAACCGCCTAAGTTCCCTGTTTTTCCCTTCATTTATCATGACTTTGAGTTTTGTATATCCTCCGCTGCTTCCGAATATCTGATATGACAAAAACGGCGCAAAACTCATGCTTTTTATCTTGCTGTGCGAATGCGCGCCTTTGGATGCGTCGTTTAGTTCAAGCCCGTTTTGCATGGCTTCTATCATGGGATTGCCGACAGTTCCTTTTATCTTTATATAATAGACCCTTTCAAGGTCGCTGTTCATCAAAGCCGATGCGACAGGAGCGGCGTCTGTCAATAAAAGCAGTCCTTCGCTTGCAAAATCAAGCCTTCCTACGCTTGTAAAATGCGCAAATTTTTTAGGCAGCGTATCGTAAATAGTCTTTCTGCCTCTATCGTCTTTTTTGCTTACAAGTTCGCCTTTTGGCTTATTGTAAATGATGACGGTAAACTGCTCTTTTTTAAATACTCTGCTGTTATTTACCTCAATTGTATCCTCATAACTCACTTTGGTGGACAAATCTGTCTGCGTCCTACCGTTCAGCCTCACCCTGCCCTGTTTTATCAATTCGTCGGCTTCGCGGCGCGAATATTTGGTATTGTGCGAAATAAATTTATTCAAGCGCATAAGTTCCATCAAGATATCCCCGCTTCTATCAAGTCATGAATATGCAAAACGCCTATCGGCATATTTTTTTTATCCACAATGACCAAAAGTTGTATTTTATGCTGTTCCAAAAACACCAAAGCGTCGCTTGCAAGCATATCTTTGTCATTTATCGTTTTGGGGTTTTTCGTAGCGTAATCAATAGCTTTGGCATCTATGGAAAAATTCTCTCTGCCAAGAGCGCGGCGCAAATCTCCATCGCTTAAAATCGCCGAGATAGAGCCTTTGTCATCTGTCAAAATCACGCTTCCTATCATGCCGTGCGTCATTTTATCTATCGCGCTTTTAAGGCTTGCTTCATCGCGCACTATAGGCAATTTTGTCCTCATGATGTCGCTTATTTTAACAAACAGCCGCCTGCCCAGAGTTCCTCCCGGGTGAAAAGAGGCAAAATCTTTTTTTGTGAAATTTCTCTTTTTCATAAGGCAGACCGCCAGAGCGTCTCCGAGTGCGAGCGTTAGAGTCGTGGAGCTTGTCGGCGCGGCTTCCAATGGACATGCCTCTTTTCTTACCGATATGGATAAAAATATATCGCTGCTGCGCCCCAAAGAGCTTGTTTTGGAGCGGGCAAGCCCGATGAGAGGAATATTGAAGCGTTTGATATGCGGAATTATTTTTATCAGCTCATCGCTCTCGCCGCTGTAGCTTATCGCCAATACGCCGTCATTTTTGCTTATCATGCCAAGATCGCCGTGCATGGCTTCGGTCGGGTGCAGGAAAAAACTGCTCGTACCCGTGCTTGAAAGAGTCGCGGCTATTTTTGCGCCGATAAGTCCGCTTTTGCCCACGCCCGTTACTATCAATTTGCCTTTGAGTCCGTAGATACTCTCCACAGCGGCGTTTATCTCGTCGCTCAAACTGCTTCGCGCATTCAATATCTCGCCCGCTTCAATCTCCATGACCTCTTGCGCTATTTTCTTAAAATCCATCTGTTTTCCTTACATGATAAAGATTGTCGGGACAATCGTGGGGTATTTTTTCATGCTTCTAAAAATATGCTTTCGCACGACCTGACGCACTTCGTTCTCCAAAACCGCCCTATTTTCTATCACATCTTTTTTTGCATTTGACAAAAATTGCACAAGCACCTCCTCCATCTCCTTCGAAAACTCTTTATCGTTTCTATCTGCGACAAGTCCGTAACTTACGACTTTTGGCTTTGCGATGAGCTTTTTCTCGCGCCTGTCTATCTGCGCTATTATCATGACAACGCCCGAATCCGCCAACTGCTGACGGTCCATAACAACATCGTTTTCTATCTGGCTGTTTATTTGGTTATCTATAAATATTTTGCCGGTTTTGACGCTTTTAACTTTTTTGATATATTCGGCGCAAACCTCAACTTGGTCGCCGTCTTCCATGAGCAGAATATTTTTTGACGGTATCCCGCACTCCATGGCGGTTTCTTTGTGTTTTGTTATGTGGTTGAACTCTCCATGTATGGGCAGAAAAAATTTGGGTTTTATGAGGCGGAGCATAAGTTTTTGCTCCTCTTGCGCGGCATGTCCGCTTACATGTATCTCGCTAAAATCTTGATACGCAACGCTGGCGCCGCTTTTGAGTAAAAAATTTAAAACCGTAGAGACGCTGCCTTCATTGCCGGGAATGGCTTTGGCGGAGATGATTATCTGGTCTGTCGGCTTTATCTTTATGTGGCGGTGTTCGTCTGTCGCCATTCTATAAAGCGCGGCCATCGTTTCGCCCTGCGAGCCTGTCGTTACTATAAGCACTTCATTGTCATTGTATTTGCCGACTTCGTGGGCGTCTATAAAGATGCTTTTATCAAGGCTTATATATCCAAGCTCAATGGCGGTAAAAATATTTCTCTCCATGGAGCGCCCTATAACGCACACTTTTCTGCCGTAATTCAATCCATGTTGAACAGCTTGATACACTCTGTGGATATTGGAGGAAAAAGTGGACATGATAACTCTGCCTTTTGATTTGGAAAAGATAGCGTCAAATGTTTTTCCCACAGAACTTTCGGAGCGCGTAAACCCTTCCTTGTGCGAATTTGTACTGTCGCTAAGCAGACACAAAACCCCCTCTTCCCCGTAGTGCGCGAGCCTGTGCAAATCGGTAGGATACCCGTCTATGGGCGTATGGTCTATCTTAAAATCCCCAGTGTGTATAATTGTGCCTGCTTTTGTTTTTATCGCAAGCGCGGACGAATCCACGATAGAGTGTGTAATGTGTAACCACTCTATTTCAAATTCGCCTATTTTATAAATCTTTCTCTTCTCCACGGGTCGGAACAGGTTTCTTGCACTCTTCAAACCATGCTCTTCAAGCTTGTTTGATATCATGCCAAGCGGCATGGGAGTAGCGTAAAGCGGCAAAGGCATCTCTTTAAAAAGATATGGAATCGCTCCTATGTGGTCTTCATGGGCATGCGTTATTAAAATACCGGCAATTTTATTTTTGATGGTTTTTAAGTAATTAAAATCCGGTATCAATATATCAACGCCTGGCATATCGCTGTCGGGAAAACTCATGCCAACATCAACGATAACTGCGCTCGTGTTAGTCTCTATGACAGTGATATTTCCGCCTATTTCGCCAAGTCCGCCAAGCGGTGTTATGCGGATTTTATCAGCGCTTTTTTGTATCTTTTTAAAGCTGTTGAGCCTGTCGTAATGAGATTTTTTATTAGTCTCTATAGCGCTGTTTAATGCCTTTTGCCATGCTTCGTTGCCTATGACCGGAGATGGCGGGAGATTGCTTCTTTTGCGCTTTTTTGAATTAGGCTTTGCCGTTTCAATCTTATCTTCCTGCGTATCTGTTTTGGGCTGTTTTGCAGCTTTTTTAGCCTCTACTGCCGCCTCATGCAGACTGCCGCTTTCACTTTTTGCCGCCTCTTTTTTCTTTGGTCTGCGTTTATAAAAGCGCTTTTTTGACGCGCTTGCAGAACTGTTATCGTCCATATTTTTACCTTTTTTTATTTATTTAAGTCATTAAATAGACGAAAATGCATATCGGGAGCTAATTCATGAGGACGAAGATTGGAAGCTATGCCAAGCGATAAAAACAACTCTTTTATGCCTTCATAGCGGCTTGCGAGATTTTTTTGCAGTGTTTTTCGCGGAGATTTAAATGCGGTCAAAATATACTCTTTTAAGCCGCAAATTTCAAATTTTAAACTTCTATTTTTTTGAATTTTGACAACAGCCGAATCAATTTTCGGCTGTGGAAAAAACGCAGTTTTAGGCACTTCAAAAAGAATGTTTACCTTGCTTAAAATTTGAACCAAAACGGACATGGAAGTATAATCGCTGCCGCCGCATGAAGCTGTGAGCTTTAAAGCCGCCTCTTTTTGCGTCATCAAAACGGCTCCGATGCAATTTTTATCTTCCAAGACCTTATAAATAATCGGCGTTGTAATATAATAAGGAATATTAGCGCATATAAAATACGGCTCCGGACAAAGCGGCAGGCTCTGCCAATACTCCAAAATATCGCCGAAATAGAGTTCTAACCGTTTGGTTTTTATCTCTTCCTTGAACACTCTGCTTAAATGTTCATGCAAATCTTCATCGACTTCATAAGCCCGCAGAGCATACCGCTCAAGCAGCGCTTTCGTCAAATCACCTAACCCAGGTCCGATTTCAACAAGACTCGCATCTTTAATATCGGGCATCGATTGGATGATTTTGTCTATAAAACTTTTATCTGTCAGAAAATTTTGACCGAAATATTTTTTCGCTTTTATCTTCACGCGTCCAAATTATACTGTTTAATGGCGGAGTATAACCAATCTTTGCTTATATGACGGTTACATATCTATTTTTCACTGCTATTTTTATCTATAAAAGTTATTTTTCAGTCGTTTTTTTTGAATGGTTTGTTATTATCATAAAAATGGTTTTACGGAGTTTTTATGCAGACTTTTGCAAAACGGATTATTCCATGTCTTGACGTCAAAAACGGGCGTGTTGTTAAGGGCGTTAATTTTGTCGGACTTCAAGACGCCGGAGACCCTGTGGAGGTCGCCAAACGCTACAATGACGAAGGCGCTGACGAACTTTGTTTTTTAGATATTACGGCAAGCAATGAAAAACGGGATACTATTGTAGAGCTTGTCGCCAAAGCCGCCAAAGAGGTTTTTATACCGCTGACTGTCGGGGGCGGCATACGCAAACTTGACGATATATATGCGCTGTTGAATGTCGGCTGTGATAAAGTGAGTATAAACTCCGCCGCGATAGACAATCCCGACCTTATAACGCAAGCCGCATCGCGTTTTGGTTCTCAATGTATAGTCGTAGCGATTGATGCAAAAAAGAGCGGCGGCAGCTGGCATATATATAAACACGGCGGGCGCATAGATATGGGTATTGATGCGCTCAATTGGGCAAAAGAGGCAGAAGATAGAGGCGCGGGGGAGATACTCTTGACATCCATGGATAAAGACGGCACAAAAGACGGATACGATATATGGCTGACTTCCAAAATGAGCCGCATGTTAAATATTCCCGTTATCGCCAGCGGCGGAGCGGGCAATATGGAACATATAAAAGAGGTTTTTGAAAATTACGCCGATGCCGCCCTCGCCGCTTCAATATTTCACTTTAAAGAGATAGAGATAATGGATTTGAAAAGATATCTTAAAAACGAAGGAGTGGCTATTAGACTATGATATTAAGCGCAGGACTTGGAGAAACATTTCCGTTTGCCGTCCCGATAGGCGTGGGGCTTGTTAACGCTTCCATCAATTTAACGCGCGTACTGATGAAAAAGAGTCCGAAAAATCTGCTTTTCATCGGCACTGCGGGAAGCTATGGAAATTATAAGGAGTTTCAGCTGCTTGTTTCAAATAGAGCTGTTAATATAGAGATAGGATTTTTGCAAAATTTCTCATACAGTCCGATTTTGGGTGAAATAAGAGGAGCTGAAACAAATGTTTCACGTGGAACATTGGGCAAAATCATTGTAAATTCAAGTAATTTTATCACCGCTGACGCCGCACAGGCAAAGCTCTTTTTAGAATATGGTTTGAGCATAGAAAATATGGAATTTTTCGCTGTTTTAAAAACTGCTGAAAAATTTAATATTCCCGCGCTCGGACTGTTTTGCATCACAAATTATTGCGATAAAGACGCTCATGATAATTTTTTCAAAAACCAGCGAGAAGCAAAAGAGTTGTTAAAAAAGAGCGCTTTGTCCGATTTTAAAGATTTTCTATGACTTCAATTTTGGATTTGACAAAAGATGAACTTGCGCAAAAAATCAAGCCTTCGTTTCATGCGAGGCAAATATATCAGTGGATATACCAAAAGTATGCAAATTCATTCCATGAAATGTTAAATCTCCCCAAAATTTTGCGCGATAAACTTGCGCAAGAGTACATACTTTCACCTCTTGCTTTGGTAAAAGAGGAGCAAAGCGTTGATGGAAGCAAAAAATATCTCTTCTCGCTTCAAGATAAACTTACGATAGAGAGCGTTCTGCTTCCCATGAAAAACGAACAATTTGACGAAAACGGCGGCAGAATACATCATGCGCGGTACACTATTTGCATATCGTCTCAAGTCGGCTGTAGAATGGGCTGCGCCTTTTGTTTAACAGGCAAGAGCGGATTTGTGCGAAATTTAAGCGCAGGCGAGATAACAGCGCAGGTTCTTTTTATCAAAAAATTAAACAATATAAGCGCGGAACGCCGCGTAAATATAGTTTACATGGGTATGGGCGAGCCGCTCGACAATCTGCAAAATGTCGCAAAAGCGATTGGTATTTTCGCAGATATTGACGCTCTTGCCATCAGCCCGAAGAGACAGACTGTCTCTACAAGCGGGCTTAGCGCGCAAATAGCAAAGCTTGGCAAAATGGACCTCGGCGTACTTTTAGCGATATCTTTACATGCGATTGACGACGAAACAAGGGAAAAACTTATGCCGATAAATAGAGCGTACAATATCAAATCCGTCATTGAAGCTGTAAGCGTTTTCCCGATAGATATGCGAAAAAGAGTACTGTTTGAATATCTCGTCATAAAAAATGTGAACGACTCTTTGCAAAGCGCAAAAAAATTAGTGAAACTGCTAAGTCAGATAAAGGCAAAGGTAAATTTGATATACTTCAATCCACACAATGGAAGCAAATTTGAAAGACCAAACGAAAAAGATGTCGCGGCGTTTGCTGATTTTCTAAATTCGCATGGATTGCTTTGCACCATACGGCAATCAAAAGGACTTGACATAAGCGCGGCATGCGGACAGTTAAAACAGAGGAGAGAAAATGAGCTGGCTTGATATATCGCTATTTATTTTGGTAGGTATTGTTGTTATTGCGGCTATTGCGGCGCTGATAAAGGTCATTTTTTTTGAGAATTAAGGTTTTTTTAGTATAATTTTAAATTTTAAGGAGAAAATATGAATTCAAACAGAAAAGTTCTTTTCAAGGTCGCCGCATCTTTGGTTTTTCTATTTATTGCCGCATATTTTATAACTATTTTTTTTAGCGCTGCAAATAAATTACCGCCTGAGCCTAATGCGCGCGAAAATGACGCTACATTACTTGGAATAGACTCAAATAAAAACAATGTAAGAGACGATGTGGAGAGATGGATTTACCAGACTTATGATACATATACTCCATGCAGCGAAAGAGACATAAGCATCAGTTCGTCAAGCGGCGAATTTTATACTACAACCATTAAAGAGTGCAACGGAGAAGCCATAAATTACCACCCGATAATACATGAGATAGCTATGCAGTATGCAAGGGCATATCAAGAGATACTTAAAAATCCCGATAATATAGAAAAAAATATCGAGATAGAAGACGCGGCATATTACTGCAACAGATATTTTACAAACAGCGAAACAGAGATAAAAACCATACTGATAGATCCTGCCATAGCTTCAAAACTTAAAGATATTCAATTTAACACTCAAAACCGCATACGAACATATGAATTGTACAAAGAGCAGTTGAGAGGAAGCGTTTATGAATTGGAACAGAACTTTTATAAAAAATATTGCGATTTTAATGTGGACGCGCTTCTTGCGCAAAGCAATTGACAGCTATGGTTTTGAGGGCGGTAAAATAGAATTGATAAATTCCGTTTCAATGTCTATCGCTGATTTAAAGCTATACTTTTCTGCTTTATATTGAAAGTCCAACTTATACGCATGCAGCAGCAGCCTTGAAGCTCCCGTAAATTCTATTCTTGATTTCAAATCCATCTTTCCATCCAAATACATCGCGGCGCACTCAGTATCCACTCCGTAAATCGGGTCGCCCATGATAGAATGTTCCACGTGAAACAAATGCGCCCTTATCTGATGCTGACGCCCTGTTTTTGGGACTGCTTTTACCAAAGCGGCATTCAAATCTTTAAAATATTTTATCGGATAAATTTCTGTAACCGCCTCTTTGCCGCGCCTGTCTATGCAGACTTTCAATTTTATCGTCTCGTAATTGTTATTTACCATTATCGGCGCATTTATGACTATCGGCTCTTTCAATTCGCCATTTACAAGCGCGATATACTCTTTTTGTACGCTTTTTTCTTCAAAAAGTCTTTTAAGTCCTCTCTCCTCGCTTTTATTTTTTGAGACCATCAATAGTCCGCTTGTCTCTTTATCAAGTCTGTGGACTATATTAGCGTTTTTGCCATAAAGATATTTTATTTCGTCATTAAGAGAATATTCGGTCATTCTGTCTCTCGGGTGCGCCAAAACTCCGCTCGGCTTTTCAAAAATTGCGAAAAACTCATTTTCATATATAGGCAGCAATCCTCTCGGACGCGGCTCATAAGCCAAAAGCGTTATATTTCCGCTTATCATGTCGGACTTTCTTTTGACTATCAAGCCGTTTTGCAAAAGCTGTTTTCTATCTATCGCTCTTTGCGCTTCTTGCATGGTAAATCCCAACTCATGCACTAAAAATATCCATGCTTTAATATATTTATTTAAGGTAAAATCTTTTGAAATATAAGGCAATTTTTACTCTCTTTTGGTTAAAATTTGATCTTTACATATATCAAGATTACGCATATACTATTCCTCTTGCGGGCAAGATTGAAAAGAGAAAAGAAAATCTAATTATACCCTTTAAAGGCTTATTTATGATAGAAAGATATTCAAGAAAAGAGATGAAAGAAAAATGGACTCTCAAAGCAAAATACGATGCTTGGCTTAGAGTTGAAAAATCTGTCGTTAAAGCTTGGAATAAACTGGGGCTTATACCCGATAGCGACTGCGAAAAGATAATAAAAAACGCCGCATTTGATATAGATAGAATCGAAACGATAGAAAAAGAGACAAAGCACGATGTTATCGCATTTTTGACATCTGTATCGGAAAGCTTGGGCAAAGAGAGTCGTTTTGTGCACTACGGCATGACAAGCTCGGACTGTATAGATACGGCGGTAGCTTTGCAAATAAAAGAGTCTCTTGAACTTATCATTGAAGATGTGAATTTGCTTTTAAACGCTCTCAAAAAAAGAGCCGCAGAACATAAATATACGCTCATGGCGGGACGCAGCCACGGCATACACGGCGAACCGATAACATTCGGACTTGTTTTAGCGATATGGTATGACGAGGTAAAAAGAAGTCTTGAAAATCTACAATATGTAAAGCGCGTGATAAGCGCAGGAAAGATAAGCGGCGCTATGGGCAATTTCGCGCACGCTCCCGTTGAACTTGAAGAGATAGTCTGCGCCGATTTGGGTCTTTCGCCCGCGCCCGCGTCAAATCAAATAATACAGCGCGACCGTTATGCCGCACTTTTTAATGCGCTCGCCCTTTTAGCCTCTTCATGCGAAAAAATAGCGGTCGCGATACGCCACTACCAAAGAACAGAAGTGTATGAAGCGGAAGAGTTTTTCTCAAAAGGGCAAAAAGGCAGCTCCGCCATGCCGCACAAAAGAAATCCCGTCCTTAGCGAAAATATCACGGGACTTTGCCGCGTCATAAGAAGTTACGCCGCGCCCGCCATGGAAAATGTAGCCTTGTGGCATGAGCGGGATATAAGCCACAGCTCGGTTGAGAGATTTATCCTGCCTGACGGTTTTATCACTACTGATTTTATGCTGGCAAGATTAAATAATTTGATAGAAAATCTTCTCATATATCCGAAAAATATGCTGAAAAATTTAAATCTGACAGGCGGACTTGTGTTTTCGCAGCGCATTTTATTAGAATTGCCCATGCGCGGCGTATCAAGAGAGGATGCTTATAAAATAGTGCAAAGAAACGCTATGAGAGTTTGGGAAGATTTACAGCAGGGATTCGCCGCTGTAAATGAAAAAGGCGAGAGTCTGTTTTTGCAAAATCTGCTTTTGGACGAAGATTTGACGACAAAACTGACAAAAGAGGAGATACGAGCCTGCTTTGACTATGACTATTACACAAAAAATGTGGATAAAATTTTTAATCGTGTTTTTGGAGGAAATGAAAAATAATGCTTACAGTTATCAAAAGAAGCGGCAGAACCGAACCGCTTGATATATCAAAAATCAAAAAATATACGTCTGAATCCGTTAAAGACTTGGATAATGTAAGTCTAAGCGAGCTTGAAGTGGACGCAAAGATACAGTTTCGCGACCAGATAACTACTGCTGAGATACAGCAAACTCTCATTAAAACGGCTGTGGACAAGATAGATGTGGATAGGCCGAATTGGACATTTGTCGCCGCGCGGCTCTTTTTGTACGATTTGTATCACAGAGTGAACGGCTTTTCGGGGTACGGACATTTGAAAGATTATTTTGAAAAAGGCGAAAAAGAGGGGCGAATTGTTTTGGGCTTGAAAAAAAAGTATGATTTGGACGATTTGGACGCCTATATAGACTCTTCGCGCGATTTGCAGTTCACATATCTTGGCGTAAAAACGCTCCATGACAGATATTTATTGAAAAACCGCAAAGGCGAACCGATAGAGCTTCCTCAGCACATGTTTATGGCGATAGCGATGTTTTTGGCGCAAAATGAGTTAAATTCGCAGGATTGGGCGAAAAAGTTTTATGATTTGATAAGCAAATTTGAAGTTATGCCCGCGACCCCTACTCTTTCCAACGCCAGAACGCCGCGCCATCAATTAAGCTCCTGCTATGTCGGCTCCACTCCCGATAATATAGAAGGAATATTTGACAGTTTTAAAGAGATGTCGCTTTTAAGCAAATACGGCGGCGGCATCGGCTGGGATTGGAATCTCGTACGCGCAATGGGCGGCATGATAGACGGACACAAAAACGCGGCGGGCGGCGTTATACCGTTTCTGAAAATCACAAACGACATCGCCGTAGCCGTTGACCAGCTCGGCACAAGAAAAGGCGCGATTGCCGTATATATAGAGCCTTGGCACATGGATGTGTCCGACTTTTTGGATTTGAAAAAAAATTCCGGCGAAGAGAGACGCCGCACGCATGAACTGTTTCCGTCTCTTTGGATAAACGACCTGTTCATGAAGCGCATAGAACAAGACGCCATGTGGACGCTTTTTGACCCTGCCGATACGCCTGATTTATGCGGATTGTACAGCGAAGAGTTTGAAAAAAGATATGAAGAATATGAGAAAAATCCGGATATTCCAAAAGAGTTTATAAAAGCAAAAGATCTTTGGAAAAAAATACTTACGAACTATTTTGAGTCGGGAAGTCCGTTTTTGTGTTTCAAAGACAATGCCAACAGAGCCAATCCCAACAACCACACGGGAATCATCAGAAGTTCCAACCTCTGCACGGAAATATTTCAAAATACGCAGCCAAACCACTACATGATAAAAGTTGTCTTTAACGACGGCGAAACGCGCCTATTTGAGGAAAACGAGGATATAACAACGGATGTCGGCATAACCAAAAAAGCCAAAAAAATAACCGCGCTTGATACCATCGGCGGCAAAGAGATATTTATCGTGGAAAAAGCCGTAAAAGAGGGAAAAACCGCCGTTTGCAACTTGGCAAGTATAAACCTCTCCAAAGTGAATACAAAAGAGGATATAGAAAGAGTAGCGCCGATAGCGATTAGAATGTTAGATAATGTCATAGACCTTAACTTTTACCCGCATGCCAAAGTCAAACGCACCAACCTGCTCTCGCGCTCCATAGGTTTGGGCGTCATGGGCGAAGCGCAAATGCTCGCAGAACAGGGCATCACATGGGGCAAATACGACCATTTATCAAAAATAGACGAAATCATGGAAGCGATAAGTTATAACGCCATCAAAGCGTCAAGCAATTTGAGTTTGGAAAAGGGAGCGTATCCTGAATTTGAAGGCTCAAAATGGAGCAAAGGGATATTTCCCATAGATATCGCGAACGAAAACGCAAAAAAACTCGTGGACAGAGGCGGGCTTTTCGGATATACCTATGACTGGGAAAAATTAAGAGAAAAAGTGAAAAAAGACGGCATGCGCAACGGCTACCTCATGGCTATCGCGCCCACAAGCTCCATTTCGATACTTGTAGGCACTACGCAAACGATAGAGCCTGTCTATAAAAGAAAGTGGTTTGAAGAGAATTTATCGGGCATGATACCCGTAACCGCGCCGAAACTCTCGCCCGATACTTGGGGATTTTACACGCCCGCGTATGAACTTGACCAAAGGCTTTTGATACAAGCAGGCGCCGTCCGCCAAAAGTGGATAGACCAGGGGCAGAGCCTGAATATCTTTATCATGCTTGACAAAGCGAGCGGAAAATACCTAAACGATATTTATCTGTTGGGCTGGAAACTCGGGCTAAAATCGGTATATTATCTGCGAAGCCAGTCGCCCGAAACACACTCCGTAGATGTAGCCGACAGAAGCATAGAGTGCGACGGCTGCCAATAGGAGCGTTTACCGCTTAATTTTGGCAAAAACGCGGGAAATTGAAAGGCGTATGCGAAAGATAGCTTTGCGGACTGTTTAAAATATCGGCGGGACATTAAAGAACAGCTTTGCATATTGATATTATGAATGGTATATATTACTTTTACGCTATTTTAAATTATATCCATAACTTCGGCTCTCATGCGTAAAACTTGGCGCGGATTTCCGCGCCCGTTAAAATCAAGTACCTTCGGCGATAAATTCTCCTTTTACAAAATGTATCGTTGAACTTATATTACCGCCGCCATAGAAAACAATGCCCTGCCATTCATAACGCGCTCCATCAGCGTTATTATTGTGAACGCATTGCCAATCTATCCACTTGTATTCATCGCTGCTTGATATACTGCATCACCCTCGTCAAACACGCCGCTTGCTTCTATCTTTTCATAATAGCTGTTAATCTCAGCTGTCATGTTGGCATTTTCATAAACTACGCTAAACAATTCCCAATCAGGAGCGCCGTTCGGATGCCCGAAAACTTCGTCAAAATAAGCCTCAGTAGTAACAGGCAGGGAGTTGTTTTGATGAGCCATAGTCAATCTAATAATATAACCGCTCACGCTTTCATTTCTGCTGTACATACTTCTAAGATTGCAGCTCTCCCAAGCGCTGCCCCAAATGCCTGCATAGCAAATACTACCGTATAACTCGTCATAACCTTGACTTTTAAAATCAAAATTCGGGCTAAAATACATACGATGATCAACGCCAAATACCCTTTCGCCTTCAATAACAAAGTTTTTCTCTTTTGTTAGAGTGTCATAAAAGCTTTGGGCGTCGCTTTGCGAAATTTGTATATAATTTGCAACTCTCATTGAGCCAACAATCTTATCTCTGTAAGGCGTGTCGTCAAAAGGCGGGAAAGTTTCTGTTAGATAATTTGAGAGGATATTATTGCCGTTTATAGAAGTGTTATCGGTGGATTTACCCCCCCCCCCCGCTGCCGCAGGCTGCTAAAAGCATGGAAACCAAAACTGCGCAAAGCAGTTTAACCGTTGTGTTCATATTTTCTCCTTTATGAAAAATTAAATATAGCATCATAATATAAAAAACATTAATGTAAAATAAATATCCGAGCTAAACAGTATTTAATGATAAAATATACTCATGTCGTCTGCCGCTCTTGCCGCCGTTTATCGCGGATCAAGCATTTGGAAGTTAAAAAATATAAAAACCGTTAAGAAAAAAACTCTTCACTATTTTGGAGTTTGCCGTCTGCCGTATAAAAACTTTTTAAAGCGTTCCGCGCCGTAATCATACAAAATAAACGCCGCACATGCAAGGCGCGGCGTTTATTTTGTCCGCCCTGCCCTTTTAAAAAACATAATTTCAAGATTTTTATATAAATTGCCTGCGAGACAACCTGCTCTTACCGTTTGTCTTTACGCTTGCGTCTGATAATATCGTTCGTGTCAATTGCGGCAGTACAGAGAGCAAAAACGGTATCTGCCGCCGCTAAGGCTGTTTTTAAAATAGCGCTGTCTGTCTTTTTCGTCATTGGAAGCGTGCAAAGCGTTATAAAACGACATAATATACAATCAAAAAATATCAAATAACTTGAATTTGAGTCGATAGTTTATATTTTTGGATTGCCGCGGCATTTTGCGTCCGCGATAACGGAGAAAAATCGTCTCTTTTAAAGGGGTACTGTTATGCATGATACATTTAAAAAGCAATAACGCGCTAAAACTTTTAAAAGGAATGCTGTTATGTATGGACAAAACCTTAAAATACCAAAGACCGCGCATAATCGCCTTTTAAAAGAAATACCGTTTGTACGCAATGACGGGAGAGAATTGTCTCCCGCGGCGCATGCGAAATGTAGGTGTTCTTTTCGTCATTCCCGCGCGAATGATAGCCTTTCGTAGAAAGCTCATCACGAGGCGGGCGGGAATCTATTTTTTCATCATAAAAATCCCTTTTTGTTCCGTCATTGCGAGGAATAAAATGACGAGGTAATCCAAATGGCATAAAACAATTAGAGTTTACAAATAAAAAGTTTTATTTTAAGGGCGGGTTGATTTTTTTTATTTTTCTGGATTGCTTTGCGGCGCTTCCATTGGCGAAATGTATGGATTCCCGCCTGCGCGGGAATGACAGAGAGAGAATAAACTCTGCTTGTTCTCCATTACGCTTCGCTTACCGTTCGGCGGCAAAAATGACGGGAAAATACAACTTTGCGTCGGTTCTTGAGGACTTGGAAGCTGCGTACAATTGCACGCGGCTGATTTCAATACAACTTGTGTCGGTTCATGCAACCTTTTAGAATGGCAGGACAGCTGCGTTGTTTTATTTCAATACAACTTTTGTGTCGGTTCATGGCGGAGCAGATAGAGGCGGGCGTTTACGAATTGTCATTTCAATACAACTTTTGTGTCGGTTCATGCAATTTTAGAAGATTATGGAATTATAAGAAACAATATTTCAATACAACTTTTGTGTCGGTTCATGGGGACGAAGGGGTGGCGTCATCGCGTTTACACATCGTAATTTCAATACAACTTTTGTGTCGGTTCATGAATGACAGAGGTTCTAAAATTCGCGAAGCAATTTGTATTTCAATACAACTTTTGTGTCGGTTCATGTATTTGATTATGTATATATATGTGTGTGTGTTGATAATTTCAATACAACTTTTGTGTCGGTTCATGCTCATCAGTAGCGTTTTGTAAAGAGGTCGTAAGTATTTCAATACAACTTTTGTGTCGGTTCATGGTAAAACAAAAATATGGTATTGATGTAAACAGCAATTTCAATACAACTTTTGTGTCGGTTCATGGCTAAAAGTATAAAGCAAAGTAAAGTATATTTTTATATTTCAATACAACTTTTGTGTCGATTCATGTTTTTTTTGCTCTCTCTTTTGTCATTTTTATTTCTTATTTCAATACAGCTTTTGTATAAAATTTAATGCGGATATCAGTCGTTTAAGCTTTCAATAGACAATGCAAAACAATACCGTTTCGCGCAAACTGCAAAATAGAGCGAATAGCTTTGGCGCATGAATAAAATCATTCGCCAAAACACCGCCCTTAAAAACGCAAATCTATATCTTTGACATTCGCTTTCTTATCGTCGCATCAAGGTATTTTTTTCTGACGCGGATATTTTTCGGCGTTACCTCAACTATCTCGTCGTCTTCTATCCATTCAAGCGCGCGTTCAAGATTTAACTTTCGCGGCGGCACTAACTTTATCGCATCATCGCTTCCGGAAGCCCTTACATTCGTCAGGTTTTTGCCTTTTATCGGATTGACATCAAGGTCGTTCGGGCGGGAGTGTTCGCCGATTATCATGCCGACATAAACTTTTGTCTGCGGGTCTATAAACAATACGCCTCTATCCTGCAAATTCCACAGCGAATATCCAAGCGCGGCGCCGTTTTCCATAGAGACAAGCGAACCGTTAGAACGATGCTCCACGCTGCCGCTTAACGGACGAAAATCCAAAAATGAGTGGTTCATGACGCCCTCGCCTCTCGTATCCGTTAAAAACTGGCTTCTAAAGCCGATAAGTCCGCGTGCAGGTATCTCAAACTCTATCCTCGTCTGCCCGTCTCCCGTTGGATTCATGGCAGTCATTTCCGCTTTTCTTTTTCCAAGCTTTTCTATCACCGTACCCGTACAATCATCGGGCGCGTCAATGACCAAATGCTCATACGGCTCCAATTTTACGCCGTCTTCTTCTTTGATAATGACCTCGGGTCTCCCCAAAGAGAACTCAAACCCCTCTCTTCTCATGTTTTCAGCCAAAATAGTTATCTGAAGCTCTCCTCTGCCTGAAACTTTAAACTTGCCCTCGCCTATATTTTCGTATTTCATGGCAATATTTGTCTTGACTTCGCTCTCAAGCCTTTCGGAGAGTTTGTTTGAAGTTACATATTTTCCGTCAAGTCCCGCCAAAGGGCTGTCGTTTACGGCAAAAACAACGCTCAAAGTCGGCTCTTCTATATGCAGAGGATCAAGCGGCATGGGATTTGCAGGATCTACTATGCTATCCCCGACATCAAGCGCGTCAAATCCTGCTATCGCTATAATATCGCCCGAATTTGCCTCGTTTATATCAAGTCTTTCAAGCCCTTTAAATCCGATAAGTTTGCTTATGCGTCCGTTTATCCGTTCGCCGCTCGCTTTGGCAAGCATGACGCTTTGATTTTTCTTGACAGTGCCGTTAAATACGCGTGCGATGCCGATTTTGCCGACATAATTATCATAATCCAGCGTAAAAACCTGCACCTGAACAGGATTTTCATCTTTGCCGCTGGGGCTTGGTATATGCGCCGTTATCACTTCAAAAAGCGGCTCAAGATTTTCATTTTTATCGCTTAAATTTTTTTTCGCGTATCCGTCCCGCGCGGCTGCATAAATGATAGGAAAATCAAGCTGTTCATCGTTCGCGTCAAGCGCAACGAAGAGGTCAAATATCTCGTTTATCACGCGCTCTGGGTCGGCTGCGGGTTTATCTATCTTATTTATAACGACTATGGGTTTCAAGCCAAATCCCAAAGCTTTTTTCACGACAAATTTAGTCTGCGGCATGACGCCTTCCTGCGCATCTACAAGCAGCAAAACGCCGTCCACCATTTTAAGTACGCGCTCTACTTCGCCGCCAAAATCAGCATGTCCGGGCGTGTCTATGATATTGATTTTGTAGCCTTTATAAGCAATAGACGTATTTTTGGAGAGAATCGTTATGCCTCTCTCTTTTTCAATATCATTACTGTCCATCATGCGCTCGCCTGTGGCTTGGTGTTCGGCAAAAGTTCCGGATTGCTTCAAAAGTTCGTCCACCAGCGTAGTTTTACCGTGATCAACATGGGCGATGACGGCAATATTTCTTATCATAATAATGCTCCTAACTTTAATAAGGGCGGTATTGTACCCAAAATATACTATAAATGGCATTAAGCGCGCGGTATTTATAAGTTTTTCACATTTTCACGCCATGTGTTAAAAGTTTTTCACATGAAGAAAATAAAAAACAATTCACGCGCTTTTTTTATACCATAGTTTTCCGATAAACTTAATAAACATTTAAGAATTTTTGCAGTAAAATCGGCATACAAAAACTACATGGAGGTAGAGTCATGAAGGCTATACATTTACTGCGCGGCGCATTTTTGACCGCTCTTTTCAGTGTTGCCGCGATTGCGGCCGATTCGCTTGTAACTACGGAGTGGCTTGCGCAAAATTTAAATAATCCAAAAGTGAGGATTATAGAAGTGAGCGTAAATCCCGGCGTGTATGAGCGCGGACATATTTCGGGCGCGCTTAATTTCTCTTGGCATACGGACTTGAACGATAAAGTCAAAAGAGATATAGTAAGCAAAGAGGATTTTGAAAAACTGCTCTCAAAAGCGGGCGTAGATAAGGATACTACGGTCGTTTTGTACGGCGATACCAACAATTGGTTTGCCGCATGGGGCATTTGGGTATTTGACATATATAATGTTCCCAATACCAAACTTTTGGACGGCGGACGCGTAAAGTGGGAAGCCGAAAACAGGGCGCTTGACAATAAAGTCCCCGAATTTAAAGCTACAAATTTCAAAGTTAGCAAGGTAAATGCGGATTTGCGTGCGTATTTGGGCGATGTCGTTGCCGTGGCGAAGGGCGATTCTAACGCTAAACTGCTTGATATTCGCTCTCCTGACGAATACGCGGGCAAAGTTTTCGCGCCTGCGGGCATTCAGGAGCTTTCTATCCGCGCAGGGCATGTTCCCACAGCCGTTAATGTTCCATGGGGACAGGCTGTGAATAAAGACGGCTCTTTCAAATCCGCCGAAGAGCTTAAAAAGCTTTACGCCAATGTCGGCATAGACGGTTCAAAGCCCGTTATAACATACTGCCGAATAGGCGAACGCTCCAGCCACTCATGGTTTGCGCTCAGTAAAATTCTCGGATATAAAACAAAAAATTATGACGGCTCATGGACTGAATACGGCAACGCTGTGGGAGTTCCCATAGACAATCCCGCAGGCACCGTCTGGTCTGCCAAATAATTCATTATCAGCCCGTTTAAAGCGGGCTTTTTAAGGAAAAAGCGTGCAGCAAAAAATATCAATTATTTTGGCTATAGCCACACTCGCTTTTGCCTTTTATCTCTCGGGTATCCCGAACGGCAAAATCCCCTCTTTCGCGCTTTTATGCGGCTTGGCGCTGGGTATTGCCATGCAAAGAAGCAGATTTTGTTTCTACTGTCATTTAAGGGATTGGTTTGAATACAAAGACCCGCGCGGAGCGTTGGCGCTGCTTTTGGCGATTGCCGTAGGACTTATAGGATATACGGTCATTTTGGGAAGCTGGCAGCCAAATCCGCTTTCGGGCGCCATTCCGCCCGATATACATGCAGGAGCCGTAAGCGAAGTTCTTATTGCCGCGGGAGTTGTTTTCGGACTTGGCATGGTCATAACCGAATCTTGCATAAGCGCGCACTGGTATCATCTGTCGGAAGGCTCTTTTATTTCAGTTTTCGCGCTTATCGGCACGGGTTTTGGTTTTTTTATAGGTTTCAATACATGGAACGCTCTTTATAGCCTGCGGATAGCGGATGCGCCTATTATATGGCTGCCGTCGTATTTCGGATACGGCGGGGCTTTAATGCTGCAGCTTGGCGTTATTTTACTGCTTGCTCTGTTTTTATGGCGCGGTTTTGCAAAAGAGGAAGAGGAAAATATATCAACCCTCGTGCCGTCTTTTGCGCAAATCTGGAAAAACTTGTGGACAAAACAGTGGAGTTACTGGACAGGCGGACTTATCGCGGGACTTATCGGCATAGCCGCGATTATCCGCATGAAGCCTTTGGGAGTAACCGCGACAATCGCTTCATGGGTTCGCAAAATATCAAATGAATTAGGATTGATACCGTCAAGATTAAACGGACTTGACGCTTTTGCCGGCTGCGGCAGTCTGCCTCAATATTTTTGGCTCAATCAAGACGCTTTATTGCTGCTTGGAATCGTAACGGGCTCTTTTATAGCCTCTTTTGCGGGAGGGCATTTTGAGCTTCAAAAGCCGACCGTTAAAGAAGCGCTGTTGGGACTAATCGGCGGAACAATGCTCGGCTGGGGAGCCATGAGCGCGATAGGATGCACTATCGGCGCTTTGCTCTCAGGAACGCACTCAGGCGCGCTTTCGGGCTGGATTTTCGGCGCTTCCATGCTCTTTTCCGTATGGCTCGGCATAAAGATAAAAAAACGATTTTCTGCTTAAAATAGATATTTAAAAAGCTGAAAAACAGGTACTTTACAGCTTAAAGCCTCTATCAAAATATTTTACCGCATGCCAAAATCCATGAGCAGATTTAGTGATTAAGCAGAACATAAAGAAATGGCGTTGGGATTGGGAAGCGTCATGCGGACTTGACATAAAAGTTATGGACAAACGGCATAAAAGACTTGCAAAATATATAAACGAATTGAACAAGCCGCTCAAAACAAAAGATAGAGACCGAACCGCTTCGGCGCTTTGCTGTATCGCAGAATATACAATTTCGCATTTTGAATTTGAAGAACAGCCGATAAGCGAAGCCGATTGCAACCCGACAGACGCCTGCAAAAAACTCATGAATAGTTTATAGCGGCAATAAATAGATACAAAAAAGCTTTGACAAAAGGCGCGATATAACGGGGCGGCTCATGGCGGAACTTCGGATTTGGCTCACGCATCATATTTTAAATGACGGCATGGATTATAAAAAAGCGCGAAACAGAGTTTTCGGATAAATCCAAGCGAAAAATAGAACCCAAAAAGAAAAGTCGGTTTAAAATACTGTTCGGATAACCAAACGCTTCCCATGTAAGCGTTTGCATTAAGATAAGCGGATTGCTCCGCTTATCTTTGGTATTTAAAATATCTGTTTGCCAAAACGAACATAAGATGTTTCCGGACTTCCGACATCGAACTCTAAGGTGAAATAATAAAAAGCATCCGCCGTACCTTTTTCGCAAGTCCAAAAATAATCTATACCGTAGGTATAGTAGTAGGTATAGCAGTAAACATCGGCATCGCTTATATCAAAAAGCTTTCCGCTTCCCATCGCCTCTGCATAATATGCGGCAAATTCCGCGCTCATGTTACCCTCGTAAGTTGCTGTTAATTCTGCATATATAGGCGAACCAAACATTTTACCGAATACCTCATCAAATTTGCCGTCTCCTATGCTTCTGTCGGACGCAAGTTGCATGTGTGCTCTCGAACTGTCGTCGTAAGCATAAGCATTGATGTTAATGTGCGCGTTTATCAAATTTTTACTCCCGGGGTTCTTCAAGTAATAGTCGTAGTTAAAATTATCGTCACTTATATAATTTTGATAAAAAAGCGTAAAATCTTTCCGGCTTATCGTAATATTAAGCTCTCTTGCCGGCTGCGTAGAGCTTTCTTCTTGGTATGCCAAACTCTTTGTCTCGCCAATTTTAGTATAACCCGCAGTGTCAAGCGGCGGGATATCCGATAGAAAATCGGAAAAATCGCCGCTGCCGACATTTCCATTGCCGCCGCTTCCGCCGCTTCCGCCGCAGGAAGCCAAAAACAGTACCGCAAAAGCCGTTAAGCTCAACTTAAATAAACATCTCATGAGAACTCCTTAAAAAAAATTTTATTGTTGTGGCGGCGTAAAAAGAAAAACAGCAGATTATTTTTTTGAAAAGTAGAATATACGGGGATATTTTCGCGCTGTAAGGATAATTTGCGAAAAATTTTTATAAAATTGGAAAATATATAATTTAAGTTTCTTTTAAGTTTATCTCTCTCTCTCTCTCTGAAAAAATTATTAAATAAACCTTCATTATTTTATATTCCTCCATAAAATTATGCACATTTTATAGAGTTTTTTATTAAATAAATATTAAAAAAACGAAAAAATAAAGCTTTTGCAGGCGATTTTCGCAGTTGTTTTTTTATAAAAGAAATGCTTTTAATGTAGCTTTTATGCATGCGCGCTGAATTTTACGGATTGTTCGGTTAAGTTTTATACTCTCAGTCTTTGCGCATGAGTCAGCGCAACTGCGATAGCGTCGGTAATATCCAAAGGTTTTATCTCTTGATTTATCCCCAAAATCCTCTTTACCATGAACGCCACCTGCTCTTTTTTCGCTTTCGCTTTTCCCGTAACCGCTTTTTTCACCTGTAAAGGCGTATATTCGCTGAAATTTCCGAAAACCTGCAAAACTTTTAAACTCAAAGCTCCCCTAAACTGCGCGAGTTTTAAGACAGTTTTGGGATTATATGCGAAAAATATATCTTCTATCGCGACTTCGTCTATTTTGTTATTTTTAAAGACAATGTCTATGCCTTCGACAAGTTCGCTTATTTGATATTGGAGTTCGTTTGATTTGATTTTGATAAGTCCCGCTTCTATGAGTTTGAGCCTGTTTTGGTTTTTTTCTATTATCGCGTATCCGCAGTTTTTGCTTCCGGGGTCTATTCCTAAAATAGTCAAAAATATCCTTTGTATCGTTTGCGTAATTGTAGCGCGCTTTTATTTAACATGCAATTCAACAAAAATTGGATAAAATAAAAGATTTATTACGAGGCTGTAATTTGGAAATGAAATTAATAGAGAGCGCGTTTGAACTTTTAAAGTCTGAAATACCGCCGAATGAATATAACAGATATATTAAACAATTATCTTTCAATGAAAAAGAGTCCAAAGAAGATTTGAGCGTTTTTGCCGCGCCGAATCAACTTATATTAAATTGGATAAAAACGCGCTACGCGGCAAAACTTTCGCAGCTCTTGGAGTCAAAAACGGGCGCGAAACACTCTGTCGCTTTTATCATAAAAAACAGTTCGGACGGCGATATTAAAAAGACTTCTCTAAAATCGCAAAATATTGAAAATGTGAGAAACAGTATTTTAAATCCGTCATATAATTTTGATAATTTTGTCGTGGGCAATTCAAATCGTTTTGCTTTCAGCACGGCAAAAACCATTGCAAACAAGCCCGGAATTATCTATAATCCCGTTTTTATTTACGGACCGACGGGACTTGGTAAAACGCATCTTATCCATGCAATAGGAAATTATGCCCAAAATAAAAGCAAAGCTGTTATTTATGTTACGAGCGAACAGTTCATGAACGACTACATTTATCATCTAAAAAACGATACGATGGATCAATTCAGGCAAAGATATAGAAACTGCGATATTTTACTGATAGACGATGTGCAGTTTTTTCAGGGAAAAGTCGGTACGCAGGAGGTATTTTTTCATATATTTAATGAACTGCACACGATGAAAAAGCAGATAGTTTTGACCTCCGACAAACCGCCGAAAATGATAGACGGCATAGAAGAGAGGCTAAAAACGCGCTTTGAATGGGGTATCATCGCGGATATTTCAATTCCCGAGCTTGAGACAAAAATTTCCATTATTAAGAAAAAATGCGAACTTGACAAAGTTAATCTGACAAATGATATTATTAATTATATAGCCACAAACATGGGAGATAATATCAGAGAAATTGAAAGCGCTATTATCAATATAAATGCTTATGCTTCACTCATGAGACAGGAGATAACGCTTGATTTTGCAAAAAAAGTTATCAAAGACCAAATCAGAGAGAGCCGAGAAAATGTAAATATAGAAGACATTATATACATCGTCTCCAAAAACGAAAATATCAAACCAAGCGAAATAAAATCAAAAAAGCGTTCGCAAAAAATAGTGGAAGCGAGGCGAATCGTCATCTATCTTACAAGGACGCTAACGCCAAATTCAATGCCTTCAATCGCTTCATTTTTTGGCATGAAAGATCATACGGCAATTTCCCACAATATAAGAAAAACAAGCGAATTGATACAAAGCAGCGAAAGTTTTAGATTAAAAATAGACGAACTTAAAAATAAAATACTCAATAAAAGTGTACAGCAGTGAAAAACAATTCTCATTTAATTCACCGTAAAAACAGCGATTTTCTGGTAGAATTACACTGTTTTTCACATTTTCAACACAGTTACTGTTATTGTTATCTATTTTATAAAAATATTAAGGAGTAAAAATGAAAGTCATTGTCTCTAAAAGCGTTTTGGAAAATATACTCACAAACGCTCAATCCTATCTTGAAAAGAGAGACTTAAGTCAAATAACGTCTCATGTATTATTACATGTAGAAAATGAAAAGCTAAACATAAAAGCTACGGATTTTGAGATAGGTTTTGCCTATACAAGCTCGGAAGTAAATGTCAATGAAGACGGATATGCCACGGCAAACGGACAAAAACTTCTGCAAATAATAAAAAGTTTTAAAGATGAAGAGATAACGCTTGAAACGATAACAAATTATCTTTATATAAAACAAAACAGTTCAAAGTTTAAACTCCCCATGTTTAACTATCTTGAATTTCCCTCTTTTCCAGAGATAGAAAACAAGCCAAAGTTTGAAATAGACGCTGAGAATTTTTCAAAAGCAGTAAAAAAAATAACTCCTTCTATAGACAACAATAATCCAAAATTTGAACTCAACGGAGCTTTGATAGATATAAAAGATAGTTTTATAAATTTTGTTGCGACCGATACGAAAAGGCTTGCGCTATTTAAAGAAAACAGAACTGCGGATAGAGATTTTTCTTTGATTATTCCAAAAAAAGCGATAATCGAATTTGGAAAACTTTTCTTTCAAAATCTTGAAATTTTTTATGACGAAAATACTCTTATAGCAAAGTCTGAAGATTTTATATTCTTTACAAAACTTATCAATGGTAAATTTCCGGATTATGAGAGAATTATCCCAAAAGAAAAGCATTTCAGGATACAGCTTGAGCGCGATAAAATGGTAGAATCCATAAAGCAGATAGCGATAATTTCTAATGAGATAAAAGTTTTATTTAAATCAAAAGTCATCTCTTTTGAGAGTTTAAATGATGAAAATATAGAGGCAAAAACAGAGATAGACTTTGAAACAGGGCTTGAAGACGAGATAAGCCTTTCGTTTAACAGTAAATATATACTGGATTTTTTAAGCAGTATAGAGGAGAGCAATTTTATTTTGGGATATAATGATTCTAATATGCCTTTTACGCTTGAAGCGAAAGATTTTATAACGATAGTTATGCCGATTATTAAATAACGATTTTAGGAAGAGATATGAGCAATTATGCAGCAGAAAATATTAAGGTTTTAAAGGGGCTTGAAGCAGTCAGAAAACGCCCCGGAATGTACATAGGCGACACAAATGTAAACGGTCTTCACCATTTAATTTACGAAGTTGTAGATAACTCGATAGATGAAGCGATGGCCGGATACTGCGATACGATAGATATTGAATTGACAAATGAAGGTTCTGCTGTTATTACGGATAACGGGCGCGGCATTCCTGTGGATATGCATCCGACTGAAAATATGTCAGCCGCGACTGTCGTTTTGACGGTTTTACATGCGGGCGGAAAATTTGACAAAGATACTTACAAAGTCAGCGGCGGACTTCATGGCGTGGGCGTTTCGGTCGTAAACGCGCTCTCATCAAAACTTGTCGTATATATTAAACGCGACGGCAGCGAATACAGACAAGAGTTTCACAAGGGTATTCCGCAGTATGATTTGGAAGCGGTTGGAGTTTCCAAAAAAACAGGAACAAAAGTTGAATTTTGGCCTGACGCCGAAATATTTGAAGTAACGGAGTTTGATTTTGATACGCTGGCTAAAAGATTTAAAGAGATAGCTTACCTAAATCCCAAAATCGTTATAAATTTTAAAGACAATAGAAACGGAAAAAGTGAAAGTTACCATTTTGACGGCGGCATAGAACAGTTTGTATTAGACTTAAACACCAAAGAAATTGTCGCAAAACCTTTTCATTTTCAAAGTGAGGTGGAGGATTTGGATATAGATATAGCTTTTGCCTATAACAGTTCGTACAGCGAAATATTTTACTCATTTGTCAATAATATAAAAACGCCCGAAGGCGGCACTCATGAGAGCGGATTTAGAGCGGGACTTACAAGAGCTATCGTGAATTATATCAATTTAAACGCTTCCGCGCGTGAAAAAGATACAAAAATAACAGGCGAAGACGTTCAAGAAGGACTTATCGCCATAGTAAGCATAAAAGTGCCGGAGCCGCAGTTTGAAGGGCAGACAAAAAGCAAGCTTGGAAACTCTTACGTAAAACCGCTGGTGCAAAGATATGTTTATGAACAACTTGTCAAATATTTTGAAGAAAATCCGATAGAAGCGCGCGCCATCATGAGTAAAGCCTTAGCTGCGGCAAGGGGCAGAGAAGCCGCGAAAAAAGCAAGAGATTTGACGCGAAGAAAAGACGCCATGAGCGTTGGAACGCTTCCGGGAAAACTTGCCGACTGTCAAAGCAAAGACGCTGAGATATGCGAACTTTATTTGGTTGAGGGAGACAGTGCCGGCGGTTCGGCAAAACAGGGCAGAGACAGGGTCTTTCAGGCGATTTTGCCGCTTAGAGGAAAGATTTTAAATGTAGAAAAGAGCCGTCTTGACAGAATTTTACAAACTGAAGAGATAAAAAACATGATAACCGCGTTTGGCTGCGGAATTGCCGAAGAGTTTGACGAAAATAAGATGAGATATCACAAAATCATCATCATGACCGACGCAGATGTGGATGGAAGCCATATTCAAACGCTTCTTTTAACTTTCTTTTTTAGATTTTTAAAACCTATCGTGGAAAACGGACATATATATTTGGCTCAGCCGCCGCTTTACAGATATAAAAAAGGCAAAAAAGAGATTTATCTCAAAGACGATAAAGCCATGAATGAGTTTTTGATAGCCAACGGCATAGAAAATATGGAATTTCAAGGCATAGGCACAAACGACATTATTAACTATTTTAAGATAGTTTCAGCATACAGAGGCGTTTTAAAAGAGCTTGAAAAGAGATTTTCCGTGATTTTAGCCGTAAGAAAGCTTATAGAAAACCCCGACCTTATATCAAAGCCGTTTGAGGAGCTTTATAAAGACATGGAGAGTTTTATAAAAGAGAATGGATTTAACATACTGAACCGCACGGTTACGAGCGATAAGATTCATCTCTATATTCAGACAAAAGAGGGCTTGGAAGAGCTTATAATAGACGATGAGCTTCTCACAAACAACCTCTATCAGGAAGCGCTTTATATTTATGAAAAGATAAAATCAAAAGATATTGCCATATTTGAGGGCAGGGATCCGATTGAAATCCTTGAAGAGATAGAAAAAAATGCGAAAAAAGGCGCTTATATACAGCGTTACAAAGGCTTAGGCGAAATGAATCCCGAGCAGCTTTGGGAGACTACCATGAACCCCGAAAACCGCCGTTTGCTTCAAGTCAAGATAGAAGATGCGCAGTCTGCAAGCGATACTTTTGCGCTCTTCATGGGAGATGAGGTAGAGCCAAGACGCAAGTATATACAAGACCACGCAAAAGATGTCAAATATCTGGATGTATAAATGCTCTATTCAGAATTTAAAGAGAGACAAAACAGATTTGTAGCCGCGCTGAAAATAGGTTCGCCGTTTTTGGCGCTTATAATCGTATATATCGGCGTTTTTGCGATATTTGAGATACAGTCTAACAATTTTGTTTTATTGCTTCTGTTTATTTTCGTATATATTTACTATATTTTTTACATGATATACAAGGGGTTTAGAGAATCCCTTGTGGATTACACGCAGGCTTTCAATGCGCACATTATCACAAAAGAGATACAAAAAGTCATCAACAAAAAGGACAAAGAGGGCTTTATCGCGATGCTGAATGTATTGAATACCGCTTCCATAGAAGAGCAGTACGGCGTTACCGTTCAAAATCAAGTGTTAAAGCATCTTGTAGAAAAATTAAACGAATATCTCTCCTCTTTCGGGCTTAAAAAAATCCCGATAGGACACTACCAAAATGGAAGTTTTTTGCTAATTTTTAACGAAGTCAGCAGTAAAAAACATTTAGACCACCTGCTTACGGGTTTTTGCAAAGAGATAAAATTAAAAGGTATTTTCAAGATAGAGATAAAGCTAAAATCCGCATCCATAGAGAAAAGTTACGACAATAATGTCAAAAATATCATTTCAAAACTTATCAATACTTTTCAGGAAATAGAGAGCGATTTACAGGATATTTTAAAGCCGGACGAGTTTGACCATCTCGTCAAAAACGCCGTGCAGACGCGCAATTTTATCTTTAATTATCAAGCGTTATATCCGTTTGACAATATAGAAAAACGCACAAATATTTTCAGCGTAAACATGAAGCTTTTGATAGACCATTACGGTGCGCTGACAAGGTCGCAGATAGCTTATTCTATCAAAAAAAACGGCTACGAGATAAAATTTGACCAGCTTGTTTTGGAGATGCTTTTTGGCGAGATAAAATTGATACTTACGAGTTATCCTGATTTTCGTTTTATCGTCAAAATTTCCCCCGTCTCTTTTAGAAACAGAGGTTTTTTGATTTTTTTAAAAGAGCTTTTAAAAAGCTCGGAGATAAAGGCAAACAGTATCTATTTTGCATTTGAAGAGAAAAAAACCTATGATGAGTTTGAGAGGTTTAAAGAGATTATAAACAACTATAAAGAGTTGGGTTTTGGCGTTGTTTTTGAACGGTTTGGTTCAAGCAATTCGGGATTTGAGTATTTAAAACATGGATTGCCTTTTGACATGGTGAGTTTTGATTTGGAATTTATAAAAAATATCCACCTTGAAAGTTACAGATTGATGTTAAAAACGCTTATTTCCTTTGCCAAAAATCTTAATGTCAAAACGCTTGTCAAATTTATAGATAAAGAGAGCGTTTTACATGTTTTAAACAGCGCGCAGCCCGATTTTGCGCAGGGATTTTTGTTTGACAAGCCTCATGAACTGAAAGATTTTTAAGGAAAACAATGAAATACGGCGAAAAAATCATAAAAGAGTTTGATATAGAAAAAGATTTGGAGATTTGGGAAAACGCCCATAAAAAAAGCTATACTATAAAGATAACTCTGCCTGAGTTTGCATGCCTTTGCCCAAGGAGCGGATATCCTGATTTTGCGGCTATTTATATAGAATATATCCCAAATGAGTGGGTGGTTGAGTTAAAAGCTTTGAAGCTTTATATAAACAGTTTTATGACAAAACACATTAGCCATGAAGCGAGCGCGAATGAAATTTACGATACTTTATGGCGAAAATTAAAGCCCAAATGGCTGAAAATCACAGCCGATTTTAATCCGCGCGGCAATGTCCACACTCTCATAGAGATAGATTCGCAAAAGATAGAAAAGCTCCCATGATAAGCGCGGAACTTATAGATAAATTTTTTTCGGCGGCGTCTATTGAGCGATGGAACGACTATCCGCGCATGGTTGAACTTTCCGAACTTGACAAGCAGGCGCACAAATTTATCATCGCTTTTTTTCTTGCGAAAGAAGAGGGCGGCGTTAATATGCAGCGCCTCATTGAAGCGGGCGTTTTTGAGTTTTTAAGAAGGGTTGTCGTAACGGATATTCGTCCCGATGTTTTTCATCAGGCGTTGAAAAAAAAGACAAAAGAGATAAATGTCTGGGTTTTACAGAGGCTGAAAAATTCGCTAAAAGAGATAGAAAACGGGGAATTTTATCTGCGTTTTGAAAAATATCTAAGCGAAGAGAAACTGTATGCAAAAGAGCGCTTTATCCTAAAAGCCGCTTCGTATCTCGCGACAAGATGGGAATTTTCCATTATCTATCAAACGAGCAAATTTTTAAGCGACATAGAGAGCGTGAAAAACTCCGTAGAAGCGGAGTTGGAAGAGTATTTGCCGCTAAACGGAGTGCGGCAGATAGCTTTCAATAAGGATATCGCGCGTATTGTGGATTTAAGCGGCAGGCTTCGCTTTCAAAAACGCTGGGCGCAGACGCAGCGCATTCCAAAAACATCTGTTTTGGGACACATGCTGATAGTGGCTATTTTGAGTTATTTTTATTCGCTAAAAATCAAAGCTTGCCCAAAAAGAGTTGAAAATAACTTTTTCAGCGCGCTTTTTCATGACCTGCCGGAAGCTCTGACAAGGGATATAGTAAGTCCTGTTAAATACTCTGTGAGCGGATTAGACGAGATAATAAGCGAGTTTGAAATTCAGAAGATAGAAAAAGAGATAATGCCTTACGTTCCTCATGGCATGCGGGACGAATTTTTATATCTTTTGGGCATAAAAAACGACAAAAAAGACGAATTTCAAGACAGAATTTTTCAGAACGGCAAACTTACGGCGGTAAAAGATTTGTCCGACTATAATGAAGACGGCTTTGGCGCGATAGACGGCAAAATCTTAAAAAAATGCGACAGATTGGCGGCGTTTATAGAAGCCGCTTTGTCCATATCTTACGGCGTCAAATCAAGAGAACTTGTAAACGGCAAGGAAAGCACAAAAGCAAAACTTAAAGAGAGTGCGGGCGCGGAAGTTGATTTTTATCAATTAGCCGAAGAGATAGAGGCGTTTTACAGGATTTAAACTGCGCAGGGATTTTTTTATGAATGCAAAAATATAATTTAAAAGTTCAATCTTTTTTTCACCCTCTTAAAAATTTGTATAGATTTAAGTTTTGCGCCGATTGTTTTGAAGAAGACCCCTCCTCAGATACTTGCGGCACATAACGCCAAAAGTGCTCTGCTGTGTTCCCACCCTGAAGCTCTGCTTCGGGCGATATTGCACAAGTCTAAGGAAAGGCAACGGGATAATAGCTATTTTTGGCTTAATTTCCATTTAAGTTTTCCTGCAATATAATAAATCCTTTCGCGATTTGCAACTATTAAATAAAAGCATTTGAGGCGTTTCAAAGTCTTATTTAAGTTTCAGAGTAATATAATCAAGTTCTTATAAATTACATTAATAAAAAGGCGAATAAATAGTTTTACATTTTTAAGGGGTCTAAAATGCTAAACAAAAAGAGGTTTTTGTCTGTACTGTTTTCATGCATTTTTATCTCCAATCCCTATATCTTTGCTTCCGACATTACGCCTGATACTTCATCTTCAAATTCTCCATTTATAGAAACGGCTCCGAATGGGTATATTCCTGTTATAAATATAGTAAAGCCAAACGAACAGGGACTTTCTCACAATAAGTTTAAAGATTATAGCGTAGATAAAGACGGGATTATATTAAATAACTCAAATCAGATTGTCAACACACAGCTTGCGGGACATATCATGAACAATCCCAACTTCGGTTTGGGAGATACTGCTAAAGTAATATTGAATGAGATAACCGGAACTAAAAAGTCAGAACTTTTGGGATATACGGAAGTTGCGGGAGACAGAGCCGATGTTATCATTGCAAACCCAAACGGCATATATGTAAACGGGGGAGGTTTTATCAATGTAAATGCCGCTACTCTTACAACGGGAGATGTTATATTTAAAGACGGAATGCTTTACGGATTTGATGTAAACAGAGGCGGTATAGAAATAAACGGTCTTGATTTTAATGCCAACAATATAGACAGAGTAAATCTCTACTCAAAGACTTTATCCTTGAATGCAAAGCTTTATGCAAACAATCTCAATATTGTTCTTGGAGACAATGAGATAACAAAAGAGGGTATTGTAACTCCTAAAAATACTCAAGGCGTCGGTTTATCGCTTGATAGTTTTATGCTCGGAGGCATATATGCAAACGCTATATTTTTAACAAGCTCGGATAAAGGAGTGGGGGTAAATCTTCCTCCTGAGATATTGGCGGCAGATACTCTTACTTTGAATGCCAACGGAGATATAATAGTAAATACGATAGCTTCGGGAGATAAAGTATCTATCGTATCGTCTGATGATATAACCCTAAACTCCAACCGTTCAATCAATGCAAATATCATAGAATTGCAAGCCCGTAATCTTTACAATGACGGAGAGATAAACGCTCTAAGCGGACAGAATACAAGCGGTATCAATATAACAAACTCCATAATCAATAATGCCCTTATCGGAGGATATGACTTAAATATATATGCCAAAGACATAACAAACGGCAATGACTCTGCCCTGTATGCAAAAAACACTCTTGATATAAATGCAAACAGCCTCATGAATGAAAAAACGGGCTATATAATAAGCGGCAGCAATGCATACTTTAATATAAAAGAGAGTTTTTATAATGAAGGAGATATATATTCAAGAGGCGATCTGTATATAGGCTCATTAGAACAAAGAGCAGGCAATATAACCAATTTCAACGGCGCAGCGATAGAATCTCATGGAAATATAAGCATATTTGCAAATGAACTTAATAATATGGCTGACGCGCCGAAGTATGAAACAGTTATTGCAAATAAAACTTCTTGGAGCGAATATCCTTCTGGTAAAAGACGAAATGATATTACTGTAACCGCAACAGTAGAAAATCTAACTATCCCAAATACTCCCTCTCTTATTTTATCTGATAGTTCAATCAGCATAGATACAAACAATTTGACAAACGCTTATTCTCTCATAGCCGCAAATGAAGATATAGTAATTAATGCGGATAAAGTTAAAAATATAGGAAAAATTGCTGTTGCAGAAGTAATTACCGACATAATATTTAACGAAAAAAAGAAGAAAAGATGGTGGAAAAGTTATCATTGGTATAATACGGGAAGCGTTTCATATGTAAATACTACGAGATCCCCTGCTATCAACTACGGTATCCAAGCAGGAAAGACCATTACGGGCAATATAGTCAATCTGGAAAACATTATTTATCATATAGATGACCCCGCAAAAGAAGAAGAGATAAAAGCCAATCAGGAAAAGATAGAGATACTGAAAGGGAATTTGGTTGAATTTGCCGATGCTTCCTCATTCCTTAACGATTTGAAATATGATCTTGAAAACGCAGATGAGGACGGATATAAACTATTTGAAATTGAAGATTTTTTAAAATTTGACGAAGAGAGTTTGTTTAATGATTACAAAGAGATAGTCATTGGAGTCAGAGACGGTTACCAGGAGTTATTAGATAACAATCTGCTGGCATTGGAAAATCTCCAAAATTCTCTTGAAAAATTAAAAGCCTCAGACGAATATGAAGAATCAAGCATACAGCTTCAAGCAATACTTGAGTCAAAAATAGACTCCATAAAGGCAAATATACAAATTTCGCAGGAGAAATTAAATTCTCTTGAGAGTATATATGCCGTATTCAATCAAGAAATTGAAAACGATAAAAAATTGCTTGATATTTTAAGCAAAGAAAATATTGAAGAATATTCGGGAGTTTTATTGTCGGTAAACAACGAGATAAAAGATTTGATGATTGAAAATACGGATATTTTATCAAGCGAGAATTTTTTTGATAAAACCTCTTCCTTGTATTTGACTTTACAAGAAGATACGAATAACCTGATAGACAAAGTAAATCAAGACATTGCCCAATACGGAAGCATTGAAGATAAAATCATCACCGAAGACGGCAATGACGGCTTATATAAAATAGGCTCTCAAACTGCTCTCAATATCGCCTCTTTCCCCTCTTTTTCCGAAGTAACCATAAACGGCATCACTCTTCCCTCAGGCAGATACGGAGAGTTTATCGCAAACCAAAACCAAAACTATCTTATTGAGTTAAACCCTTTGTATGCCGACTTCGGCACATTCATAGGTTCTAGTTATCTGCAGGATAGGTTGAATTTCAATCAAGAGGAGGCATTCAAGCGTCTTGGCGACGGCATGTATGAGACAAGACTTATAAGAGACGCTATCATACGGCAGACAGGCAACAGATATCTTGAAGGATACTATTCCGATACCGAACAGTTTCAAGCTTTGATGGATAATGCTCTAAGCGTTCATGAGGATTTGCAGTTAACTTACGGCGCAGCTTTGACTTATGAACAGATAGCGGGACTTACGAAAGATATAGTATGGATGGAAGAAAAAGAGGTATGGGGAGAGAAAGTATTGGTTCCCGTGCTTTATCTTGCCGTAAACAACATCAATAACTACGGACCTAAGATAACGACAGTCAAAGGCGATATCAATCTAAACACAAATGAGATTACCAATAAAGGCGTTATATCTTCCGGCGGCAATCTCAATGTCGTTTCAAATACCATTACAAATACGCAAGGCGTCATATCATCCGATAACAACATGAATATCTATACAAAAGAGTCGCTGTTAAATCAAAGCGGGACTTTTATCTCGGGCAATGATATGAATATAGTCTCTGACGGGACGATAACATCAGAGTCATTAACGGATACGCTTACATACGGATACTATGAAAAACCAAGAATATTCGGCATACCGCAGGCAGAGGCTGTTTTTGTTACTACTCAAACAGATACTCTTATGGGACTGCAAGGACAATTTATCTCAGGCGGCAATGTCAATATAGCCGCCAATGACAACATAGTTCTTTTAAATACAAATGTCATAGCAAATAATGATGCGAATATCTTTTCCAATAAAGATATAACCATAGGAAGTATGGAAGAAAGAGACGAATACAACTTTAACTTCAAGGGCGGTTTCAATAAAGGTCTTGATATTATTAATCACGGCTCCAATATACAAGGCTCAAATATCAATATCGGCGCAAATAATATCGTCATAGACACTTCAAATCTCAATGCCGACAATCTTATCTATCTTAACGCAAAAGAAAATGTAGATATATTAGCAAGAAACGATGTAACTTACAGGGATTTCCAATCAACCCAAAAAGGCTTTGCTTCAAAAACCACAACGCGCGAAATGTCTTATCATGAAAACACAATCTCTTCAACTCTCAATGCCGATAATATCCTTATCTCCTCAGAAGGCGCCGTAACTCTTGAAGCTGCAAAGTTAAAAGCAAACGATAACATATACATTGATGCCAAAGCAAATATAAATGTAGTTGCCAAAGTTAAAAAAGACGCAGAGCTTTACATGAAGAGTAAAAGCTCATGGGGAGGACTTAAAAAGTCATTAGACCTTAATGAGAATGAAGCCTTTACCCTAAGCTCTTCGGATATCGAAACCATTGCCGAAAATATAGTATTTAAATCCGGAGACGATATAAATATCATAGCTTCCGATATCAACTCCGCAAGCGATTTGCAGCTTGAAGCGTTTGATAATGTATTGATAGCCGCAGGCATTGAAAAGTCAGCCTCCAAAGAGATACATGAAAGCTCTTCGTTTAATCCTTTCAATCTCATAGTATCCTTAGCTTCGGGAGGACTTATCACAGAGTCTATATATCACAGCGATATGGTAAAGGATACTCTTTATGATACGACTGCCAAATCTTCCAATCTAAACTCAGGCAATAATATAATCATAAAAAGCGGTTCAACCGATATAGTAGGCTCAAACCTTGAAGCTTATAATAATATAGCTATTAAAGCAGACACCGGACATATCAATATAGTAACTGCCGAAGAACTTGTAAACGCAGCTCATGAAGAAAAACATATAGATGTAAGTTTAGCCAATATAAAAGATATGGTACAAGGACTCATAGACAATGAGAAAAAGGGAGAAGACAGAGATACAAAGATAAAGATACAGGTAGCCTCCGCTTCATATGACGAGAGCGAAAGTATTGCTTCCGCAACAAATCATGTAGGCTCATCTCTTACAACAAACAACGGAAACATCATTCTTGATGCGTTTGACGATATAAGAGTAACGGGTTCAAACCTAAGCGCATCAAACGGAGCTGCGGCTTTCAATTCCCAAATAGGCAATGTGATAAT
>JAITAB010000028.1 GCA_031284315.1 Campylobacteraceae bacterium
GGGGGGGGGGGGGGGGTAAAAGCCGCTCTTCTTAAAAACGGCGAAAAAGAAGCAAACGGCGAATTTTTAGAGACTCTCAAAACGCATTTTCCACAATTTTTTAAAAAAGATATTTACGATGAAGAGGGAAATCTCATCGAAAGCGGCGGCTTTAAAAGCGATAAATTTTTAGACGAACTTAAAAAAAGCAATGCCGCAGAGTCCAAAGACGGATACAGGCTCGGCTTTGTCGGCAGGGATTACGCGAGGCTGCAAACGGGCTTAGCGTCCGAAACGGCGATAATCCCCGACTGCGGACACAACGAAAAAATAGAAAATCAAAACAGCGGCAATGTATTTATCACAGGCGACAACTTGGAAGCTTTGCGTCATTTGCAAAATGCTTATGCAAATAAAATCAAAATGATATATATTGACCCGCCGTACAATACGGGAAGCGCGGATTTTACATATTCGGATAAGTTTGAATTTGACGATGAAAAGTTAAAAAACGCGCTTGGTTACAGCGATGAGGAGATCGCGAGATTAAAATCCATTCAAGGCAAAAGTTCGCACAGCGCGTGGCTGACATTCATGTACCCGCGCCTTAAAATCGCGCAAAAACTTTTAAGGGAAGACGGCGTAATTTTCGTAAGCATAGACGATAACGAACAGGCAAATCTGAAACTTTTGATGGACGATGTATTTGGGGAGGGGAATTTTGTAAGTAATATTATATGGGAAAAAGTTAGAATTAGAAAAAACTCAGCACTATATTTTACATCAAGCCATGATTTTATTTTATGCTATGCAAAAAAAGTCAAATTAAGTAAGCAAGATAATGGTTGGGAAAGAAATTTATTGGAACGAGAGGAAGGTTCATATAAAAATCCAGACAATGATCCAAATGGTGCTTGGATGAAGGGTTCGGTTATTGCAAATCATTATTATGATGCAGATTACACTATTGCAAAACCAAATGGAGTAGTTTTACATAGACCCAAAAATGGCTCATGGCGATATAGTGAAGAAAGTATAGCAAAATTCATTGAAGAAAATAGGATGTTATGGGGTGATAGCAAGTCTTATCCAATGGTAAAAAAATATGAAAAAGATGCTCAAAATGGAATAGTTCCAAAAACAATAATTACCTTCAAAGAAGTTGGAGGCAATCCACATGCTGCTGAAGAAACAAAAGCGTTATTTGATGATATAAAAATTTTTGACAATCCGAAACCTGTAACGCTTATTAGATATTTACTGGATATTGCAATTAATAAAAGCGACATTATCCTTGATTTTTTCGCGGGCAGCGGTACAACCGCTCATGCTGTGATGCAGTTAAATGCCGAAGACGGCGGAGATCGTAAATTTATCATGGTGCAATTGGACGAGCCGACAAATCCGACAAGCGAAGCGAAAAAAGCGGGCTACAACACTATCGACGAAATATCGCGCGAACGCATAAAACGCGCCGCGCAAAAGATAAAATCCGAAGCGGGGCTGAATGCGCAAAATTTAGACTTGGGATTTAAACATTTCCGCCTGAAAACTCTTGAAATTAAAACGCTTAATAAAATCATAGAATTTGACCCAAACAACGCAGGTTTATTTAACGAGGATATGATAACGCCTTTTGCATATCCCGCTGCCAAAACAAGCGGGCTTGACACGCTGCTTGCCACTTGGCTTATAAATGACGGCTTTTCTTTTGATACAAAAATAGAAGCGGTAAATTTTGCAAATTATCAAGCTCATTATATAAAAGACGCCGCCATGATTTACCTTATCAATCAAGGCTGGGATACGGAAGCGTTAAAAGTTTTGCTAAATCAAATCGGTAAAAACGAGCTTTGCGCAAATACGATAATCGTTTATCCATATTCGTTTTCATTTGAAGCTATGCGCGAACTGAAAACCAATATAAAAACAAATTTGCCCAATCCGCCCGTAATTTTGGAGAGATACTGATGCGTTTAGACAAACTTCAATACCAATTGGACGCCATAGAGCGGATATGCGCGGCGATAGAGAGCGATAATATAGAAAACGGCAATGATTTATACGCCAATCCCCCGCTTAAAAATACGCGCAATATTGATGTGAAAATGGAAACGGGTACGGGCAAAACTTATGTATATACGCGCCTCATGCATGAACTTAAACGGCGCTTTGGCTTTTTCAAGTTTATAATCATTGTTCCAAGTATAGCTATAAAAGAGGGCGTTAAAATGTCTGTCGGCTCTAACGAGTGGAATAAACATTTCAGGCAGGAGTTCGCCAACCAATCTATCAATTTGGGCGTTATTAACGCGGGCGATTTTGAGGCAAAAAACAAAAAAAGAAAACTTATCCCCGAAAGCCTGCGTTCATTTTGCGACTCTTCGCGCTCGGAAGAGAAAACGCTTAACGCGCTTTTGTTAAATGACGCTATGCTCGCGTCCGTTTCTATGACGCGAAACGATTATGATACTACTTTGATGGGTTCTATTAGCTGCCCCATTGAGGGATTAAAGACTGTAAAGCCAATCGTGATTATAGACGAGCCGCATAGATTTAAAAAAGAGGGCAGGGCATGGCAAAATATCATGGAAAATATCCGCCCGCAGTTGATTATCCGTTTTGGCGCGACATTTCCCGATAAAACAATAGGAAAAGGCAAAAATAAAAAAACAGAGAAAGATTACGAAAATTTAGTCTATGAGCTTAATGCGGTAAAAGCTTTTAACGAAGGATTTGTTAAGGGCGTAAATATCCAATATCCCGCGCTAAACGACCCGAATGCAAAAAAATACAAAGTCAAATCAATCAGCAAAGGCAAAAGCGTGCTTATAGGCGATACCGAGATAAAAGCGGGCGAACGCCTTTCTATCATAGACAGCGCGTTTGAGGGAAGTTTGACGCTTGAATATGACGGAAATTATCCGAATCAATTAAAATTATCCAATGAATTAGCGGTAGAAATCGGCTTGGAATTAAGCCCGCAAATTTACTCAAATGATTATCAAAGTTTGTTGTTAAGTCAAGCGTTAGAAGCGCATTTTGAAAAAGAAAAAGAGAACTTTTTTCGCGCAAACCGCATAAAAACCAATAGCCTGTTTTTTATAGACAGTATCGCTTCGTTTAGAGGAAAGGACGGAGAAAAAGGGTGGCTTAGGGTAAAATTTGAAGAGCTGCTCAAAGAAAAGCTTCAAAGCGGGATAAACAGCGCAAACGGCGAATATAAAGAGTTTTTGCAAGCTTCTTTACATGATGTCGGCGCGGCGGTCGCAGGGTATTTTGCTGAAGATAACGCCAAGAAAAACGACGAGGCTATACAAAAAGAGATAGACGATATCTTGCGCAATAAAGAGAAAATGCTGATGTTTAAAAAAGACGACGGCAGTTGGAATGTAAGGCGTTTTTTGTTTTCAAAATGGACTTTGCGCGAAGGATGGGACAATCCGAATGTTTTTGTCATCGCAAAACTGCGCTCTTCCGGCTCTGAAATAAGCAAACTGCAAGAAGTAGGGCGTGGACTGCGTCTGCCGTTTGACGAAAATGGAACGAGAGTTGGTTCGCAAGACGGCAATGAGGACTTTCGCTTAACATATATTATAGATTATTCCGAAAAAGAGTTTGCCAAAAAATTGGTTGGAGAGATTAATTTGGGCGGCGGCACAACGGCTAAAATTACGGATGAAATTTTATCTTTACTTGCGAAGTCAGGTTATGGCGCAAACAATGCTATGGCAAAAGCAAAATTATTGATTGATGCTGTTATTGACGAACATGACGCGATATTAGACCAAGAAAAACTTTTTGCGTTATTGCCCGAAGATAGCGGCATAAAAGTGAAAGACGGCAAAATAACGGGCGAGGGAATGAATGAGTGTCCGAAAGTACATCTAAACAAAGCCAATTTTGCGAAACTGAGAAATCTTTGGAACGAGGTAAGCAAACGATATGTTTTGCATTTTGAAAGAGTTGATAAGGACGATTTGCAAAAAGCTGTGGAAAAAGCATTTTCTAAAAACGACATATTTGTAAAGCCTTCGCTAAGCATTATCAGTCAAACGCTAAAAAATGATGATGATAATATGGGGATTAATATCTCTTTGCACAGCGTCAAAACGACTCTTGGCGTGATGAATTACGGCGAATTTTTAAAACGGCTAAATATAAAAACTTCGCTTCCTCTGCCGCTGCTGCATCAAGCTATTATAAACGCCCGCAAGGGTCAGGAGACGCCGCGGGAACTGTTCAATATCGCAACGCTTCAAAATATAATTAATAATTTTGAGGAAGTTTTTCTTGAAACATTCAAGCAGAGGTTTTCTTATCATGCGCTTGATTACACGGCGCGGACAAATATTTTTACCGATGATGGGGATTTTGTGTCGGAGTTGAAGCAAGGAGTTGTCGGCGCAAAAAGAGCAAACGATATCCAGATAGATAAAAAGCGGTATTTGTATGATGAGATAGCTTATGACAGCGAAATAGAGCATGATATATTGAAGATTGAACCGAAAAAAGAGGTAATCGTATATGGCAAACTGCCAAAGCAGAGCATCAGAGTGCCGACTTATACGGGCGGGACGACAAGTCCTGATTTTGTATATGCCGTTGGAGACGACGAACATATAAAGCTGCACTTAATCGTAGAGACCAAAAGCGATAATCCGCGTCTTTCGGATATCGTTGCAGTAGAGGCGCAGCAAAAGGCTTTCGAAAAAATCGGCGGCGATATACAATGGCGTATGAAAACCGATGCGGCGGCATTTGAAAAAGAGTTGATGAAGTTTGTCGGCGAAGCTTAATGCAGCCAAAGCAAAAAATACAACAAAAGGCTTGAAATGATGAGGACGATTTTGCGATCGGAGTTTTATGCGATTTTGCCGCGCCGCTTATGGGATTTGATACTGGCGTTAGTTTGAGCGGTTCGGAGATATTAAAAACTTCGGTGGAAGCGGCTTTTGCGCATGGAGCGGGTACGCTTTCGTAATGCGGTTGCGCAGCGGGAAAAATTTAGGAAATTTGAGAACGCGATTTATGAATTAAAAGAAAAATCATTTATAAAATCATGCAAGCGGACGAAAGGCTTAAATGCCGCCGTAAAGAAAAGCAAGACGAATTTATCCGAAAAACCGCGAGAGAAATTATCGAATACACAGATAATATTAACGAGACTAAAATAAAGCCCGATACCTCGCAAATAACGGCAAAGATATAAATGATATAAAAATCGCGCCTGATAAAATTATATTATTAAAGAAAAAGGCGGCAATAGATATATTATTAATGTATCCAAAAATAAAATCATACCGCTAACGGATAATCAGAGAAAGCATGTGCAATTTATAAATAAGCCGCGCCTTTTATGATTTTTAGTTTGCATGGACGAAAGTTAAATGCTTTTTTGGCGCAATTGCATGTATGAAGTTTTGCCGATTTGAGGCGTGTAATTAATATTATTAGCGCGCTCTAAAAATTGCACTTGATATTTATCTATTTTATTTAATCGTCTGCAGCGTACATGAGTGAAATTTGGGCGCGTTTTGCATTTAAAACCTGTGCTGTTAATAGCGAAAGATAAGTAAAAAAATCAATTTTTGTTAAAAATGTAGCCGCTCTCTTGACTTGTCAGCTCTTTTCGGATATAATTTCCGCTTTGAAAAATTCACGCCGCCGGCGTAGCTCAGCTGGTAGAGCAACTGCCTTGTAAGCAGTAGGTCGGGGGTTCGAGTCCCTTTGCCGGCTCCATTTTTCAAAAACTTTATGGCAGTGTTTGACCAGATGATGGTAAAACCGCTTATAAGGTGAGATACTCAAGCGGTCAACGAGGGCAGACTGTAAATCTGCTGACTTTTGTCTTCGAAGGTTCGATTCCTTCTCTCACCACCATTAATTTTGATGCGGGAATAGCTCAGTTGGCTAGAGCATCAGCCTTCCAAGCTGAGGGTCGCGGGTTCGAGTCCCGTTTCCCGCTCCAAAATTTTTAAGCGCGTTTTTCGTTCCGTTTTTTCATGGGACGAAATTATTTGACTGGGAGCTGTTGAATAAACTCAATTGTTGCTTCAACTACTTAAAGTCATTGCTAATTTTTTTGTAATTTGGGAGTTTTTATAATCATATTATAATAATAATTTGAGTATAATCACCCTCTTTGTCCCTTGAACGATGCTCATATGGCTCAGAGGTAGAGCACTTCCTTGGTAAGGAAGAGGTCGAGGGTTCAAGTCCCTCTATGAGCTCCATGTGTTGTATGCAGAGTTTTGCATGCGAAAGTTAAGCCGATTTTTGGGCTTTTTATTGAATGTTGTTAAAAATTTATGATTTAAAAAATCAAAATCTAAAAATTACGGAGGAAGAAGATGGCTAAGGAAAAATTCACGAGAAACAAGCCACACGTAAACATAGGCACTATCGGTCATGTTGACCATGGTAAAACTACATTGACAGCTGCTATTTCAGGTGTTTTGGCGACTAAAGGTCTTGCCGAGCTTAGAGACTACGATAAGATTGATAATGCTCCTGAGGAGAAAGAGCGCGGTATTACAATCGCTACATCTCACATAGAGTACGAGACAGAAAAACGCCACTATGCGCATGTTGACTGCCCAGGCCACGCCGACTATGTTAAAAACATGATTACAGGCGCCGCTCAAATGGATGGAGCGATACTTGTCGTTGCCGCAACAGACGGTAAAATGCCGCAAACAAGCGAACATGTTTTGCTTGCCCGCCAAGTAGGCGTTCCGCATATCGTAGTATTTTTGAATAAAGCCGATATTGCCGATGCCGACCTTATAGAATTGGTGGACATGGAGATAAGAGAACTTCTTAACGAATACGGTTTCCCAGGAGACGATACTCCTATCATTACAGGCTCTGCTCTTAAAGCTCTTGAAGAGGCGAAAACGGGCAAAGTCGGCGAATGGGGACAGAAAGTTCTTGAATTGATGGATGCAGTTGACAGTTTTATCCCAACTCCAAAAAGAGATACGGATAAGGATTTCTTGATGCCAATAGAGGATGTTTTCTCTATTTCAGGACGCGGCACAGTTGTTACTGGTCGTATTGAAAAAGGCGTTGTAAAAATTGGAGATACCATAGAAATAGTCGGTATCAAACCTACTCAAACGACAACGGTTACAGGCATAGAGATGTTCAGAAAAGAGATGGATCAAGGTGAAGCAGGCGATAACTGCGGTATTCTTCTAAGAGGTACCAAAAAAGAAGACGTTGAGCGCGGTATGGTTTTAGCTAAACCAAAATCTATCACTCCTCATACTGAATTTGAGGGCGAAGTTTATATTTTGACAAAAGAAGAGGGCGGACGGCACACTCCATTTTTCAATAATTATAGACCGCAATTTTATGTTAGAACAACAGATGTAACAGGTTCAATCACGCTTCCAAGCGGCATTGAAATGGTTATGCCTGGCGACAATATAAAAATAACGGTAACGCTTATAGCTCCTATCGCTCTTGAAGAGGGAACAAGATTTGCTATACGCGAGGGCGGACATACAGTAGGCTCGGGCGTAGTATCAAAGATTTTAAAATAAGCAGTTTCGCGGGGGATTTTTTCCCTCGATTTTTTAAAGGTACTTTATGGCTAAAAATAATAGTAGAATTAAAATAGGTTTGAAATGTTCCGAGAGCGGAGACATTAACTATACGACTACCAAAAACAGTAAAACTACGACAGAGAAAGTAGAGATAAGCAAATACTGCCCGCGTCTTAAAAAGCATACTGTTCATAAGGAAGTCAAATTGAAAAGTTAAATCCTTATGGATTTAACTTTTTAGGGTAGTAGCTCTAATGGTAGAGCGTCGGTCTCCAAAACCGCAGGTTGGGGGTTCGAATCCCTCCTACCCTGCCACTGAAGGTTTGAGTTAAAGGTTTGCAATGATGGAAAAAATTATAAGTTATATCAAAAACTCAAAAAGCGAGCTTGGGAAAGTTATATTTCCAACAAAAGAGCAGGTAAGAAACGCATTTGTTTCGGTTCTGGTTGTTGTAACGATTATATCGCTGTTTTTGGCGCTTGTTGATTTTGTAATGTCTCTTATATTAAAGGTTGTTTTATGAACCACAAATGGTATGCCATACAGACTTACGCAGGCAGCGAACAGAGTGTCAAGCGCGCGATAGAAACGCTTGTTCACGACCATGGCATAGAACATAAAATAGATGGTATCATAGTTCCGACCGAAGATGTGATAGAGGTAAAAAACGGCAAAAAAAAGATAAGCGAGAGAAGCCTCTATTCGGGATATGTTTTTGCCAATTTGGATTTGGATACAGATTTGTGGCACAAAATACAATCTTTACCAAGAGTAAGCCGTTTTATCGGCGAATCCAAAAAACCAACTCCGCTTAGCCAGAAAGATATATCGTTGATTTTAGAAAAAGCCGAGAAAAAAGGCGCTCCGAAACCGAAAATATCATTTGACGACGGAGAGAGCGTACGAATAACAGAAGGCCCTTTTGCAAATTTTACAGGCATAGTAGAAGAGTACGACATGGAACATGGAAAACTTCGTTTGAATGTGTCCATATTCGGAAGAAGCACCCCGGTAGAGATTCTCTACTCGCAGGTTGAAAAAATAGTGTAATTGTAAGGAAAATAAAAATGGCAAAAAAAGTAGTTGGCGAAATTAAACTGCAAATAGCTGCCGGCAAGGCGACTCCTACGCCTCCTGTCGGTCCTGCATTGGGACAGCGCGGCGTTAATATCATGGAGTTTTGCAAAGCTTTTAATGAAAAAACAAAAGATTTGGCTGGCTTTAACATACCCGTTATTATCACGGTATATGCGGACAAAAGTTTTACATTTGTTACAAAACAGCCGCCCGCGACAGATTTGATTAAAAAAGCGGCAGGCATTACAAAAGGTTCGGACAATCCGTTGAAAAACAAAGTTGCAAAGATAACAAAAACTCAGATTCTTGAGATAGTAGATAGAAAAATGGCAGACCTTAACACTTCAGACAGGGAACAGGCTGCGAAAATTATCGCGGGTTCTGCCAGAAGCATAGGCATAGAAGTAGTAGATTGACACCCTTTACCGCCGGGGTAAGGCGGAAGCACATAAACATGCGGAGATAAAAAATGGCAAAAAAGATTTCAAAAAGATTTAAAGAGTTGCTTGAAAAAGTTGACAGTAAAAAAGAGTATTCTGTAAACGAAGCGGTAAAAACGGTAAAAAATTTAAAATCGGCAAAATTTGACGAAACCGTAGAGATAGCGTTAAAGTTAAATGTTGATCCGCGTCATGCAGACCAAATGGTAAGAGGCTCTGTCGTATTGCCCGCAGGTACGGGTAAAAGTGTGCGCGTAGCTGTTATAGCAAAAGATATAAAAGCGGACGAAGCCAAAAACGCAGGAGCCGATATAGTCGGAGCTGAGGATTTGATTGAGGAGATAGGCAAGGGAGTTTTCAACTTTGATGTTTTGATAGCAACGCCAAATCTCATGGGTTTAGTCGGTAAAGTGGGACGGCTTTTGGGACCAAAAGGTTTGATGCCCAACCCGAAAACAGGCACTGTTACCATGGATGTTGCAAAAGCAATTGAAAATGCAAAAGGCGGACAGGTGAATTTCCGCGTTGATAAACAAGGCAATATACATGCGGGCATAGGCAAGATAAGTTTTAGCGAAGAGCAGATAAACGACAACTTGTCCACATTTATCAAAGCTATCAACAAGCATAAGCCTTCTACTGCAAAAGGAAGATATATAAAATCAGCAGCGCTTTCATTGACTATGAGTCCTTCCGTTAACTTGGAAACTCAAGAGTTGATGGATTTGAAATAACTTAGAATTTTTGCTGTATTATTAAAAAACAGACAGGATTAATATGGGACTTTTGGGAGTTTATCTTTTTTTCGTGTGCATAACTCTTGTGAGTAATGGAATTGCCGCTCTTTGCAAGATAGATTTGAAGAGCGCGTCATTTATCAATATCGTTACGGGCGGCATCATCGTCATTAGCAGTTTTATTATGATTGCGCGGGCTGATAGCGCCGATACGATGGCTTATAACAATATAATCGCGGGCTTTTTATTTGGCTTTACATATCTGTTTATAGCGGCTAATTTTCTTTTAAAGCTTGATTTGCGCCCTTTTGGCTGGTATAGCCTTTGTGTCGTTGTTTTCGCGCTAATAAGCGCATTGGCATGTTTAAAGGCAGGCTTCATAGGAATGGCTATATTATGGTTCGCATGGGCAATTTTATGGATGGAAGGCTTTTTGGAACTTGCGGCAGGCTTTAAAAAGCTTGGCAAAGTTTTCCCATATCTTAGTATCGCGGAGGGAATTTTTGCCGCGGGAGTCCCTAGCATTTTAATGCTTTTTGGTATTTGGCAGTAGACGCGAGAGCGTTATTTGATATGTTTTGAAAAAGCGGCGCTCTTGCCGTTTTTGGGATTTTATCTTTGATTGGAGACAGCAGAGGCGAAAGCTTAATTTGGGGACTTCCCGACTCCGCTTGAAATCACCGGTCAGAAAGGAGAAAAAGTGACAAAAGACGAAAAAATCAAACTTGTAAGCGAACTCACAGAAGAGTTTAAAGCTTCCGAAGCGATAGTAGTTTGTAACTACAAAGGTCTAAGCGTAAAAGCTATCGAGCAGTTAAGAAAAAAAGCAAGAGCCGCAAGCGTTAAAGTTCAGGTAATCAAAAACTCGCTTGCCGCTATAGCTATGAAAAATGCCGATATAAGCGACTTGGGACTTAAAGATACAAATATATTCATTTGGGGCAGCGATCAGCTTGGCGTAAGTAAAGTTGCGGCAGGTTTCAAAAAAGAGATAGATTCTGAATTTTTCTTTATTAAAACCGCTTTCGTTGACGGTTCTGCGGCTGACGCTTCAAAAGTGGAAGCGCTCGCTACCATGCCTTCGCGCGAAGAACTTATCGCTATGTTATTGCAAGTCTGGAATGCGCCGATTACAAATTTTGTTGTCGGTTTGGATGCTCTTAGAGCCAAAAAAGAACAATCAGCGTAATTTAAAAATATAAAACAGGAGAATAAAAATGGCAATCACCAAAGAAGATGTTTTAGAGTTTATCTCTAATTTAAGCGTATTGGAACTCAGTTCGCTTGTAAAAGAGTTTGAGGCGAAATTCGGCGTATCGGCAGCCCCCGTTGTAGTAGCGGGCGCAGGCGCAGCAGCAGGCAATGCAGCCTCGGCGGAAGAAGAGAAGACAGAATTTAATGTCGTGCTTGTGGATGCGGGCGCTAATAAAATCAATGTCATCAAAGCCGTAAGAGCTATCACGGGTCTTGGTCTTAAAGAGGCAAAAGACGCTACAGAACAGGTTCCTTCAACCATCAAGGAAGGCATTAATAAAGCTGATGCCGAAGCGGTTAAAAAACAGCTTGAGGAAGCCGGCGCCAAAGTTGAGATTAAATAGCTTTGTTTGCGAGTTTTGCAAAAAAAAGGGGGATTATTCCCCCTTTGCATTTTAAAAGTAAAAAACCGTTACAAGGCTGCCTCGAAGCAGCCGCTACAGTTTCTTTTCAAATTTTTATTACGAGGTAAAGACTCATGCTAAACAGCCTAAAATCAGGAAATCGCCTTAGAGTCGATTTTGCTAAAGTTCCTACACAAATTGATGTACCCAATTTATTGCAGCTTCAGCAAAAAAGTTATGAACATTTTTTAAATATTGACGCGGTAAATACAGAGAGCGGAATAGAGAAGGTTTTTAAATCCATATTCCCTATTCATGACCCGCAAAACAGATTAACATTAGAGTATATAGGATGTGAAGTAATCAGGCCGAAATACAATGTCAGAGAGTGCATGGAAAGAGGCTTGACATACTCTGTAAACTTAAAGATGAATATAAGACTCATACTGTGGAACAGGAATGAGGATACGGGTGAAAAACTCGGCGAAAAAGATATAAAAGAACAATCAATTTTTATCCGCGAAATTCCGTTGATGACGGAGCGCACATCGTTTATTATTAATGGAATAGAAAGAGTTGTCGTAAATCAGCTTCACAGAAGCCCGGGCGTTATTTTCAAGGAAGAAGAGAGCGCAACAGTCGTCAATAAATTGATATATACGGCGCAGATTATTCCGGATCGCGGCTCATGGCTGTATTTTGAATATGATGCGAAAGACACGCTTTTTGTGCGCATTAATAAAAGAAGAAAAGTGCCTATCACGATACTTTTCAGAGCTCTTGGATACAGCAAGCAGGATATTTTAAAACTTTTTTATCCGATACTTGATATTAAAATTAGAAATAATAAATTTTTAATGGAGTATATCCCTGATAATTTTGTAGGACGCGTTGATTTTGACCTTAAAGATGAAAACGGCGAACTGCTCATGAGCGCAGGCAAAAGACTTACAAAAAAAAGGGCTGACAAGATAGCGGAAGAGGGCATAAAATGGGTAGAATATCCGGCTGAAATTTTATCAAACCGCTTTTTGGCATCCCCTGTGATAAATCAAGAGAGCGGAGAGATTTTATATGATACGCTGACGCAGCTTGAAGAGAATAAAATGATAAAAATCATAGAATCCGGCTGCGAAAATATAGAGATAGCAAACGATATGGCAAGCGGCGTAGATGACGCGATAATTAACTCGTTTGTGGCTGACGCCGAGACGCTGAAACTTTTGCGCCAAACTGAAAGCATTGAAGATGAGAACGATTTGGCGGCGATTAGAATTTACAAAGTTATGCGACCGGGAGAGCCTGTAACAAAAGACGCCGCAAAAATTTTCGTAAACGATCTTTTCTTTAATCCCGAAAGATATGATTTGACAAAAGTCGGGCGCATGAAGATGAACCACAAACTCGGTCTTGAAGTACCCGAATATGTTACCGTCATGACAAACGAAGATATCATCAAAACGGCGAAATATCTGATAAAAGTGAAAAATGGACAAGGACACATTGACGACCGCGACCACTTGGGCAACAGAAGGATAAGATCAATCGGCGAACTTTTGGCAAACGAAATGCACACAGGACTTGCCAAAATGCAAAAAGCCATACGCGATAAATTCGGCGCTTTGGGCGGAAATGTTGAAGAGTTGATGCCGCATGATTTGATAAATTCAAAAATGATAACAAACTCTATTTTGGAGTTTTTTACGGGCGGACAGCTTTCACAGTTTATGGATCAGACCAATCCTTTGAGCGAGATTACCCACAAAAGGCGTCTATCCGCGCTTGGCGAGGGCGGACTTGTGAAAGAGAGAGCGGGCTTTGAAGTGCGCGATGTACATCCTACGCATTACGGCAGAATTTGTCCCGTTGAAACGCCTGAGGGTCAAAACATCGGACTTATCAACACTCTTGCGACTTATGCAAAAGTTAATGATTTGGGTTTTGTTGAAGCTCCGTATAGAAAAGTTGAAAATTGCAAGGTAACGGACGAGATAGTATATATCACGGCAACTCAGGAAGAAGGGCTTGTGATAGCTCCTGCAAGTACGCAGATTGATAAAAGCGGCGCGATAGCGGAGGATTTGATAGAAGCCAGAGTAAACGGTGAAATAGTGCTTACGGAAAAAGAGAAAGTAACTCATATAGACCTCTCTTCCGCGATGGTTTCAGGCGTTGCGGCTTCACTTATTCCATTTTTGGAACATGATGATGCAAACCGTGCGCTTATGGGGTCAAACATGCAGCGACAAGCGGTTCCGCTTTTGAAAACTGCCGCTCCGATTGTCGGAACAGGCGTTGAAAAAATTGCAGCGCGCGATTCATGGGAAGCCATTAAAGCAAAACGGTCAGGCATAGTAGAAAAAGTGGATAATAAAAATATCTATATATTGGGCGAAGATGATAACGGCGCGTATATAGACCATTACGCGTTGGAGAAAAATCTCAGAACAAACCAGAACTCTACCTTCATGCAAAGTCCTGTCATAAAAGCGGGCGAAAAAATAGAGAAAGGTCAAATCATAGCCGATGGTCCCAGCATGGACAAAGGCGAGCTTGCTTTGGGCAAAAATGCAATGGTGGCGTTCATGCCATGGAACGGATACAACTTTGAAGACGCCATTATCATCAATGAACGGCTCATTAAAGAGGATACTTTCACGAGCGTTCATATTTATGAAAAAGAGATAGAAGCCAGAGAACTTAAAGACGGCGTGGAAGAGATAACAAAAGATATTCCCAATATCAAAGAGGAAGATTTGGCTCATCTTGACGAGAGCGGCATAGTAAGAATAGGCACAAATGTGCGACCAGGTATGATACTTGTCGGAAAAGTTTCTCCAAAAGGCGAAGTGAAACCAACTCCCGAAGAGAGGCTGCTTAGAGCGATTTTCGGCGAAAAAGCGGGACATGTGGTAAACAAATCCCTTTATGCAACTCCCTCCATGGAAGGCGTTGTAACGGATGTGAAGATATTTACAAAAAAAGGTTACGACAAAGACCCAAGAGCCGTAAAAGCGTATGAAAAAGAGAAAGAGATATTAGACAGAGAGCATCATGACAAACTTTTGATGTTGGATAGAGAAGAGATGCTGCGCATTAATTCGCTGCTTTCGCGTGAAAAGCTTGACAGAGAGCAGGAAGTCAATAAAAAGCTTTATAAAAAAGGAAGCACGATATCAAAAGACGATTTGGCAAATGTAAACCGCTTTTCATTAAATGCATTGGCAAAAGCCTTCAACAGCGATGTTCAGGCTCAATACGAACAGTTGAAAAACTATTTTCAAAATGAGAAAAAGAAGCTAAAAGACGAACATGACGATAAGTTAAATATCGTTGAAAAAGATGACATTTTACCAAACGGCGTAGTAAAACTTGTCAAAGTTTATATTGCCGCAAAACGCAAGATAAAAGTCGGCGATAAAATGTCGGGACGGCACGGAAACAAAGGCATTGTTTCAAATATTGTTCCAGAAGTTGATATGCCTTACCTTAAAAACGGCGAAATTGTGGACATTATCTTAAATCCTCTGGGCGTTCCTTCCCGTATGAATATCGGTCAAATCCTTGAAGTGCATTTGGGGCTTGCGGGGCGAAGGCTCGGCGCTCAGATAAATGAGATTATGACGAATAAAACGGGCGAATGGCTGCAGGATTTGCGCAAAAAAATGATTGAAATAGCCGATGTTGCAAATCTCATGAATGCTAAAAAGTTCATGGAAAAAATAGATGACGAAATGCTTTTGGAGTATGCAAGGGATTGGGCGAACGGCGTCAAATTCGCAACTCCTGTGTTTGAGGGCGTAAATCAGGAAGAGTTTGAGAAATTGTTTGAAATGGCGAAAATGGACATGGACGGCAAAAGCGAACTCTATGACGGCAAGACGGGCAGAAAAATGCAGGAAAGAGTCAATGTAGGCTACATGTACATGCTAAAACTTCACCATTTAGTTGATGAAAAAGTCCATGCAAGAAGTACGGGACCTTACTCTCTTGTAACGCAGCAGCCTGTCGGCGGAAAAGCGCTTTTTGGCGGACAGAGGTTCGGTGAAATGGAAGTTTGGGCGCTTGAAGCTTACGGCGCGGCAAATACTCTCCAAGAGATGCTTACCGTCAAATCGGACGATGTGGAGGGACGCATCAGCGCGTATAAAGCTTTGACAAAAGGCGAAAATATACCAAGCAACGGCGTGCCTGAAACATTCTTTGTTTTGACAAACGAGTTAAAATCTCTGGCATTGGATGTTGAGATTTATAATGAGGTGGACGAATAATGAAAAGATTTGAATTGATAAATGTAAACGAAGAAAACCGCCCGCGCGATTTCGGGGCATTTCAGCTGCGTTTGGCAAGTCCTGAAAAGATAAAGACATGGAGTTACGGCGAAGTCAAAAAGCCCGAAACTATCAATTACCGCACGCTAAAACCAGAACGGGACGGTCTTTTTTGCGCGAAAATATTTGGACCCGTAAGAGATTATGAATGTTTGTGCGGCAAATATAAAAAAATGCGCTACAAGGGCGTGAAATGCGAAAAGTGCGGCGTTGAAGTAACAAGTACAAAAGTACGCCGTTCGCGTATGGGACACATAGAACTTGTAACTCCCGTTGCGCATATTTGGTATGTAAATTCGCTTCCAAGCCGCATCGGCACGCTTCTTGGCATAAAGATGAAGGATTTGGAGCGCGTGCTTTATTACGAGGCTTATATAGTTGAAGAGCCGGGCGAAGCATATTATGACAATGAAAATGCGAAAAAAGTCGCCAAATACGATGTCTTAAACGAAGAGCAGCACCAGTCTTTACAGCAGCGGTTTGAAAATACGGGCTTCAAAGCTTCCATGGGCGGCGAAATTATCCAGAAAATGTTAGCCGAACTTGATTTGGTGGCTATTTTGGAGCAGTTGAAATCAGATATAAATTCAACAAGTTCGGAAGCCAAGAAAAAAATGATAGTAAAACGACTCAAAGTCGTGGAAGCGTTTTTAAACAGTGGCAACAGACCCGAATGGATGATGATAACCGTTCTGCCTGTTCTCCCGCCCGATTTGCGCCCGCTTGTCGCGCTTGACGGCGGAAAATTTGCGGTTTCTGATGTAAATGACCTTTATAGACGCGTAATAAACAGAAATTCGCGCCTCAAAAGACTGCTCGAACTTGACGCGCCCGATATTATTATAAGAAATGAAAAAAGAATGCTTCAAGAGTCTGTGGACGCGCTTTTTGACAATGGCAGACGCGCAAATGCAGTCAAAGGCTCAAATAAAAGACCGTTAAAATCGCTCTCCGAAATTATCAAAGGCAAACAGGGGCGTTTTCGCCAAAATCTTCTCGGGAAAAGAGTTGATTTCAGCGGTCGTTCAGTAATTGTCGTAGGACCAAAACTTAGAATGGATCAGTGCGGACTTCCGAAACTCATGGCATTGGAACTTTTCAAACCGCATCTTTTGGCGCGCCTTGAAGAGAAAGGTTACGCAACGACTGTAAAACAGGCGAAAAAGATGATAGAGGCGAAAACAAACGAAGTTTGGGAGTGTTTGTCGGAAGTCGTAAAAGATCATCCCGTCATGTTAAACCGCGCGCCTACGCTGCATAAATTATCAATCCAAGCTTTCCATCCGATACTGGTTGAAGGCAAAGCGATACAGCTTCACCCGCTTGTTTGTTCTGCGTTTAACGCGGACTTTGACGGCGACCAGATGGCTGTGCATGTACCGCTTTCGCAAGAGGCGATTACAGAGTGCAAAGTTTTAATGTTAAGCTCCATGAATATTTTGCTTCCGGCTTCTGGTAAAGCCGTAACTGTTCCTTCGCAAGATATGGTTTTGGGACTTTACTATTTGACGCTTGAAAAACCAAACGCCAAAGGCTCAAATAAAATTTTTGCCAATATTGACGAAGTTATGATAGCCATAGAATCGGGTTATCTTGACATACATGCGAAGATTAAAACAAGAGCGGATAATAGAACCATATTTACGACAGCGGGCAGACTTATCTTTAAAAATGCGATTCCCAACTTCGTTCCCGAAGAATTTTGGAATACTATCATGAAGAAGAAAAATATTGCTTCCTTGATTGATTATGTTTATAAAGAGGGCGGATTTGAAGTAACTGCGGCATTTTTGGACAATTTAAAAAATCTCGGCTTCAAATATGCTACGGAGGCGGGCGTTTCTATCTCAATAGACGATATTAAAATACCCGAATCCAAGAAAAAAAACATAGATGAAGCGAAAAGAAAAGTACGCGAAATTCAGCAGCAGTTCAGCGCGGGACTTTTGACCGAGCAGGAGAGATACAATAAAATCGTTGATATCTGGACTGATACGAACAATATCGTAGCTGCGGAAATGATGAAGCTTGTAAAAAGCGACAGAGACGGATTTAACTCAATCTACATGATGTCGGATTCGGGCGCAAGAGGAAGCGCGGCGCAAATCAGGCAGTTAGCGGGCATGAGAGGACTCATGGCAAAGCCTGACGGCTCTATCATAGAAACCCCTATCATATCAAACTTCCGCGAAGGCTTGAATGTTCTTGAATATTTTATCTCCACGCATGGCGCGAGAAAAGGTTTGGCGGATACTGCGCTAAAAACCGCGAATGCAGGATATTTGACAAGAAAACTCATAGATGTTGCGCAGAATGTGAAAGTTACGATGGAAGACTGCGGTACTCATGAAGGCGTTGAGATAACGGAGATTACCGAAAGCGGCGACTTGATAGAGTCTTTGGAAGAGCGGGTTCTTGGAAGAGTTTTGGCCGAAGATGTTATAGATACTATCACAAATGAAATTATTTTTGCCGAAGGCACGCTGATAGATGAGAAAAAAGCCAGAACTTTAACGGAAGCAGGAGTAAAATCGGTTGTTATCAGAACGCCTATTACATGCAAGGCTCCAAAAGGCGTCTGCTCAAAATGCTACGGCATTAACTTGGGAGAGGGCAAACTTGTAAAACCGGGCGAAGCTGTGGGCATCATATCCGCCCAATCCATCGGCGAACCGGGAACTCAGCTCACGCTAAGAACATTCCACATTGGCGGAACTGCTTCAACAGAACAGCAGGACAGACAGATTACGGCTCAAAAAGAGGGCTTTATCCGTTTTTATAATTTAAAAACATATACGACAAAAGACGATAAAACCGTAATCGCGAACAGACGAAACGCCGCCGTACTGCTTGTAGAGCCTAAGATAAAAGCTCCGTTCAAGGGAAAATACAGCGTTGATTATGCCTATGAAGAGGTTATCATCAATATTGAGGGCAAAAAAGAGAGCGTAAAATATACTCTCAGGAAAAACGATATAGCCAAACCAAGCGAACTTGCGGGCGTTGGCGGCAAAGTGGAGGGCAAACTTTACCTGCCGTTTGAAAACGGCGTGGAAGTAGAGGCTGAAGACAGTATCGTTGAGATTATAAAAGAGGGGTGGAATGTGCCTCAGCGTATTCCGTATGCGGCTGATTTGAAGATAAAAGACGGCGCGCCGATTACTCAAAAGATCAAAGCGAACGCAAACGGTATCGTGAAATTTTATAAACTTCAAGCAGATTACCTTGAAAGATATCATGATTTCAAAAAAGGCGATGTGATAAGCGTTAAGGGTATTTTTGCGGTTATTGCCGACAAAGACGACAGAGAAGCTATCCGCCATTATATCCCGCGAAATTCTATTCTTGAAGTAAGCGACAATACCGAAGTTACGGACAATATACTCATAGCCGTTCCAAAAAGCGATGAGCATACGACAATTGCCGAATGGGATCCGTACTCTACGCCGATTATCGCCGAAAACAGCGGTAAAGTCGTATTTGAGGATATAGAATCAGGCACAAGCGCGACCGAACAGTATGACGAACTCACGGGACAAAGCAGACTTGTTATTAACGAGTATCTGCCCTCAGGCATCAAACCCACGATTGTTGTTTCAACAAAAATCGGCGAGATAATTAAATATCAGCTTGAGCCCAAAACAGCCATATTTGTTCAAGACGGCGCAGAAGTTAAACAGGCAGATTTGCTTGCGCGTACGCCAAAAGCCGTTGCCAAGTCAAAAGATATCACAGGAGGTCTTCCGAGGGTAAGCGAACTGTTTGAAGCAAGACGACCGAAAAATGCCGCTGTTATCGCGGAAATTGATGGTACGATAAAATTCGGCAAACCGCTTAGGGCAAAAGAGAGAATTATCATAGAAAGCACGGACGGTACATCAAGAGAGTATTTAATAGACAAATCGCAGCAAATACATGTACATGCAGACGAATATGTCCATGCGGGCGAGAGATTGACAGACGGCGTAGCTTCAAGCCATGATATTTTAAGGATACTCGGAGAAAAGGCGCTGCATTATTATCTCATCAGCGAAATTCAGCAAGTTTACCGCAGACAGGGCGTTGCGATAAGCGATAAGCATATTGAGATTATAGTTTCGCAAATGCTAAGACAAGTTAGGATTTTGGACAGCGGCAATACGAATTTTATCGTAGGCGATTTAATCAGCCGCCGCAAATTCAAAGAAGAAAACGAGCGCATCATGAAGCTTGGCGGCGAGCCGGCTATTGCCGAACCCGTGCTTTTGGGCGTAACAAGAGCGGCGATAGGTAGCGACAGTATCATTTCCGCAGCCTCATTCCAAGAGACGACAAAAGTTTTAACGGAAGCGAGTATCGCGGCAAAAATAGACCATTTGGAAGATTTGAAGGAAAATGTCATTATAGGACGCATGATACCTGTTGGAACCGGTATATACGACAACAAAACTATAACCCTCAAAGAGAATAAGTAAGGCGAGAGGTTAAATTAAGAAACTTAATTTAACCTTTTTTTAAGTATATTTTAAATAAAATCACGGGTATTTTTCTCTACGGAAAATATCTATGTATATTAAAAAAAGGAAACAGTGTGCCAACTATCAATCAATTGATAAGAAAAGAGCGCGAAAAGGCTGTCAAAAAGTCCAAATCGCCCGCTCTTAAACAATGCCCACAAAGGCGCGGAGTTTGCACGAGAGTCTATACTACGACTCCGAAAAAACCAAACTCTGCTCTTCGTAAAGTTGCCAAAGTAAGACTTACAAGCGGCTTTGAAGTTATTAGCTATATCGGCGGCGAAGGTCATAACCTGCAAGAACACTCTATCGTGTTGGTTAGAGGCGGAAGAGTAAAAGACTTACCCGGCGTCAAATACCATATCGTGCGCGGCGCGCTTGATACGGCAGGCGTTGCAAACAGAAAGGTAAGCCGAAGCAAATACGGTACAAAAAGACCAAAAGCGGCGGCTAAATAAATAATTTAAGTAAATTTAACCACAGGCGCGCCCTTTATTTGGCAGCGTTTGAGTAAAATTGCCTTAATCAATTTGAAGGAAAGAAAAAATGAGAAGAAGAAAATCTCCTGTACGAGAGGCGCTTCCGGATCCAATATACGGAAGTAAAGTTGTTACAAAGTTTATCAACGCTTTGATGTATGACGGCAAAAAAAGCGTCGCTACAAATATCATGTACGGCACACTGGCATTGATTGAAAAAAAGAGCGGCGAAGTTAAAGGCATAGACATATTTAACAACGCCATTGATAATATTAAACCTGTCATGGAAGTTAAAAGCCGCCGCGTCGGCGGAGCTACTTATCAGGTTCCGGTAGAGGTAAGACCTGCGCGTCAGCAAGCGCTTGCGCTTAGATGGATCATCTCATACGCGAGAAAAAGAAGCGAAAGAACTATGATTGAAAAACTGGCTAACGAGTTAATGGATGCCGCGAACAATAGAGGCGCGTCTTTTAAGAAAAAAGAGGATACTTACAAAATGGCGGAGGCAAATAAAGCGTTTGCCCATTACCGCTGGTAAAATTTATGCTAAAGCGGTCAAAAAAAGACCGCTTTTCTTGCAAACTAAAAAATAAGGACTGACAAAATGGCAAGAAAAACTCCAATAGAAAGAGTCCGAAATATCGGAATCGCTGCGCATATTGACGCAGGCAAAACTACAACAACAGAGCGTATTTTGTATTATACGGGAATGTCGCACAAAATCGGCGAAGTTCATGACGGCGCGGCGACAACAGACTGGATGGAGCAGGAAAAAGAGCGCGGCATTACGATAACTTCCGCCGCTGTTACATGTGTGTGGAAAGATTATCAGATAAATGTTATAGACACTCCTGGGCATGTTGATTTTACGATAGAAGTTGAGCGTTCCATGCGCGTACTTGACGGAGCTGTGGCTGTGTTTTGCGCAGTCGGCGGCGTCCAGCCCCAATCCGAAACCGTATGGCGTCAAGCTAACAGATACCATGTCCCAAGAATGGTATATGTCAATAAAATGGACAGAGTTGGCGCAGACTTTTACAAAGTTGAAAAACAGATAAAAGATAGATTGAAATCAAACCCGGTTCCTATCCAAATCCCAATCGGCGCAGAAGACAGTTTCAAGGGCGTTATAGATTTAGTAGAAATGAAAGCGCTTGTTTGGGAAGACGAAGCCTCTTTGGGTTCAAAATACGAGATTGAAGAGATACCTGCAAATCTGCTTGACAAAGCTAAAGAGTACAAAGAAAAACTCATTGAAGCGATTGCCGAAACAAGCGAAGAGTTGATGGAAAAATATCTCGGCGGCGAAGAACTTAGCGTTGAAGAGATAAAAACAGGTTTGAAAATCGGCTGCCACAATATGTCGATAGTCCCCATGACATGCGGCACATCTTTCAAAAACAAGGGTATTCAGCCGATGCTTGACGCAGTGGTTGATTATCTGCCCGCGCCTACGGAAGTTCAGGCTATCAAAGGTCAGTACGAAGACGGCGGCGAAACGACTGTAAACTCAACTGACAACGGCGAATTTGCCGCGTTGGCGTTTAAGATTATGACCGATCCGTTTGTCGGACAGCTTGCGTTCGTGCGCGTTTACAGAGGCGTGCTTGAGAGCGGAAGCTATGCTTTAAATACGACAAAAGGCAAAAAAGAGAGAATAGGGCGGCTTCTTAGAATGCATGCCAATAAACGCGAAGAGATTAAAGAGCTTTACGCGGGCGAAATCGGCACTGTCGTAGGTCTTAAAGATACGCTTACAGGCGATACTTTGGCAGGCGAAAAAGATAAGGTTATATTGGAAAAGATGGAATTTCCAAAGCCCGTTATATCCGTTGCGGTTGAGCCTAAAACGAAAGCTGATCAAGAGAAAATGGGCATCGCGCTTCAGAAATTGGCGCAGGAAGACCCGTCATTTAGAGTTGAAACGGACGAAGAGAGCGGACAGACTATTATTTCGGGCATGGGCGAGCTGCACCTTGAGATTATCGTGGACAGAATGCTAAGAGAGTTCAAAGTGGAAGCCGAAGTCGGTCAGCCGCAGGTCGCTTACAGAGAGACGATAAGAAACAGCGTAAACCAAGAATATAAATACGCAAAACAATCAGGCGGTCGCGGTCAATACGGACATGTATTTTTAAAACTTGAGCCGTTGGAGCCGGGCAGCGGATATAAATTTATCAATGACATCAAAGGCGGCGTTGTACCCAAAGAGTATATTCCAGCAGTTGATAAAGGCTGCCAGGAAGCGCTTCAAAGCGGCGTTTTGGCGGGCTATCCCGTAGAAGATGTGCAGGTTACTTTGTATGACGGCACTTATCATGAGGTGGATTCATCGGAAATGGCGTTTAAACTTGCCGCTTCCATGGGCTTTAAAGAGGGCGCGAGAAAGGCAAATCCTGTGATTTTGGAGCCTATCATGAAGGTTGAAGTTGAAACTCCCGAGGATTTCATGGGCGATGTTATAGGCGATTTGAACCGCAGAAGAGGGCAGATTAACTCTATGGACGACAGAAGCGGACTTAAAATAGTAAACGCTTTTTGTCCTCTTGCGACAATGTTCGGCTACTCAACAGATCTAAGAAGCCAAACGCAGGGACGCGCCACATATACTATGGAATTTGACCACTATCAGGAAGTGCCTAAAAATGTCTCCGAAGAGATAATCAAAAAGCGCAAAGGCTGATAATTTAAGACGGTTTGCCGCAATTATGGCAAACCGTTTTTTCATTTTTTTCGCATAAATTCGACTGCTATCACATGCAATTTATTTCAAATCCCAATACATAATTTATCGATTCCATTTATTCCCGCACCGCAGCGGCTCGCAGACAAAAAAATGCATGTGTGTCAATTTGGCAGCAGAAATGACAACCACTCCGTCATTCCCGCGACCGAACGAAGCAAAATGTATGACACTTCTTTCCGTCATTCCCGCATTTCCTATGTCATTCCCGCGGCCAAACGAAGCAAAATGTATGACACTTCATTCCGTCATTCCCGCGACCCTTATGTCATTCCCGCGTAGGCGGGAATCCATTCTTTGCTCAATATTTTAATGTCTAAAAAATATAAAAATTAGGAATTTTATTGTTTTATTTCCGTTTTTTGTTTTTCTTTTGGATTCCCGCCTTCTTGCCCCAAAAACATTTGCTTTTGGGGACACCAATCTCACGATATGCGTTTCCTGCGGAAACTTGTCGTTCGGTCGCGGGAATTACCTCTCTATGTCATTCCTATGCCTTCTCTCCGTCTTCCGTCCTTCCTTTCGTCATTCCCGCACCCCTCCGTCATTCCCGTGAAAACGGGAATCTATATTATTACAACAAAAAGGCTGTCGCCAATAATAAGATGAAATAATTTTTATTTATATGTTTGGATTCCCGCCTACGCGGGAATGACATAAGGGTCGCGGGAATGACGAAAAGGGACGATGGAATGACATAGAAGGCGCATATACTTCGCTTGTTGTTATATCGCGGGAATGATGAAAAGAGGTTGTGGGAATGACGAAAAGGACACAGGAATA
>JAITAB010000043.1 GCA_031284315.1 Campylobacteraceae bacterium
TGTTGAACCTGCATTTTCTATCTCCTCGTACAATTTATTTAATTTTCCTTGATAAATTTTATATTCTTCAATAATTGGTTTATATCTTATCACATTGTTATATTCAATTTTTTCTTGTGGATTTGGTACACGTTGATTTTCACTTGCAACTGTATTAAATAATTTTTCTCCGATTAATTTAATAATCTCATTCAAAGCAGACGGATTTTTTTCTAATTGTTCTGGTTGTAACATTTTTGCCTCATGTGTTTTTTTCATTGCACGAAGTATTTCTACGGTATAAATACTCACATCGTCTGTTATTCTATGGTGATTTGGACAAAGTAAGATTAAATTTTTAAAACTTCTACGCTCTTCGTCGTTTGAATTTGGGTTATATCTTTCCCCGCCTTCTTCAGCTGCTTCAATATGGCAAATGGTAGATACATTCGTTTTATTTTCACAAGATACAAATGTAACATTGCAATCTGGAAACGCACATTTATTCCCCGATAGCGCATATAATCTTTTAATTGTTAAATCTGTAATATCTTTTCTTGCCATAATTTACCTCCTTTTCAAATGAAATATCGTTTCTGAATAAGCTGTTTTGTCTTTTTCGGTTCTATTTAGTACGGGGCGGCGGAATTGATTTACTATTCGCATTTCCGCTTTTTCGGCAATAGTCGGATACATGTTGTATTTGTCGTTTGCAACGAGAAATATATCATAATTTTCCGCTAAAAACCGCTTGCAGTTATTCAAAACGTCTGAAATGCCTTGAATATAGCTCTCTCTCGCCGCTTTTGTTTTTCCTTTGAAAAGCGCGCCGATTTCGGATTTGTCTTTTCGCTCAAAGCCGAACAGATCGTAAGCGTAAGCGTGCTGTTCATGATAATCAATCAATCCAACATAAGGCGGCGAGGAAAAAATCCCTTTGATTTTTTGCCGCTCAAGCAGTCTGCCAAAATCGGCGTTTTGCTTTTTTATCTCTTCAAAAATATCAATTGTTCTGCTATCGCCCGTTAAACAGAGCTGAAATGTTGGCGTTCGTAATTTGTCAAATTGCATAAGGCGGCTAATAGTATCCTTCGTATAACTTTCCCACCATTTAAGGATAGAAAAAAGCGGCTTGCAGATTTTACCGTGCTTTGCGCAGTAGTAAGTAGTCGCAACGGGTTCTACAAGCGTGGCAAGGTCGGCATGCGTGGTGGCTCTGCAGCTTCTAATCGTTCGGCTTAGAATAACGCTAACGATATTTTTTGTGTTGATATTTTCAATTTTTTTAATTTCGCCAAATACAAACTCTATCTCTTCTCTTATATGCTGTAAATACCATTTGTCAAGAAAACTATCGCATTTTTCCTGCCGCAATTTAATGCAGTGTCGTTTTACGAGGTCGTTATATATAGCTAAAAACTCTTTTTCTTTTTTCGCGCCATACTCTTTTTCGTTGATTTCGCCCCGCGCTAAGCGGTATTTATATTCGGGGACGGGAAAATATCTGCCGTTAAATTCATTAAGCGTTTGCAGTAGTTTTTCTTCAAATTCTACAACATGGGAATCGGACAAAAATATTTTTAACGCTTTAGTGATGCGATCGGTCTGCGCTTGAATATCGGCGATATTGTATTCTGTTATTTTGCAATTGCTTATCAGCGCGTTAAACGCCGAAATATCAACGCCCGCCGCATGTATTCCAAGTTCGCATGCCTGCGACAATGTCGTTCCGCTTCCGGCAAACGGGTCGAGTATAATATCGCCTTTTTTGAAATATCTCTCTTTTTTGAAACGATCGGTATGGCTATCTAAAAAATACTCTACTAACTGCGGGATAAATTTGCCTTTATACGGGTGCAAACGATGAATATGTTTTGTAGTTTCGGCTTCTTTGTATTGTTCAAACGACAGCGCCCAATTCAAATCTTCGCCAAGATGTTTTTTGAAGTTAATCTCGCGCGAATTATTGTAAGAACTGTAATAATTCTGAAGCTCCGTTAATGAAACTTGCGTAGAGCCGTTTTCGCCGATCTTTCTTATGCGTCCGTATTGGATAAGATATGAGATATTGGACGGCGTTACATTTTTGCCCGTAAAGCCGCTCGCCCATTGGCTTGCTGCTTTTATGGATAATAAATCGTTGATTTTATTGCTATTTTCTTGCTTGATATACATTTTGGCATTATACTGTTTTTTTATAAAAGTGTGATTTTGAGGCGGAGTAGAGTAGGGATTTTTAAAACTTTAAGTATAAAAAAATATAATTATAATATTTAAAATTTTTTAAGGAGGAAGAGGTGAAAACTTTAATGAATTTTTTTGTTCTGACTTTGGGCGCGGCGTTTTTAGTCGGATGCGGCGGGAGCGGAGGAAACTCTGATGTAAATTTACCATATATAGAGGATAGTGAGTTTTTTACCTCTTCTACATTATTGGATACGGATGTTACGGAAAGGGAAAAAGGCGTTGCATATTATCCCGTTTCGGACAATGTTTTCAATGGCTTTGTGGACGGCATCATTGAGCTTGATTTTGAAATCGATGAATATGATGAGTATTGCTATGAGCGTAGCGATGGGACAGCGGATACTTGTTCGGAGAAAATAAACGGTAAACGCTATATTAGTATGTGGCTTGATAATGCGACTGCGGATACTACAGATGAAGATGTTATAGAGTTTTTCCCAAAGATAGACGCCTCTTTGTCTGCCCGTCTTTTATACGCGGGATTTGGCAGCGATAAATCAGCTGATGTATCGGCATTTGAAGAGTATCTTAGAAATACGCTCTATTTTGAGCCTTATGACGACGGCTATAGTACTTCTTGTTCAAAAAAGTCCGTTAATAACATCATCTATTCGTTTTGTTATGATGATATTGATTACGATGCAGAATGGACGATAATGACAGAAGCTCTTTTTAATGCTCTCTACTAAATAAATATCCCTAAAGGCGCGGGTTTACATCAAATCTCGCGCTTTTTAATTTTTACATGGAGCCAATGAGGAGACTCGAACTCCTGACCTGCGCGTTACGAATGCGCTGCTCTACCGACTGAGCTACATTGGCGTTTTGAAAAGCGGATTATACATAAAAAAAACTGTTTTATCTATAAAATAATCGCAATTTTTGAAAAATCCGCAAAATGTGCATTTTTGCATCCATGCACACGGAGTATTCAAAAACCGCATCAAGATAAAGTCAAATATGCCTTCTCGACGATATGCGCTTATTTCGCAAGATTGTCGTGCGGGAATGACTAAGAGCGGCAAACCCTTAGATTTTTATCTGCCTTCATGATATGCATTTGCTAAAACTTGTCGCTTGAAAATAACAGAGAAATAAAAACGCTCGGCACAATAAAAATATACTGCAAAAACTTCGACAGTTGAAAAATGGAGTAAAAAAGATATTATACAAGTTATTTTGAATAAAGGTATGAACCGCGAAGTAAAGCCGCGCGTAAGAAATGACGAAACTAAACGGTATGTCAAAGGCTTTACGGATATATTTTATTTTAGCAGATTAAAAGAACCTGCAGATATAAAGTATTTTAGGGATATATGTGGCGATGAATATTTGCAGACAGTACAAACGCTTAAAAAATACTCTTTTTTGGAAGTACATGAAAATAATAAAATATCTGTAATTTATACAAGTGAAAATGAAATTAAAAAGATAGATAGCTTATGAAAAATATAATAATTTTGAGAGGTGAAAATGATAAAAACAGATTAAAAACAACTTTTAGAACAAGCGGTTATTTAGCTAAAAAGATTAAAGATATAAAAATATCAAACAGATTTTTTTGTTATTTTGTTATAAATAACAGTAAAAATCAATTTTGTTATTATTGTAACAATTACGATAACAAGAAATATAGTGAGATTCATTTTAATCCTTTACTTTATTATGTTTTTTATTATCTATATAATAAATTATAGAGAAAGCAATAATGGCCCCAACAATCATACCAAGAACTGTAAAAAGCATGATGTATCCTTTGCAAAATTTGATTGCATTATATCAGATTTTATAAAGAAATACAATCTTATGAAAATAGGGGGTAATGAAAAAAAGTTAGAAATCATACAAAAATTAAGCAAATATAGCTTTTTACGGACACAAGAATACGGCGGTTATTCAGTTATAAAAACGACTGAATTTGATATTAAAATATTAGACAGTCTTTAAAGGTTTAAAATGTTTTATAAGCGCGGATATGGCAAGGAATATAATCACTCCAAGCGTAATACCGATATAAAATTCAATTCCATACATTGGAAATCCTTTATAAATTTGTCTAATTATAACATAAAAAAAGGAAATACGCAAAATGGACGAGGTAACTAAAACAATAGTTAAAAACGGCATTTTAACAGGCATTTTTATCGGCTTTGGATTAACAATCCTTAAAAAATTACACATAAATATAGGAATATAACATGTTGGAATATATTAAAAGCATTGATTATAGAACACTATCTTACGGAACGGTAAGCAGTATCGCAGGTATGGCTATATGGGCATTTAGCATTAAATTACTTAATAAAATAATAAAAAGGAAATAAAAATGGCAAGAGTTTATAATCGTAGAGAGGGAACTATAAATTATGAGGCGGGCGTACAAAAAACGCTTGAATTATCAAGGAATTATCATATTGAAAAATATGTTTTAAAA
>JAITAB010000056.1 GCA_031284315.1 Campylobacteraceae bacterium
TATCATATTGAAAAATATGTTTTAAAACTTGAAGTGGAAGTTACAAACGCGGCATCGGGAATTGTTTATTATGATGATAACCTATTCAGGCTTATATCGTCTTTGACTCTTGTAGCAAACGGCAGTCTAAATATTAAACAAATCCCTGGCGAAAAACTTGTATATAACGCGCTATATAATTACGGACGCGTTTTATATACAAATATTGATAAAACAGCGTCGGGAACTTATAAACAAACGCAAGTTGAAATAGATAATTTTACCAGATAAAAAAATGACATAGCAATTAATAATATCTCGCGGCATAAAAAATGCCGCTTCTTCGCTGTCTCATCATTTGTTAAAACAGCTTTTTTATTGGATTTCGCGCATGAGCAGTCAAAATCCGCGCACAGCGGTTTCCATGCGGCTTAAAACTTCTTTCAAAACCGCTCTTGACATGGCAAAATTTAGCCTTACAAATCCATCTCCGCCTTCTCCAAAACCTTTGCCCTCATTCAATATAACGCCGTTGTCGGCGAAAAGTTTCCATGCGTTGGTATCTAATGCGCGGCAGTCTATCCATGCAAGATATGCCGCTTCAAGTTCTAAAAGTTTGAGTTTTGGGTTGTTTTGTATAAACTTTTGCACTATTTTTAGATTTCCCCGCAGGTACTCTTTGACCTCTTTAAGCCAAACTCCGCCGCCCTCATACGCCGCCTGCGTAGCGCAAAGCGCAAGAAGATTGACGCCGCCGTTTATGTGTCCCATGGATTTTTCAAATGCGGCTTTGAGTTTTTCGTTTGATATAATAGCAAAAGAGCTTTGAAGCCCCGCGATATTGAAAGTTTTGCTCGGAGCCATGAGTGTAACGGTTCTATCGGCGATTTCAGATGAGAGCGAAGCTATCGGTATGTGTTTGGCGTTTTCACTCAAAACCAAATCCGCATGTATTTCGTCAGAACATATTAAAAGGTCGTATTTCATGGCTATTTGTGCGATTTTCAAAAGCTCCTCTTTTGTAAAAATTGTGCCTCCCGGGTTGTAGGGATTGCAAAGAAGTATAAGGCGGCAGTTTGGCTTTATAGCCTTTTCAAACTCGTCAAAATCTATACTCCATCTGTTGTTTATCTCCCTCATGGGGACGGTTGAAACTTCGCGGTTCATGTTTTTTGGCGCGTTTAGGAAGTATGGATAAATCGGCGTTGTCGTTACTGCGCTTTCGTTTTCTTTCAATATTCCGCAGACTATATTCAAGCTCGCCACAACGCCCGAAGTGAAAACAAACCACTCTTTTGAAGTATCCCAACTATGCTCTTTTTTGATGAAATTTATCACGCTCTCAGTCAGTTCGTCATTTACTGCGGTATATCCGAATATCCCATGTTCTATTCGTTTTTGAAGCGCGTCCATGACGCATTGCGGGGATTTGAAATCCATATCCGCCACCCATGCGGGTATCGCGTCTTTGTAGTTTTTGTATCTTTCAAGTTTTAGCGCGTGCGTGCCGCTTCTGTTTATTATCTCGTCAAACATTTTCATCCTTTATCGCTTTTAAATGGTTGCTTGGATAAAATTTTAACCGATATTTGTTTAAAGGACGAAATTTGAGAGCATTAATAAGCGTGAGCGATAAAACAGGCATAGCAGAATTTGCCAAGTCGCTTGAAAATTTGGGTTTTGAGATAATCTCTACAGGCGGCACTTATAAACTTTTGAAAGAGCAGGGCGTCAAAGCCGTAGAGATAAGCGAAGTTACGAAATTTCCCGAAATGTTTGAGGGCAGGGTAAAAACGCTAAATCCCTATATACATGGCGGTATTTTGCATAAACGCGCCGACGCCGCGCATGTCAAAACTGCAAAAGAGTACGGCATAGAAGGCATTGATATCGTTTGCGTGAATTTGTATCCATTTAAAGAGACAATATCTAAAACGGACAATTTTGATGAAATAATAGAAAATATAGATATCGGCGGTCCCGCTATGGTCAGAAGCGCGGCGAAAAACTTCAACGATGTGGCGGTTGTAACGGATATTTTGGATTATGATATTGTGATAGAGAGGCTAAAAAACGGCGGCAATACGCTTGAATTCAGGCGCGATATGATGATAAAGGCGTACGAGCATACGGCATCTTATGACGCCATGATAGCAAACTACATGAACAGCCGTTTTAAGGGCGGTTTCGGCGATAAGCAGTTCATCGCGGGAACGAAAGCTTTTGATGCAAGATACGGAGAAAATCCGCACCAAAAAGGCGCGTTGTACGAGTTTGACTATTTTTTTACTGCAAATCTTAAAATTTTAAAAGGTGAAGCGAGTTTTAACAATATGACCGATATAAACGCCGCAGTGAAAATAGCGGCGGCTTTTGGCGAAGAAAACGCCGTCTGTATCGTCAAACACGCCAATCCATGCGGTTTTGCCATAAAAGAGACGCTTTTGGAGAGTTATATCCACGCGCTAAGATGCGACCCGGTGTCCGCATACGGCGGAGTTGTAGCGATAAACGGAACGCTTGACGAGGCTTTGGCAAATAAAATAAATGAAATATTTGTGGAAGTTATAGTCGCCGCAAGCGTAACAAAAGAGGCGCTGAAAGTTTTTGAAAATAAAAAACGCATCAAAATCTTTTCACATGAGAGCAAATATCTTGTTTTAAACGGAGATTTGTACGACTTTAAACATATAGACGGCGGTTTTGTATATCAGCAAAGCGACAGCGTCAGCGAAAAAGAAATATCGGAAGCAAAACGGCAGAGCAAAAGAGCGGCTTTAAAAGAAGAGTTTGGGGATTTGCAAATAGCTTACAAAATAGCGGCTCTTACGAAATCAAACTGCGTAGTTTATGTTAAAAACGGCGTCATGGTAGCTGTCGGTATGGGAATGACAAGCAGAGTGGATGCCGCCAAATCCGCGCTTTTGAAGGCAAAAGAGATGGGGCTTGACATAAACGGCGCATCTCTTGCGTCAGAGGCTTTTTTCCCATTCAAAGACAGTATTGACGCGGCTGCAAGCGCAGGCGTTAAAGCGATAATAGAACCGGGCGGAAGCATAAGAGACGATGAGGTGGTAAAAGCGGCTGACGAATACGACATAGCTTTGTATTTTACGGGCGTGCGGCACTTTTTGCATTAAACTTTATCATATATATATGTATGTATAATATGTTTATATTTTCTTAAAGGAGTTTTACAATGAATTCAATTATAAGGAAGACATTTGGTGGGCTTAAACTTTCTTATATTATAAAGCAATATATTTTTTCCGCTCTCATTTTCTTTATAATGTATAGCCTTTTTACTGCCTATGGTAAAGAGATAGAAATTAGCGTTTTGTTGTGGCTTATAGCAAGTGCACTTTTATATCCATACTCAAGATTTATTTATGAAATGTCTGTGGAATATATATTTGGCAATAATGTTTTTATTGTAAGTATATTTTTACTTCTTATATTAAAAATAATAACAATGTACATTTGTTGGTCTATGGCAATATTTGTTGCTCCTATTGGATTGATATTTTTATTTTTTTATCACTCCAAAGAAGAGAAAGAAGCAGAAAAAAATAACAAAGAGTAGATAAACGCTTAAATCTACAAATCAAAACTCTTTTTTGGTTTGCGTACCGCCCATTTGTCATTCCTGCAAAGGCGGCAATCCAAAAAGAATTTTCAAATAAATAAAAACATTACATGAGAGGCTGAAAATTTTTCATAATTTGTATTGCTTTACATGTTTTTTGATTTATTTTACGATTTTTTGTTTTTCTCTTGGATTTCCGCCTTCTTGCCCCAAAAGCTTTGCTTTTGGAGACCCCTAATCCCACGATATGCCTCTCCTGCGGAAACTTGTCGTTCGGTCGCGGGAATGACGAAAAAGGAGTATGATGTAAAAACAAAAATATGAAATTTATCTTTGCCGCAAAAAATGCGGACAAAAATGAAACGAAATATTTTGTGTAAAAATCGCCGAATTCAAGGAATTTAAAGAACTCTCACCTCTTTTTAAGCACTATTTAAGTACAATATCGCGGTTTTTTATAGTCTTGTTAATTTTAGGAGAATCCATAATGGAAGATGCAAAACGCAAGCGTATTTTAGTGAAATTTTCAGGCGAAGCGCTTGCAGGCGGCGGCGGTTTTGGTATTGACAGCGACATATTAAAATATATCGCGGTCGAAATCCGCTCTTTGGTGGAAAACAACATAGAAGTGGGCATCGTAATAGGCGGCGGAAATATCATCAGAGGCGTGAGCGCGGCAAAAGGCGGCATTATAAAGCGAACAAGCGGCGACTACATGGGAATGCTTGCCACTGTGATAAACGCTATCGCGTTGCAGGAAGCTTTGGAGAGCAGCGGCATTGACGTGAGAGTGCAAAGCGCGATAAAAATGGAGCAGATATGCGAAACTTTCATTGTGCGCAGAGCTATAAGGCATTTGGAAAAAAACCGTGTGGTGATATTTGCTTCTGGTACGGGAAATCCGTTTTTTACGACCGATACGGCGGCTACTTTGAGAGCTATTGAGATTAGCGCCGATATGATTATCAAGGCTACGAAAGTGGACGGTATTTACGACAAAGACCCAAATAAATTTCAAAATGCCAAAAAACTCAACACTTTAAATTATGAACGCGCTATGAATGACGATATAAAGGTCATGGACGATACTTCCATAGCGCTTGCCAAAGATAACAATTTGCCGATTGTAGTTTTTAACATGTTCAATAAAGGCAATTTACTCTCTATCATACAGGGCGATTACTCCGCCTGTTCGATAGTCAAATAATAAATTTTTTAAAAGGATACACATGAGAAGCGAACAAATAACCGCGAAAGCGCTAAAAGCTGTCGGCGACGATAGATATAAACTATCCATACTTGTTTCAAAAAGAGCGGAAAAATTATCTTTGGGCGCGCAGCCGCTCGTGAATAATATAGACGGATTAAAGTCCGTAGATATAGCTATTTTGGAGATAGCCGAAGGTAAAATATCTCTTGAAAATATAGAGGAAAAAAACTCATAATAAAATGGGCGATAATATACTTGACAGCCTTGAAGAATTATTAAAACGAATCGGCGCATGCAAAAATACGGAAGAAGCTAAAAAAATACTTTTCGGCGAATTCAAAGGACAGCGCGAAAATATCTTGAAAGCCATAGACCTTGCTGTCAAGCAGCATGAAGGGCAGACGCGCAAATCAGGCGAACCGTATGTGATACACCCCATTTTGGTATCCGCTATCGTGGCAAGATACGGCGGCGATGAAACTATGGTCATAACGGCTTTGCTGCATGATGTTGTGGAAGATACCGAAACTACTACCGAAGAGGTAGCGCAAATGTTTGGGGACGATGCGGCAAATCTTGTGGACGGACTTACCAAAATTATGACGATAAGAGAGGATAAGTTAGCTCCATCAAGTTCCGGCGAAAAGCTCATGAGTTCGGCTATGAATTTTCGCAAAATGCTTGTGGCGTCTATAAGCGATGTGAGAGTTTTAGTCATAAAACTTTGCGACAGGCTTCACAATATGATGACGCTAAGCGCGCTGCCGCCGAATAAGCAAAAAAGGATAGCCGAAGAGACGCTCGTAGTTTACGCGCCCATAGCGCACAGACTTGGTATTTCGTCCATAAAAAACTATTTGGAAGATTACAGCTTTTACTACATAATGCCCGAAGAGTATAAAAAAATAGACGAATATTTGACCGAGCATAAACAGCAGTTTCAGTTAAGGCTAAATCTGTTTTTGGACAAAATAAACACGCTTTTGCAGCAAAACGGATTTAGCGAGGGCGATTACGAGTTCGAAAAGCGCATCAAGCACCACTACTCTATTTATATAAAAATGCAGCGAAAAGGCATCAGCATTGAAGAGGTTTTAGACCTTTTGGCGATTAGAATTATCATAAAAGAGACGCTTGACTGTTACAAGGCTTTGGGGATTTTGCACCAGTATTTCAATCCCATCATTTCGCGCTTTAAAGATTATATCGCAATTCCAAAAGACAACGGATATCAGACTATTCATACGACAATATTTGACGACAAATCCATCATAGAGGCGCAAATCCGCACTTTTGACATGCACAATGTCGCGGAGTTCGGAGTCGCGGCTCATTGGAAATATAAATACTCAGGCGGCATAAACCCCAAACTTGACTGGCTGCATGAGATAAAAAATAAAGAGGACGAGAGCGATAACGCGGCAGAATTTTACGAATTTACCAAAGAGAGTTATCTATACAGCGAAGATATAGCGGTTTTTTCGCCAAAAGGCGATATTTTTACGCTCTCCCGCGGCGCGACTGTGTTGGATTTTGCATACGAAATACACACGGAGATTGGCTCTCATGCAAAAGAAGCGTTCGTAAACAGACAAAAAGCGCCGCTTTTGACAGAGCTTAAAAACGGCGATATAGTGCGAATAATAACAAGCGAAGAGCCAATATATAGATGCAGTTGGGTAAACAGCGTCAAAACAGGCAAAGCCAGAACGGCTATCATGCAAGCATGCCGACAAAAAGTGCGCGAGTTAAATTACCGTGTGGCGATAGACATACTGCTTGGGATTTTTAACGCAAAAGAGAGCAGGCTTTTAATGTGGCTAAAAAAAGAACGGCTTGATAAAAAAATAGATAAAGCCGCAACGGATTCTGTTTATTTGCAAGATGTCGTAAATGCCTTGAAAAAATATCCGATAGGCGAAAAGGTGATTTTACCCTTTTTCAACCGCAACAGATATCAAGTCAAAAAACAAAAATTTGAAAATATAGTCGTTTACTCAAATCAAAGCGTCAATTCCGTAACATTTGACTACTGCTGCCACCCAAAAAGAGGAGACGATATCATAGGATTTGTGAAAAAAGCCGATGTGATAGTTCACCACAAAATGTGCGAACGCGCCGCAAAACTCATAGATGCAAAAGAACCTATGATATTTGTCAAATGGACAAGAGACGCGCCCGGTCAGTACAAAATGCTTGTCAGCCTTGAAAACAAACGCGGTTCTTTAGCGGCATTTTTAATGTTTTTGACCAAAATGCAGGTAAATTTGCAGACGATAGAATTAAATAAAGCTGAAGACGGCGCGGTGGAGTATTTCAAAATAGTCATAGAATTTCCGGAAAATGTTCGTGCCGAGCAGGTGAGAGACAATATCAAAGAGCGGTATAAACTGCTTGATTTTGTATCTTTAAACGATGCATACAAAACAAGATAAGGGCATACATGGAAGAAAAAGTAAAAACTGCGATAGAAGAGATAAAACGCGGATGCGCAGAAATCATAGACTGCGGGAAAATAGAAGCGTTAGTCAGAGCATTTTTTGAAAAAGGGGAGAATTTTTTCGTAAAAGCGGGATTTGACCCGACTGCTCCTGATTTGCATTTGGGACATACCGTACTTTTGCAAAAAATGGCGCAGTTGCAGCGTTACGGCGCGATAGTACAGTTTTTGATAGGCGATTTTACAGCGCAGATAGGCGACCCCTCAGGCAAAAGCGAAACAAGAAAAAAGCTTGACAAAAGCATCGTTTTACAAAATGCCAAAAGTTATGAAGAGCAGGTTTTTAAGATATTGGATCCGAAAAAAACGCAGGTACTTTTTAACTCCGCATGGATAAACGAGCTTGGCGCGGCGGGACTTGTGGAACTTACCACTACTTTTAGCGTTGCGCGCATGCTGGAGCGGGAAGACTTTGAAAAACGCTACCGCTCGCAAATGCCCATATCAATCAGCGAATTTTTATATCCCCTGTTGCAAGGCTATGACAGCGTAGTTTTAAAATGCGATATTGAAATGGGCGGAACAGACCAGAAATTTAACCTCCTCATGGGACGCCAATTGCAGCGCGTTTATAATGTCGGCAAAGAACAGGCGGTTGTTATGATGCCGCTTTTGGAAGGGCTTGACGGCGTCAATAAAATGAGTAAATCTTTGGGCAATTATATCGGCGTAACAGATGAGCCAAACTCCATGTTCGGCAAGATTTTGAGCATAAGCGATGAACTTATGTGGAGATATTATGAACTTTTAAGCGCGAAAAGCATACAAGAAATAGAGAGTTTAAAAGAGGGCGTTAAAAGCGGCTCTTTGCATCCGAAAGCCGTCAAAGAAGAGTTTGCCGTTGAAATAACGGCGCGTTTTCACTCCAAAAGCGCGGCAAATGCGGCAAAAGAAGAGTTTGACAGAGTACATAAGCAAAACTCTCTGCCAAGCGGCATGAAAGAGTTTAGCCTGAAAGCTCCCGTCTGGATAGCAAAAGCTCTTGTTGAGTGTCGGCTTTCGCCTTCCACTTCGCAGGCAAGACGCGATATTACATCAGGAGCTGCGAAGCTAAATCAAGATAAGATAAACGATGAACAATTGCAGCTCCAAAGCGGCGAATATATACTCTGCGTGGGCAAGCGCAAATTTGCAAAATTAAAGGTTATATGATGAAAGAGTTAAAAATCGGACAATACACGATAAAATTCCCGATAGTGCAGGGCGGCATGGGCATAGGCATCAGCTGGGACAAGCTCGCGGGAACAGTAAGCCTTGAAGGCGGTCTTGGCGTCATAAGCGCGATAGGAACGGGATATTATCAAAATATGCAGTTTGCGGCGAAAGTTATCAACTCCCGCCCGTACGACACTAAGAATACATATTCGTTTGAAGCGTTAAGAGAGATAGTCAAAAATGCACGCAAAATATGCGGACAAAAGCCGCTTGCCGTAAATATCATGTGCGCTATTAATGATTACGGCAGAGTCGTGGCAGATGCATGCAAAAGCGGCATAGATATTATCATTTCGGGAGCCGGACTGCCGACAAATCTACCTGAACTTACGAAAAATTTCCCTCATATATCTCTTGTGCCGATAGTCTCAAGCGCAAAAGCGTTGAAAATCATCTGCAAACGGTGGACGCAGCGATACAACCGCGTGCCTGATGCGGTTGTGCTTGAAGGACCTCTGAGCGGCGGACATCAAGGCTTTACATACGAGCAGTGCGCTATGGAAGAGTATCAGCTTGAAAATCTCATCAAACCCGTCAAAAATGAGATAAAAGAGTGGGGCGATTTCCCACTCATCGCCGCAGGCGGCATTTGGGATAAAAATGATATAGACAAAGCCGTCTCTTTGGGAGCGGACGGCGTACAGATGGGAACGCGCTTTATCGGCACTTATGAATGCGATGCTGACGATGTGTTTAAACAAGTCCTTTTAGATGCAAAAAAAGAGGATATACTGCTTTTAAAATCGCCCGTAGGATACCCTGCCAGAGGCATAAGAACCAATCTTATAAATCTCGTGGACAAAAAAGAGGGTCCGCCAATAAAATGCGTCAGTAACTGTGTAACTCCATGTCAAAGAGGCAAAGAAGCCAAAGAGGTGGGATATTGCATAGCAGACCGTCTTGCGGACGCATGGGCGGGCAAAAAAGAGACGGGGCTATTTTTTACAGGTGCGAACGGATACAGGCTCAAAGAGATTATAAGCGTCAAAGAGCTGCTAAATAAACTTTTAAACGGCGAATGATGGTTAAAAGGCTTGTTTTTATCCTGCTAACAGCTCTAAGCGTTATTTTAGCGGCTGATTACAAAGCCGAACTGGAAAATTTTGACAAAAATTTTCCACAGTATAACGACTTGGAAAAAGACAGAGCATACAGCAGTATGCAGCATCTGTATATAAACTCTATCATGGAGGGCAACGACGCCCTTAAATACGAAGCTTTGAAACGAATTATCAAAGCTTCAAAAGAGCTTGACTACGACAGTGAAATATATGAAAAAGAGTTAAATACGCTTGTAAAGTTAAATCCGAAATTAGACGATACGAGCGGACAAAAAACCGATACAGCCGTAAAAACAGCCCAAATTCCCGTAAAACAGCCGCGCTCCAATGAAGAGGGCGTTATATTCAGTGCAGACATTGTAAAAGTGGAAGAGGGCGAATATACAATAAATGAAGAAGCTGCCGCGCAAATCGCCCCCAAATGGCAAAATGTATCCGCTGCCGCAGAAGAGGAAAAACCCGTTAAAAATGGCGATAAAAGTTTGGCAAAACTTTTGGAGATAAAACATGAGGGCGAAAATATCACTTTTGTATTTGATAAAAATTTAGACAAAGGCGAGATAAAAACTCTCACGCTTAAAACTGAAAATTCTGTAAAATATGTTTACGATATCAGCGCATTGAAGGGCAATGTAAGCAAAAGCATAAAGACAAAGCTAAAAGATATTAGATTTTCGCAGTTTGACAAAAATACGACAAGAGTCGTTTTTGAGAGCCAAAAAGAGATAAATATTACACAAAAGATTATTGATACAAATCTTATATTTAACGCCAAAGAGTTCTCTCATGAGAGCGCCGCTGCTGCTTCTGCCGCACTCGTTCCTGCCGTTAACACATCGGCACGCACAAAAAAAATTATCGTTATAGACGCGGGACATGGCGGCAAAGACAGTGGAGCGGTTTACGGTAAATTTTTAGAAAAAGAGGCTGTTTTGCAGATAGCTTTGGCGCTCGGTAAAGAGCTTAGCAGCAGGGGATACACCGTCATTTATACAAGGCAAAGCGATAAATTTTTAAAACTGCGCGAAAGAACCAAAATAGCCAATGATAAAAACGCCGACCTTTTCATATCGCTCCATGTGAATGCCGCGCCCAAATCTACGAAAAACGGCAATACCAAATGGCAGGGCATAGAGACATTTTTCCTTTCGCCTTCGGATTCGCAGCGGTCAAAAAATGCGGCGGAGCTGGAAAATCAATCCGATGTTGAAGAGATGGATTTTTACTCTAAAAGCACATTTTTAAATTTTCTCAACCGCGAAAAAATCATCGCTTCACATAAATTGGCGCTTGATATTCAACAGCATCTTTTGACTGCGGTAAAAAAGAAATATGACAAAGTCGTTGACGGCGGCGTAAGAGAAGCGCCGTTTTGGGTACTCACCGGCGCGCAAATGCCGGCAGTTCTTTTGGAAGCGGGCTACATTACCGATAAAACCGACAGAGAGAGAATGTTTGACAAAAAATTCCAACAGCAGTTAGCAGACGGAATTGCCGACGGTATAGCGTCATATTTTGCCAAAAATGAGTAAAATTACCATTAAACATTTCTGAGTTATCCGCGCCGCTATTGTCATGCGGCGTTTTTCATACACTTAATTTATATATGCTTTTTACGGCAGTTGCGGTAAAGCCATTACAATTTCAACATAAGTCTTATAATGTTAAAATAATGAAAATATTTCAGAAAATTCCATGAAAACGCTTCGCTTGTTGTTCGGTCGCGGGAATGACATAAATGATTGTCATTGCAAGAGAAGCGCCGCAATCCATTTTAATACATAAATACAATTAAAATTTGGATTCCCATTTTCACGGGAATGACACAGAGGGTGCGGGAATATTAAAAAAACTTAAATCCTTCCCCGAGATAATATGTCCTCACAGCCTTGTTTTGCGCCACTTCGCCGCTTGTTCCGCTGGCAAGCAGCGAGCCGTCTTTTATCACATAAGCCCTGTCGCAGATAGCCAAAGTTTCGCGCACATTGTGGTCGGTGATAAGCACGCCGATGTTTAACTTCGTCAAATCCTTCACGATATTTTGTATATCATTCACAGCTATGGGGTCAACTCCCGCGAACGGTTCGTCCAAAAGTAAAAATTTGGGCATTATGGCAAGAGAACGGGCTATTTCGCACCGCCTGCGTTCTCCGCCGCTTAAACTTACGCCTTTTCTTTGGCGTATGGGCTGGATATTTAAAAGGTCTAAAAGCTCTTCTACTCTGTTTTCCTGCTCTTCTTTGCTCTTGCACGCTATTTCGACGGCTAAGCCGAGATTTTCCTCTACGCTCAAATCTTTAAAAATGCTTGATTCTTGCGGCAGATAGCCGATACCAAACTTCGCCCTTTCATGAAGCGGTTTTTTTGATATCTGTATATCGTCAAGGTATATATCGCCTCTACTCGGCGGTATAAGCCCGCAAATCATATAAAAAGTCGTCGTTTTTCCCGCTCCGTTGGG
>JAITAB010000063.1 GCA_031284315.1 Campylobacteraceae bacterium
GTTTTAAATCGTCCTCGGTTTTGAAGCTCGGGGATTACAAGCTGTCCGAAATCCTCCCAAGTTCCGGGCACGACAACGCGGCTTAAATTTATGCCGTCCAATTCGCCCTCGTCTATCCACTTTATAAGCTCGTCCGCTACCTGCGAACCGTCTCCTACTATCGTATGGTAAGGCGAAAACGCATTTTCTCTAAGTAAATCGCGCAGTGTAGAATGCTTTTGTGCGGCATAATCAGCGATGCTTTGAATGTGGTTATTTGCGCTGTAATCTATCGGCGCGTCAAGGTCAAACTTTGAAAAGTCAATGCCCGTGCTTCCCGCAAAATGCACTAAATTTGCTTCGGGATTGGCGTATTTGAGATACTCTTTGTATTTTTCTTGCGCCACTTTTTCCGTTGCGGCGGGAACGGCGGCAAGTCCTGCAAATATTTTCACATCTTCAGCCTTTCGCCCCGCATCAACAGCGGCTTGACGGATTTTGCGCGCAAGTTCTCTTGCTCTTTCTATCGTAGGCGCAGAGATAAACGCTCCTTCGGCATGTTTACCTGCAAAAGCGCTTCCTCTTTCGCTTGCTCCGGCTTGAAACAATACGGGCGTTCTTTGCAATGATGGAGAGCTTCCATGTACGGCGTTTGAACGGTAATATTTACCGTTATGCTCTATTGCTCTCACTCTTTCAGGTCTTGCGTAAATGCGGTTTTTGCGGTCGGCGGCAACTGCGTCGTCAGCCCAGCTTCCTTCCCAAAGCTTATAAACCACTTCCAAAAATTCGTCCGCTCTGTCATATCGCTCGTCATGCGGCTCCAATTTGTCATAGCCCAAACCATTCACATCTTTATCGCGATAGCCAGTTACGATATTCCATCCAATCCGTCCTTTTGTAAGGTGGTCAAGGCTTGAAACGCGGCGCGCAAAAGCGTAAGGATTTTCAGCCCGCACAGTAGCGGTGATGCCAAAGCCAAGATGTTTTGTAACAGCCGCCATCGCGCTTACAAGCGTCCATGGGTCGTTTTTCGGCAGTTGAACAGCCTCTTTAAGCGTAATATCAATATTATCTTTATAGATATCATGATAACCATGACCGTCAGCTATAAATATGCCGTCAAAAAGATACCTTTCAAGCGTTTTAGCGATATCTGTCCAATAATCAAGATCATTGAAAAATATCGAACGATCCTGCGGATGCGTCCAAAGTCCATGATGAATATGTCCCACACTGTTTAAATTGAATGCGTTTAGTAAAATCTGCTTTTGAGCCATCTTGTTACCTTATCTTTTAAAGATTATGTCAATCATAATCCATTTTTAGCTTTGTGCCAACAAAGCGCCTGTTACCTGCAACTATTGCAAACCATCCGCCGCGCCCGCGCATTTTTTAACGCGCCCGCAAATAGCGCGCCGTAGAATCGCCGATTAACTGCACCAAGCACACCAATGCAATCAATACGACAATCACGATAACCATCACTTGCGTATCAAAACGCTGATATCCGTAGCGAAGCGCAAGATCGCCAAGTCCGCCTGCGCCCACCGCGCCCGCCATCGCCGAAGCATTGATAATGGACACCAGCGTAACCGTAAAACCGCCGATAATACCGGGAAGAGCTTCTGGCAAAAGCACATACCAGATAATATGCCGTTTGTTGCAGCCCATCGCCTGCGCCGCTTCTATCAGTCCATGATCCACTTCGCGCAGACTCACTTCGGCTATTCGCGCGAAAAACGGCGCCGCGCTAATCGTCATAGGCACAATCGCCGCCCAAACGCCGATAGTTGTGCCGACTACAAGGCGCGTAAACGGGATTAACGCCACCAAAAGCACGATAAACGGCGTAGCCCTAAAACCATTGATAAACCACCCCAACACAGCGTTAAGTTTGGGAGCGGGCAAAAAACCGCTCTTTTGCGTAATAATCAACAGCACCGCAAGCGGTATCCCGATAAAAAAAGTTACAGTTCCCGAGATACCGCTCATAATCAATGTATCTAAAAAAGCGTTTGTGTAACGCTCAAATGGAATAGTCAGGGAGAGGGACATAACCTATTACCTCGATATTGTGAACTATGGCGTCGTCGCCTTGCATTAGCGGCTTTAAATCGGGCAGCCGCGCCTCGCTTGAAATGGATACCAAAAGCCGTCCGAAAGCTCTTCCTTGTATGCGATCAACGCCGCCATGCACCAATTGAACGCTTGCATGAAGAGAATTTGCTATGCGCGCCAAATCGCATTCAAGCGCGCCCTCGCCCGTGTATTTAAGCGCGACTATTTGATTATAATCGGCGTGTTCGGGTTTCTCTTTGACTAAAATAGCCGCCAAATCTTCGGGCAGACTTTGACGCAAAGGAGCAAGCAAAGCCCGCGTAGCTTCATGATGCGGCGCGCCGAATACGCGCCATACTTCTCCAAGCTCCGCTATTTCTCCTTTTTCTAAAACAAGCGTCCTGTCGGCAATTTCACGGATTACGCTCATTTCATGCGTGATTAAAATTATCGTAATGCCGAGCTTTTTATTTATATCGCGCAGTAGCTGTAAAATTGAGCGCGTCGTTTCAGGATCAAGCGCGCTTGTCGCTTCATCGCACAGCAAAATTTCAGGCTGCGTGGCAAGAGCTCTTGCAATGCCTACGCGCTGTTTTTGCCCGCCGCTTAACCTGCTCGGATAAGTTTTATATTTTTCGCTTAAACCGACAAGCTCTAGCATATCGTTCACGCGCGATTTTATATGCGCGCGGTTTGCCCCCGCTACTTTAAGCGGCAAAGCTATATTTTCAAATACGCTCTTGGCTGAAAGCAGATTAAAATGCTGAAATATCATTCCGATACGCCGTCTTAAAGCCACAAGCTCTTTTTCGTTTAACAACGCTATATCTTCGCCATTGACTAAAACGCGTCCGCTTGTCGGCTTTTCAAGGCGGTTTATCATACGAATCAAGCTTGACTTGCCCGCGCCCGAGCGTCCGATAATGCCGAATATTTCGCCGCTTTTAATATCTACGCTTACATTGTCGAGCGCTTTTACTTTACCTGCGCTTGATTCGTAGATTTTGCCGACCGCTTCCAATTTTACTTCGCCGCGATTTGCGCGGTTTTCGGATACGGCATTATCTGCCAAAATTTCAAAATCCGCCGTATCCGCCCTGAAAAATGCCATCAACGCCCCCTATTGGTTTAGCCAAGTAAGCGTATATAGGCGCGGGTCGTTATTGAAGCCTTTTTTCAGCGTTTCTCTGACCGCTTCGGAAGTTTGATATATTTTGACAAACTTATGCAGTACGGGGTCGTCTTTTTTTGCCGTTGGAACGACAAAGCGGATAGTATATTTCTTATCCTCTATGCCGCCCCAAATAAGCCCGCCTGAAGGATCATATTGACCCGAAGCCGCGACAAAGTGCGGGAAAGTAATCGCTATATCAACTTCGCTGATAGTGCGCACGACCTGTACGCCCTCCACTTCCGTGAAGCTCAATTTTTTAGGATTGTCTGTTATGTCGTCAAGCGTTGATTTGTCATGCCCGCTGTCTTTTAGCTTAATAAGTCCCGCTTTTTGCAGCAGTAAAAGCCCTCGTCCTTGATTGACCGGGTCGTTTGCTATCGCTACTTTGGCTTTATTTGGTATCGTATCAAATGACTTGTGTTTGTTTGAATACAATCCGATATTTGCCAGCACGCCCCATCCAATCGGCGTCAGTTTATAGCCGTTTTTCTCAATAGCGTTATTTAAAAACGGCTCATGCTGATAATAGTTAAGGTCTATATCGCCCTTATCGGTAGCCACATTGATGGTTGTCCAATCGGTAAATTCCACCACCTCTACTTCAATACCTTGTTTTTTAGCCTCTTTTGCGGCAGCCTCTATGGAATCGCCATAAGCGCCCGGCACGCTTCCAACGCGGATTTTATCCGCCGCCATTGCTAAACTTGCAAGCGTTAAAAACGCTAAGCCTATTTTTGTCGATATTTTCATTTTTTTGTCTCCTTTTCATTTTTCTCGTCTTCAACCCAAGTTAGAGTATATAGACGCGCGTCATTGTTGAATCCCTTTTTCAGAGCCTCTCGGACAGCTTCCGAAGTCTGGTAAATCTTCACAAATTTATGAAGTACGGGATCGTCTTTTTTTGCCGTAGGCACAACAAAGCGGATAGTATATTTCCTATCCTCTATGCCGCCCCAAAGAAGTGCGCTTGACGGGTCGAATGCGCCTGAAGCGGCAACATAATGGGGGAAAGTAACGCCGATATCAACATCGTCTATCGCACGCACTATCTGCATCAACTCCACTCCTATAAAATGCAGATTTTTGGGATTTTCAACGATATCCTCCAGCGTTGATTGGTCGCCGCCGCCGTTTTTCAACTTGATAAGACCTGCCTTTTGCAATAACAGCAGCCCTCGTCCTTGATTGACAGGGTCGTTTGCAACCGCAACTTTGCCTTTTATGGGAATATCGTCTAAGGATTTATATTTGGTAGAATACAGTCCGATATTTGCCAATGATCCCCATCCAATCGGCGTTAATTTGTAACCGTTTTCTTTGATTGCATTATTCAAGTAAGGCTCATGCTGATGATAATTCAGGTCAATATCTCCTTTATCTGTGGCAATATTCGGAGTAGTTCCATCGGTAAATTCAATCACTTCTACTTCAATGCCATATTTTTTAGCTTCTTTTGCCGCCGCCTCTATTGAATCTCCATAAGCGCCCGGCACAGTCCCGACTCTGATTTTATCCGCCGCCATTGCTAAACTTGCAAGCGTTAAAAATGCTAAGCCTATTTTTATAGATATTCCCATTTATTTACCTCCTTTTTGTTTTCGCGCGCTTTGATAATGCTTACTGCGTTAAACCTCTCTAACCCCTGCGCTCCAGTGATATGGCAGCTCTTCGCCGTTTAGCAGATTTGTGCCAAGCGATTTATACTTATATGAAAGCGGATTGTGGCTTGCCAAAGTACGCGCATTTCTCCAATGGCGGTCTAAAACCAGCGCGCCCGAAGCGATTGACGCGCCGCCCGTTTCAAAAATTTTACTTGCCGCATCAAGCGTTAGATTGATTACAATTCCCTGTGCGGAAGCCGTCGTTCTTTCGGCAATTTCCAGCAAATCAGTATCTTCGCCGCCCGCGTTAATAGCAATATCAAGCGTGTCCGCTATGCCAAGAGCCGCCGTTTTTGCGCCGTATGCCGCGGAGGCGATTTGCCCTATCGTTTCTTGAACGAGCGGATCGTTGCGCGGCAGCGCGGCCGGAGCATGACTGAAAGTCCTCGTTCTGGGACGCACCCATGCTATCGCGTCTTCTAATGATCGTTGCGCGATGCCTGCAAGCGAAGCCAACAGCGTAAGCTGCAAGTATGATGTTGCCCATGAACGCCCTTCTCTGCCGTAGCCGTCTCCTAAAATGTCCCCTTCATTTATCGCGACATTATCATAGCTTGACGAACCGCTCGCGGTAAGCCGCTGTCCAAATCCGTCCCAATCGTCTTTTTGACTAAGTCCTTTTGCGTCTGCCGCGACCGCCGCGCTTACGCGCTTCCCGTCCAAATCCGCCGCGACCGCTATATAGTCTGCATACAAAGAACCCGTACTGTAAAACTTCTCGCCGTTTAAGCGCAAAGCCCCGTTTTTATCGCGGGTAATAGCCGTTTGATAGCGTTTTGCCGCTCCCAAACCAAGCTCCGTTACGGCATTGCCGAAAAACTTACCCTCAACCGCTCTTTTTAGCCAAACTTTCGCGCTTTCAACGCCTTTGGTAAAATTTAGCCTCTGCTCTTCCACAAATATGAAATGCGGACGAAATGACTGCGACAAGTTGGAATCCGCCGCAGCTAAATCAATCAGCAATTCAAACTGCTGACGAATAGTCGCGTCAAGTCCGCCTAACTCTTTTGGAACTCTAAGCGTCCCAAATCCCGCCGCCAAAAGCTCTTTTACCTCATCGTAAGCAAGCTCGCGCTTTTCTTCACGCTTAGCCGCGCTTGCGGCGATTTTCTTAAAAATTGGCGTAAACCGCTCCCGTAATACCTTAATGTCAGTGCTCATGAAAACCTCCTTTAATATTTATTTGTCTAATACCGTTTCGCATCAATTATCCGAAACGGGCGTATATATACCATGCACCAGCGGGTCGTTCGTAGTCTCAAGATATTGTTTTAATCTCGGGTCTGAAAACGCCCGTATAAGCTTTTTTATCTGCGGGTCGTCTAAAAATTTCGTTCCTATAACAAGCTGCGAAGCAAAAATCCTCGGAGCTTTCGGAAATAAAAGCCCTTTGCTTCGCGGGATTTTACCCGCGTCAAAATTTGAAACATAACCAACGGCAATATCTACAGAATCTAAAACGCGCGGCAACGCCAAAAAGTCAAACTCTTTAAATTTGAGATTGCGCGGATTGCTCACGATATCTTTGATTTTTGCATTTTGGCGTTCGCCGTTCAACTCTAAAAGCCCTTCGCGTTCCAAAAGCCACAATGCCTGAGCTTGATTGCCTCCGTCCACAGGTATAGCGACTAACGCATTTTGCGGCAGTTCGTCAATACTTTTGTATCTATCCGAATAGATGCCAAAACCCCATTGAAATATCGGAAAAACCGCCGTCAGTTCAAAACCGTTAGCCGCGATAACCTCTCTTAGCCACAATTCATGCTGATAAATAGATGCGGCAAGCTCGCCCGAGGCTACTGCGCTGTTACCCAAAGACGAGTCTTGAATGCCTGCTCCTTCTATCTTGATGCCGTAATCGGGCGCGATATGTTCGTTGATGTATTTTAATATCCTCTCTTCGCCCGCTTCGGCAGGTTCGTAATGGACTTTCAATATCTCGCCGAAGACTACTTTGTCGGGTTTTGACGCTTTAATATAAAAAAATGCGCCCAACAAAGCGGACAATATAACCGCCCCCGCGATAATCCATACAAAACTGTTTCTCTTTTTTCTCTGAAAATCCGCATTATTTTTTGACATGTACAACTCCTTTTTGTAAGATATTGCCGTAATTACTCTCTACCCTTAAACTTTTCAGCAGGTTTAAAGCGTTTGATGAGTTCGTCAAAGCGTTCGCCGGTTTCATTTTCTATATACCGCTCTATCGCCTCTTTTGTCTGCAAATTCAAAATAAGAGAAGGTTCTGACTGGAAGCGAAAAAACGCTGAGCCGGCGCGTTCATTTACCGCCGCGGCGGGAAATAGAGCCTTCAAATGGTCGGCATATTTTGCATCGCCGAGATAAAGTCTGGTAGCCTCAGTCGCTCCATAACCGTGATTTGCCCAGTGCGCGTCAAACTGCCGCGTAATCCACTCCGCGTCAAACGCGCCTTTATGCTCTTTTGCGGCTTTTACCAAAGCGGCTGCTTGAATAGAGACATTTTGCGCCCCTTGACCCGCAATAGGGTCAAATATAATTGCGCTGTCTCCAAGAGCCGCGACAGGCTTACCGCTTTTTGTAAAGCCGACCGCTTTGCGCACATGCGGCGTAACCGCGCCTTTAAGCCATGAGTGCGGATCGCTTTCAATAAGCGTAAATTTCGCAATCTCTTTTGCGTCTTCAGGGAAATAATCGCGGAAAATTTCATTGAAAATTCGCAGTGCAGATGCCGCATCATCAGCTTCTTCAAAACGCCGACGCCAATCGCTTTTTGGCGTAGCAAAGCCTAAAATACTCCAGCTATGCCCTATGTCTTTGTGCAGAATGCCGCCGACAAATATCTCGCCCTGCTCTTCGTTAGAAGTGAAAAGATTGTGCTTCCATCCGACTTTGCTTCGGTAATCAAACGCTTTGCTATCGTAAGGCAGTCCGGCGATATTTACCGTCAAAAGATATCTTTGCGGCTCGCTATATACGGTGCGGCTTTTATCTATTTCAAATATATCTATAAGTCCGCCTTTGCCCGTAGCCACAAGCGTCAAATCATTTTTGCCCGCGATAATATCAAGCTTATCCGAATTGACCTCTTCTGTTATGAATGTTCCGCCGCGCTCGATAAATCGACCTATTCTGTCGTCCGCTCTCAAGCGCGGATCCACCGCCTGCGCCCTGAAATAGCGAAAATCCACGTCAAACGATAAAAGCGGCGTTTTATCGGGATTGTATCCGCGTACCGAAAACCCGTCGGTAAAGCTCTCTTCGCCGTAAAGATTTTCAATGATTTGCGCATCTGCCTCCTGAGAAGGCTTGCCGAAATATATCGCCGTGCCGGTAGCGGGAACATCATCGCGCAAAGCTTTACGGCTTTTATCGCTGTAAAGCGTTACTTCAAATCCCGCGTCAAGCAGTCCCAAAGCCGCGCTTGAGCCTGCAATACCTGCGCCGATAACGGCTGCTTTTCTATTTGCCGACATGTTTTAACTCCTTTAAATATTTTAAATATCTGTCTGCCTGTTCTTTGCCTCTATGTAAATCCGCGCCGAATCTCGCACCCGTTAGACCTTTTTGCCTGTTAAGCTTTTTTGCCTCGCCTGCTGCGGCTATGTTTGCGATAATGGCTAAGACAGCCTCCATTTGGTTAATTTCAATATTCCTCATGTTAAGCTAACTCAATTATCAGAAACGGGCGTTAAAACGCCATGTACCAACGGGTCGTCTGTCGTTTCAAGATATTTTCTCAATCTCGAATCGGCAAATACCTGCTGTAATTTTTTAATCTGCGGATCATTCAAAAATTTCGTTCCTATAACTAACTGAGAAGCGAAAGTTCTTGGAGGCGGAGGAAAAAGTATCCCTTTTTCCCGCGGGATTTTGCCTGCGTCAAATTGCAGCACATATCCCACCGCCGCATCAACAGAGTCTAAAATACGCGGTAAAGTCAGCAAATCAAGCTCTTTAAACTGAAAATTGCGCGGATTTGACACGACATCGCGGATTTTAGCAACTCTTGGCTCTACATTTTCATTTAAGCCTATCAACCCCTCGCGCTGTAAAAGCCACAAAGCCTGCCCTTGATTTGCTCCGTCCACAGGCACGACTACTACGGCGCCATCAGGCAATTCGTCAATGCTTTTATGTTTGTCCGAATAGATGCCAAATCCCCACTGAAATATAGGAAAAACAGGCGTTAAATCAAAGCCGTTAGCATCCACTACCTGTTTTAGCCACCATTGATGCTGATAAATAGTCGCGGCGTATTGTCCGTCAGCTACGGCGCGGTCGGCTTGTACGGGATCTTGCAGACCGACAGCTTCTATTTTCAAGCCGTAATCAGGCGCGATATTTTTCGCAACATATTGAATGATACGCTCCTCTCCCGCCATGGCAGGCTCAAAATGAACTTTCAAAGTGTCTGTGAAAACAACTGTATCGGAAGCTCTTGATTTAACATAAAAAACAGCCGCAGCTATAATAACCGCCGCAATTAAAACGGCGATAATCCATCTAAGCGTCTTTTTGTTTTTTGTCTGAAATTGCACATTTGTCTTTGACATGGTTGCTCCTTTTTGAATTTTAATTTTCCGAAACAGGCGTTAAAACGCCTTGTACAAGCGGGTCGTCCGTAGTCGCAAGATACTCTTGTATTCTTGGGTCGGCAAACGCCTCTTGAAGTTTCTTTATATACGGATCGTTTAAAAATTTCGTTCCTATAACCAGCCGCGAAGCAAAAGTCCTCGGAGTTTTAGGGAAAAGTATCCCTTTTTCCCGCGAGATTTTGCCCGCGTCCCATAGCGAAACGTATGTTATTCCTGCGTCTATGGAATCCAAAACGCGCGGCATAGTCAGCAAATCAAGCTCTTTGAACTTAAATTTGCGCGGATTATCAACGATATTTTTGATTTTTGCGGTTTTCGGCTCTATATTTTTATCCAGACCAATCAACCCCTCGCGCTGTAAAAGCCACAGCGCCTGTCCTTGATTGGCTCCGTCTATTGGTATGGCTATCACCGCGCCCTCAGGCAGCTCGTCAATGCTTTTATATTTATCCGAATATATGGCAAAACTCCACTGAAACACTTCTACCGTAGGCGTTAACTCAAAACCGTTAGCTTCCACGACTTGTTTTAGCCACCATTGATGCTGAAGAATAGTGGCGGCAAATCCTCCCTCCGCAACTATCCTGTTTGCTTGCAAATCGTCTTGCAGCGCGACAGGCTCCACTTTGATACCGTAATCCGGCGCGATATATTCGGCGATATATTTCAATATCTTCTCCTCGCCCGCATAAGAAGGCATATGATGGACTTTCAAAGTATCCGTAAAAACGACTGTATCCGACCTTTGAAATTTAAAGTAAAAAAACAGACCGACTACTGCCGCCAGCGCTATGATACCCAAAGCAATCCATATACTCTTTCTGTTTTTTTTCAATTGAAAATTTGTATTTTTTGACATATATAACTCCTAAAAAAATTAATGACTTGTTTTACGGACAAGGCAATCGCCTATCCATTGAACTATTTGAATACTCACAATCAAAATGATAATCGTTGATATCATGATATTGTGGTCAAATCTTTGATAGCCGTAAACAACGGCAAGATAGCCTATACCTCCCGCGCCTATCGTACCTGCGATAGCCGAATACTCAATCATTGAAATGGTATTGAGCGTTACGGCGGCGATAATGCTCGGGAACGCTTCGCTAAGCTGGGCATGGACGATAATCTGCAGCGGCGAACCGCATGAGACAAGTCCGACGGCGTTTACTTCGCGCGGCAAGTCGCGCAGGGCATTTTCCACAAGCCTTGCGAAAAACGGCGTTCCCGCTATGACCATAGGCACAACCGCCGCAGGAATACCTATAGTCGTTCCTGTGATGTATTTGGTAAACGGGATAATAGCCGCCATCAACACCAAAAACGGTAAAGAGCGCCCGATATTCACAAACCAACTCAAAACGCCGTTAAACCGCCGATGCGGAAACAGTCCGTAATTTGAAGTATTGAACAGCAATATGCCGGTTACGCCGCCGATGACAATAACAAGCGCCATAACAACGCCTACCATTGTTAATGTTTCCAAATAAGCCGGTATTAAAAGCGTATGCACTTCCCCCCATGGAGTGTCGTTTCCGAGAACTGTCGCGCTCATGCCGTACCCCTTTCATTGTTTTCGTCAAAGTCAATATTGTTTTTGAACTCCGCATGCAGTCCGATATGTTTCAACGCGTTGACGACATGTATGATATCCACTTTGTGCGCCTGCAAAAACTCAAACCCCACAAGCGCGCGTCCGTAAATAATTCCGCCGCTTATCTGCTCTATATTCGCGCCGAGCAGATGAATATTCGCTTTCAACCGCTCGCTTAATATCTGCGACCAATTTGACGGAACATTTGCGCTGTAAGTCAGCTCTGCAACAAGGTGGCGTTTATTGAACGCTTCGGCAACTCTTAGCGAGACAAGCTGTCTGCCTATATTGGATTTTGGATTTGAAACAAGCTCTTGAACCCGTCCTTGCTCAACTATCCTGCCGTCTTTTATCGCGGCGATAGAGTCCGCGATATTACGCACCACATCCATTTCATGCGTAATTAAAACGATAGACAACTCAAACTCATCGCGCAGCTTTTTTAAAAGACTTAAAATTGTTTCTGTCGACTGCGGGTCAAGTCCGCTTGTCGCCTCATCGGATAAAAGCACCTGCGGGTGAAGCGCAAGCGCGCGGGCTATACCTATGCGCTGCTGCTGTCCGCCGGAGAGCTGAGACGGATAATATCCGCCTTTATCAAGTAAACCGACCGCATTTAATAACTCTTTAACTCTTTTCTCTACATCCGATTTGACAACGCCAAAATACTCCAAAGGCAGCGCGATATTCTGCGCCGCCGTTTTTCTGTGAAGCAGGGCTGATGATTGAAAGATAGTCCCTATCGCGCGGCGTTCATTACGCAAAGCCTCTCCCGAAAGAGAGGAAAGGTCTTTGCCGTTCACTAAAACAGAGCCGCTGGTGGGGCGTTCTAATAGACTAATGCACTTGGAAAGCGTAGATTTCCCCGCGCCGCTTGGACCCACAATCGCCGTTATAGAGCGGTCAGGCACAGTCAAACTAATATCTTTTAGTATCTGCGCCTCGCTTTTATTCGGCAGTATGTAGCTTTTTGACAAATTTTTTATCTCAATCATAACTCCCCCTTATAAAGCTATTTTTTAGCCTGCTCTTTTTTTACTTTCTCAATGTCGCGGTAATGCGCGGCAGGGTGATTGTCAGGCAGATATTTGTGTCCGAAAATCTTCTCTCTTAGCGTACCGTCTTTGTAAGATGTCGGATATACTCCTCTTCGCTGAAGTTCGGGAACAAGATATTTAACTACATCGGCAACTGTTTCATGCGAGAGGGCATAAGCTATATTAAAGCCATCTACATCCGTGTATTCAACCCACTCTTGAAGCTGGTCGGCGACTGTTTTTGCCGAACCTACAAATAACGGACCAAGTCCGCCGATACCGACCCATCCTGCCAAATCGTTCGGCGTCCAATCCTTCTCGCCGTTTGTCAAATGCTCAACTACGGAAATAATGGCGTTAGTATCCTCTTTTCTTATAGGCTCGTCAGGTTTGTATTTGCTAAAATCAATACCGCTCCATCCTGATGCCAAAGAGAGAGCGCCTTCGTATGAAATATATTTTTTATACTCTTCATGCTTTGCTTTCGCCTTTTCGTCCGTCTCATCAACGATAATCGTAATAAGCGCCAGAACAAGCGTCTTTTTAGGGTCGCGTCCGTTTTCGGCGGATTGCTTTCTGACATCGGCAACATACTCCTTAACTACCTTTTTGCTCGGCGTAGAGACAAAAACAAGTTCCGCATGTTTTGAAGCAAATTTTTTACCGGATTCAGATGATCCCGCCTGAAACAAAACAGGCGTTCTTTGCGGCGAAGGCTCTGTAAGACCAATACCCGGGACTTCAAAGTATTTGCCTTTGTGTCCTATCTCATGGACTTTATTCGGGTCTGCAAAAATGCGTTTTTCTCTATCGCGCAAAACCGCGCCCTCTTCCCAGCTTCCTTCAAGCAGTTTGTAAATAACTTCAAGATACTCTTCGGCTACTTCATAGCGGTTATCATGACGGTTTAAGCCGTTGTCGCCGACATTTTTAGCTCCGCTTTCAAGATAGGAAGTAACGATATTCCAACCTACGCGCCCTTTTGTGTAGTGGTCTGCTGTGGCAATTCTGCGCGCCCATGTATATGGATGCTCGAATGAAGTCGAAGATGTGATACCGATACCTATATGTTTTGTTGCCTGCGCTACCGGACCTGCGATTTGAAGCGGGTCGTTTACGGGAATCTGAACGCCGTTTTTCACAGCCGCTTTTGCATCTCCGTTATATACGTCATAGTAGCCGACGACATCCGCTATAAAAATCGCCGTAAAATAGCCTTTCTCCAAAGTCTTAGCCAAATCCGTCCAATACTCCAAATCCTTATACTGCCATGACCTGTCTCTCGGATGCGCCCAAAGACCGGGCGATTGATGTCCTACGCAATTCATTTCAAATGCGTTAAAAAAAATCTGTTTGCTCATAATTTCTCCTTTAAAAATTTATTTACTATAAAATAGCTCCTCACGAAAAACCGCCGAATCGCAATCCGAATCATTCAAAATCTAACCAAACGCGCCAAAGTAAAAATTTTTACTCATGAGACCTCCTTAAAATTATTTATTACATATAATTTTTTTATATTCAATGCGGCATCCGCCGCCGTTATTAAAAAAAATAAATTGGTGATTTTACGTATCTGTTTCGCACTGATGAGCGGTTTTGATATGAAACGCGCCGTTATTTGAGAAATTTTCAGCAAAACGGACAAATGATTAAACATATTAAAGCGGTTAACGGCAAAATTTATATTCAAGCTGTATGAGACTGTTTTCAGCCAAAATATCAAATTTATACCGCAGTTTTTAAAAGTTTTCCAGACTGTTGCAAATTCGGATTTTTCAGTCCGTTTTCGGATGTTAAACTTGTCTGAAATATTAAATGGCGGCAAATTAAGCCTGTGCTGTTTGGCTATGCGAAGCTTGTTAGTGAAAAGCCGCGCATATGCCAAAACTATTAATAAAAATATACTCCTCACTGTATACTCCCGTTATTGTTTGACATATTGGCGTTGATAATTTTAGAAGATAGACAAAACTCCTTTTTGTAGCCAGACTTGTGCCAACTTCTATTTATCGCTATAGTCTTAAGACCTCATCAAATTTCCTCCATGTCCTCTAAGGACGCCTTTTATATGCAACTACAAATAAAAACCAAAATATTAAATCCGCCGCCTTTTTACAAAGCGGTCAAAAAATTTAATCCTTAGTTAATCTATCAATATAATTGAATATATATTTTGTATTCTATAATCAATACTATTAAATACGACTTAAAAAACAAGAGTTTTTGTATCTGATTACTCAATTTTATGGAAAATTTGCGGTTTTTGACTGAAAATCAATTGACGGATTTTTGAGTTTTTTTATCGGTTTTTATCGTGCATAACTTGTTTATTTTACTCATGTAGGCGTTTTTCATCGCGTTTTCAAATGCGTTATTGTTTTCATATTCAAATCCAAAAACGCTTTCCCACAAACTCGCATCTTCCATGCAAAGATAGAAAAACACATCTTTGTGCCATGCCTCAAAAGCTTTGTAAAGCGCGCCGAACATTTGCTTTTTTACCTCAAGCGGATAGGAAAATTTGCCGTTAGCCTCTGTAAGCGGCATTTGCAAAATACGGCTTTTATCCGCTTTTGTTCTGATTTGCCTTAAAACAGGCTTTATAAAAGTGAGCGTTCCCATGGAGACAAGCGCGGTATTTTCGGGCTTAAATCTTTGCGTAAGTTCGCGGGCAATGGCTTCATACTCTTTTTGCCAGCCTTCAAAATATATCATCGGGTGAAAATGAAATCCAACCAAAACACCTTTTTGCGAAAGCTTTAACGCGGCTTGCATGCGCTGTTTTAAACTCGCGGTGAAATGCTCTTCATTATCTATGACCGCTTGCGGATTTAGCGAAAATGTGCAAATGATATTTGGCGGCAGTTCGGTTTTTAACAGATATTTTATATTGGCGCTTTTGGTTTTAAATTCCAAAATTACATTCGGATTTTCGCGTGCAAAATTTATCAGCGCATCCAAAATGCCACCTTTACTGCCAAGCATCAAAGAATCCGAAGACTGCCCCGTGCCTATATGATAAATCTCGTTTTTATCAAGCCCAATACATGAGAGTTTTTGCGCGAAGTTCGTATTTAGCGATATTTTGCCGCCGTAAAAAGTCTGTATGGAACAGTAAGAACAGCCGTAAGCGCACCCCTCCGCAGCATCAAGCGTCAAGAGATTACAGCATCTGGTCTTTGGCGAGGCAACAGGACATCTGCCAAAACCCACAACGCTTTTATCTATATTTAAAAACTCTATTGCTCTGTTTTGCGCATGGATTTTTTGCGGGAGATATTTTTTCGGAGTATTTCTTATCTGTTCATATTTTTCAAAAAATTTTTTAAAAGCTTTTTTGTCTTCATTCCACAACTCTTTTATATCCAAGTCCCACATTTGCAAATCAACAGCCGCGCTTATAAGCTGTCTTATTTGAGAAAAACTGAAAGAGTAAAAATCCGCCTTTTGTCTGATAAACTCCCGCGTTTTTGCATGCAGGCTTAAAAACGGGCTTTGTTCGCACGCTTTATCAAATTTTGACTCAAACATAAACGCTCCATGAGGCAAGCGTTTTTTGTATCAGCGCGCTTGTTTTGGCTTTTGTCGGCACGGTTGTATCAAGATGGTCTGAAACGACTTTAAATATATATTTTTCCATGCTTTGCGGGACTGCATTTAAAAACGCTTCGCCCTCCATGTCGGCAAGAAGCGAATTGATACCAATGCCGCTTTCAACGCCCTTTTCATGCGAACTAAGCGAAGCGTAAGGAATGGAAAGATTTTCATGCGTAGCGCAAAATAGAGAACCTGTTTTTATATTTTTATCAATACAGCCCGCCATGCCGATATTTATCGCGCGCCGAGGCGAAAAAAGCGTAAATGCAAACGCCAAAGCCTTTTTTGTTTTTTGTGCGCCGATGCCTGAGACTACGAGCGCGATATTGTCGTTTGCGTAGATATTAAACGGTATTTTGTTTATGCATGCGAGGCGGAAATAGCCGATTATCGGCTTCGCTTCTGCGGTAAGCGCGGCGTGGATAAGCGTTTTAATTGCTGTTTTTTTCATTACATAATTATATCTTTTTAATAGAAAATTGCGGCGGCGGGCTTAAAATCAAATATATTTAATGAAAATCGCGCTAAAATCAAAAGTTTAATATTTTGATAAGGGAGTAAGTATGGCGCACGAAGAAGGACGAAGAAAATTCTTCGGCTATGCGCTTGGCGGATTCGCGGCTTTGGGAGGCGTTTTGTCTCTTGGAGCGATGAAAAAGAGTTGGGATCCGCTGCCAAGCGTAGAAGCTGCTGGTTTTTTGACCGTAGATCTTTCGCCGTTGAAAGACGGTGAAAGCCGCACTATAGAGTGGCGCGGTCTGCCCGTTTTTATTTTAAAAAAAACGGCTGAAATGAAAAAAAATGAAAATAGAGACGTGGTAGTGGACGATACAAACTACACGGTAGTGGTACAACTCTGTACGCACCTTGGGTGTATCCCCGAATGGAAAGAATCCAAACAACAGTTTCACTGCGCATGCCACGGCGGCGTATTTGACGCCGATGGACTTGTAGTAGTGGCTCCGCCTCCAAAACCGCTAAGTATCCCGCCTTTCAAGATAGAAGGTTCGACTTTGGTACTCGGCGAAGAGGGTCCCGAGTATAAACAACTCGCGCTCAAAGCATAAGGAGGCTGGCAATGGCACATATTAGAAAAGCGACAGGTTTTATAGATTGGCTTGACCAGCGGCTGGCGGTAAAGCCTTTAATGAAAGTTTTGATGACGGAGTATTGGATACCCAAAAATATCAACTTTCTTTGGGCTATGGGCGTAGTGCTTTTAGTACTATTTGCGGTACTTTTTATATCAGGGCTGTTTTTACTCATGTATTACAAGCCCGATATTAAATTGGCATTTGACAGCGTAAATCTGACGATTATGCAGGAAGTTTCATACGGCTGGCTGTGGAGGCATCTGCATGCGGTGGCGGCAAGTTTGATATTTCTTATCATATATATACACATGTTTGTGGCGATATACTACGGTTCGTATAAAAGCGGCAGAGAGATTATCTGGATAAGCGGTATGCTTTTATTTGTCTGTTTTTCGGCGGAAGCGTTTAGCGGATATATGCTCCCATGGGGACAGATGAGTTACTGGGCGGCGAAAGTTATCACCGAGCTTTTTGCGAGCGTTCCGCTTATAGGCGATGATTTGGTCGTATGGATAAGAGGCAATTTTTACCCTGCGGACGCTACTTTGACAAGATTTTTCATGCTCCATGTAGTACTGCTTCCTATCGCTATCATAGCTATCATAGCTCTGCATTTTTACTCTTTGCGCATTCCTCATGTCAATAATCAAACGGCGGAAGAGTTTGACTTTAATGAAGAAGCCGACAAATACAAATACGGCAGCAAAAAAGAGTCCAAAGTCATACCTTTCTGGCCTGCATTTTTATGCAAAGATTTTTTTGTAGTAAGCGTATTTATGATATTGGTATCGTATCTTGTATGCTTTCATTTCAATTTTGCAATGGATCCTATCAATTTTGACCCTGCGGACAATCTCAAAACGCCGGCACATATTTACCCCGAATGGTACTTTTTGTGGAGCTACGAAGTGTTGAGAGGCTTCTATTTTGATATAGCGGGCATTCCCGCGATGTATATAGGACTTGCCGCGTTCGGCTTCGCTCAAATCGCATTTTTCCTATTGCCGTTTTTAGACCGCGACCCAAGCGTAAAACCTGCCTTTAAAAGACCGCTGTTTAAGATATGGTTTTGGGCGCTCATCGTGGATTTGATACTTCTTACCATATACGGCAAACTGCCGCCCGGCGACGACATCTATAGTATCCTTATCTCAAATAACGCGGCAGGCTTTATCTTGACTATACTATTTTTGGTTCTTTTTATTATACTGCCGATTATCACGATTATTGAGAGAAAAAGAGACGGAGGCGCAAAATGAGAGAGTTAAAAATTTTAGCCGTACTTATAGTTTTTACGCTTATAACATACATCGGGATAGAGCCTTTTGCGCACAGCCAAATGAGTCCTCATACGGCGGCGGCTAATTTTAATTACGACCAAGAGGATACAGACCTTGCGAAAGTAAGGATAGAAGAGGCAAAAGCCGCGCTTGCAAAAGCCGAAGATAAACTTGCAAAAAAGACAGACGATGAAAATCTTGCAAAAGCCGTTGAAAGCGCGCGCCAAGAGCTTGAAGTAAGAGAAAACGACTTGAATGCATATCAGGAGCTTTGGATGCAGGCAAACGCGATAGCCGCGCTTGAAGGAAACGCCGAAAACGGCGCGGAACTTTTCGCGGCATGCACGGCTTGCCATGGATTATCGTCTCAGGGTTTTGAAAGTCCGTTTGATGCGGCAATGGCGTCTGAAAGTTACGGAGTAGCCGTTCCCGACCTCAGCCTCGCGGGAACCGTTTATGACAAAAAATTTCTCGCCGCGCTTATCATCAATCCGACGCAGGCTTTAAAAGTATCCAAAAAATTTAATGATGAAAATCCGCTTCCCATGACTCCATTTTTTGGTTTCGGAGAAGATGTGAATCAGGAAACCGCCGATATAATCGCATATTTGCGCTCTGTAGCTCCACAGAATGTAAGCGGTAAAGAAGCTTTTGAGACTGCTTGTCTGCGCTGCCATGACGCAAGATATGACGCACTCTATTCGCCTACGGAAAAGAGCGCTTTAAAGGGCTACATGGGTTCAAATCCGCCCGATTTGTCTATTATGATTCGCTCGCGTTTGGCTGATTATCTTGAGTCTTTCATAAATGACCCTCAAAAGAAGCTTGACGGCACGGCAATGCCGCGCGTAGGACTTACAAAAGAGCGCACGGAGCAGGTCATAAGTTATCTTGAAGAAGTCGGCGACAGCAAAAAAGACGAAAGAACTGCCGTTGGTATCGGCATGATTATATTTTTCGCGATATTGGCATTTTTTGCCTACATGTGGAAAGAGGGAGTTTGGAGAGAACTTCACTGATATTGCCAAGCGGCGCGACCAATACGAGATTCGAACTCGTGTTGGATAATCTTCGCGGGGAGTTAAACGCTCCCCGATTTTTTTGAACGCCGAAAAAATGCTGAGCGTATTATATGTAGTATCAATCTGCGCAATTTTATATCTTGTATTCAGCGGACTTTTCAGCGCCGACAAAAATGGAAAGCGGAATATTTTCCCAAATTTTATTCTCGCTTTTTATCTTTTTATTATTGCGGCAGGACATATTCTTTCAATTATTTAAGTTTGTGCGTCATTTTTGATTTTGCTTTAAAAATTTTTCGCTGTTTTGAGCGCCGTTTTTGTGTTTGCTGCGGCTGTTTTGGCTAATGACGAAGCAATTGAAGCTTTTAAAAGCGGCGATGTTGAAAAAGGCATTGAGATTTTAAAACGCTCATGCGAGGACGGAAACGCCAGCAACTGCAATGTTTTAGGCTCTTTGTATAAAAACGGCTACGGAGTAAAACGAGATTACTCCAAAGCCGTAGAATTTTACAAGAAGGCATGCGAGGGCGGATTTACTAAAAGCTGCGTTGCTTTGGGACTCATGTATGAATTTGGCAAGGGCGCGGCAAAAGATAAAAACAGAGCCCTTGAACTCTACAAAAAAACATGCAATTCAAATGATCAAGACGGATGCGAAAACTACAAAAGAGCAGTTGAGGGCAAAAATAAATTCATGTCAATATTTGGGTTTTAAAAAAGACGCGAACTGTTTTTAACATAACTTCGCTATATTTTGCGGGCGCGGCAAAGGCGTTTTTGTTAAATCAGCGGCGCTTACAGGCTGTTTTATTAGATTTTTGCTCGTTTCTTGCACTACAATCAATCTTTAATTTTCACAATTTACCTAAAATGCGGGTATGCCTTTTGATTTTATGCTTTTTAAATTAAAATGGTATTATTACGCAAATTATTTTTTACAAGGAGGAGCTTATGGCATATTGGAATTGGGAAGATTCTTACAATATCGGTATAGAGGATATAGACAATCAGCACAAAAAGATAGTTGAATACATCAACGAACTGCATGAGGCAATTATATTAAACGATAAAAACATTGTCAAAAATACGCTTTTTCATATAACTGATTATATCGTTTCGCACTTTTCTTTTGAAGAAAAATTAATGGAAGAAGCCGATTATCCGCAGTTCATGCATCATAAAAACATTCATGAAACTTTTGTCTCAAATATCGGCAGATACAAAATCGCCTTCAATGAAGGGCATGATATAGCAGGACAGCTTATGGCGGAACTTCAAATTTGGCTCACGCATCACATACTCCATGAAGACAGAGCATATAAAGAGTGCGTACAAAAAATGCTAAGCGGCAAATCCGAAAATAAAAAATCAAGCCTGTTTGAAAAATTTTTCGGAAGTTCTACCAGGCAATAGATAAAACTTCCGCTTATTTAGCCGCGCCTGCACGCAAACGGCTTAAACCTCGATATACGGCTTTTGTCCCGTCTCATAAAAATTATTGCCCTCGCTGTCTATCGCTACTATCGCGGGAAAATCTTCCACAGTAAGCCTTGCGACAGCCTCGGGTCCAAGCTCGGGATATGCCAAAACTTCATACTTTTTAATCGTCTGCGATATAAGCGCGCCGGCGCCCCCGATAGCCACCATGTAAACCGCGCCGTTTTTTATGATAGAGTCAATAACGGCTTTTGAGCGGTAACCTTTGCCTATCATACCGCTTACGCCAAGTTCCAAAATGCTCGGCGTGTATTTATCCATTCTGCCGCTTGTTGTTGGTCCCGCCGCGCCTATAACCTGACCCGGTTTTGCGGGGCTTGGTCCCAGATAATAGATAGTTTCTCCCGCAAGTTCAACGGGTAGTTTCTCGCCGCGCGCCAAAGCTTCGGTTAAAACCTTATGAGCGGCATCGCGCGCCGCTATTATCGTACCTGAGATTAAAACATTATCGCCTGCTTTGAGTTTTTTAGCGACATCTTTGCCAAACGGCGCTTTTATTTTTATAGTTTCCGACATTGTAACTCCTTAAAGCGTAATATCTGCATGCCGCGCCGCATGACAATTTACGTTAACGGCGACAGGAAGTCCCGCTATATGAGTAGGATACCACTCTACATTGACTTTGACGGCTGTTGTCGTGCCGCCCAAACCCTGCGGACCAACGCCTGTTTTATTGGCAAGCTCCAAAAGTTCCTCTTCAAGTTTTGCGTAATCCGCATGTTCATTGTGCGAATCAACGGAGCGCACAGCCGCCTGTTTGGCTAAAAGCGCGGCTTTATCCATAGTGCCGCCTATGCCCACGCCGATGACCATCGGGGGACAGGCATTGGGACCCGCAAGTTTTACAGCTTCCAAGAAAACTTTTTTTATGCCTTCCAAACCGTCCGCAGGAACGAGCATTTTTAAAACGCTCTTATTTTCGCTGCCAAAGCCTTTCGGGGCGACTTTGATTTTGAGTTTATCGCCTTTGACAATTCGCGCATTGATAACAGCGGGCGTATTGTTGAGCGTATTTTTTCTATTGAATATCGGCTCGGCGACTACGGATTTTCTCAAATACCCCTCCGTATAGCCTTTCGCAACGCCTTCGTTGATAGCGTCTTCCAGATAACCGCCCTCTATTCTTATGTCCTGCCCGTATTCAACAAATACGACTGTCATGCCCGTATCTTGACAGATAGGCGTTTCATCTTTTTTCGCGATATCGGCATTTTCTATGATTTTGCCCAGAATGTCGCGTCCAAGAGGCGATTTTTCATCTTTTTGCGCCTGTTTAAAAGCTTTATACATGTCAGGCGTTACAATTCTGCACGCCTCAATACAAAGTTTAGCAACCGCATCGGTAATATCCTGCGCTTTGATTACTCTCATATCCTCTCCTTGATTAACTAATTTTATACTTGAAGTATTGTACTACCATGTAATTAAAAAAATTCTATTTTAATTAAATTAACCCGTAAAGAAACTTATTTTTTTAACATAACCAAAATAACGCCGCTTGAGATTAAAATATTTTGTTCTTTTGTTTCAAAATAGATTTCGCTTAATGCGGAATTTGGCAAACTGTTTTTTACATGTATGTTAAATTTTGTCCCTGCAGGTTTTTTATGCAAGACAAGATTTGTGCAGGAGAGCAGATAACCCTCGTTTTCGTTTTCGCTTAAAGCCGCGCTGCTTTGAGCGGCGGCTTCCATTATCATGCCGATCGTGGGCGGTTTTGGAAATTCCACCGACACGACAGCCCAATTTTCGCCTTTATTCAAAACTTCTTTGACAAAAAGTATCGGCGGCTTGTGAGGAAGCTTTAACACTCTACGCCCACTATCGCCGTTGGGTTTGCATTTAAATATTTGCAAAGGCTCATAAGTTTTGCTATGCTTGAAACAAAATTGGGCAGAGGTTTCAAGTTTTCATACAATATATCGGGTTTTTTATCGCTTGATTTTACCATTAACCCGACCGCGCTCTCAAAAGCCGCACCGCAGCCGTTTAACGCACGAAGTTCGTCAATGCCGAAGCTCTCGCACACGGCGCAAAATATGATGTCTTTGTCCATTGCTTTTACGGCGGCTGTCTTTAAAACATTATCGCCTGTTTTGCCGCCATTGGATACGCTCATGATTTCCGAAGTATTGTCATTTAAAATTGAAAGATATGACGCAGGCGCATTATAAACAGAATTTTGAAAATCCGTAGGACTCGGCGGAGATTTGGCAAATACGCTTTTTAATATGGATATGCTCTCCCGCAGTTCGCCGTAACTGCTGCCGTAAATTATTCTTTGATTTTTAACTTTAAGCATGTGCGCCAGATAAATAAGCATTTTAGCGTTTCTTGTCAAACGGCGGCGCACTATCATGTTGGGCACAAGCTCTTTTTCCCTCAAATCCTCTATCTTTTCAGCATCAAAAAGCGAATGAAAAGATTGGATTTCAAGAGATATTATCACTGTTTTACGACCGCTTCAAGCAGAACAAACGCCGTTGAAAATCTGCCGCTTTCAGGTATAAAACAGAGTATTTTGCTGCCGCTTTTAAGAGGTTTTATTCTCGCAAATTCTTCTAAAATAATATAAAACGATGCCGCGCCTGTGTTGCCTTTCTCATAAAGATTGGTAAACCACTTATCATAGCCTATCTCAAATCCCGCTTTTTTCAATCCTTCATAAGTTTTATCTTTAAAATAATGCGATGAGTAATGCGGTAAAAAATAGTCTATATCGTTTGCGCTTAACGCTCTTTTTTTTACAATTTCTCTAACAGGCTTTATAACAGTATATTCGACTATATTCTCATTTAACAGTCTCACATCTTGTTTGATGCTGAAAATTGAGAGTTTTTGCCTCTCGTCCTGCGAATATGTAAGATACCCGTTAAATCTGCCCTCATCGTCTATATGCGCGCCTGCGTACATGCAAACAGGCATCTCTCCCGCGTACGAGACTTGCTCTATCCAATTGATTTTAAAAGATACGCCGCTTTCGTTTGGTCTTGAAGAGAGCCACAATGCGCCTGCTCCATCGGAAAGCATCCATCGTAGAAAGTCTTTTTCAAACGATATCTCGGGGTTTTTTTCAAGCGCTTCAAGCTTGAAAGCGCTTTCGGCTTCAAAATTTTCTTTGCGCAAAAGCTGTGAAGCCGTTTCGCTGCCCACCGCAACAGCGTTTCGCGTCAATCCCAAAGCTACGGACATATAAGCGTATTTCAATGCCATAATACCGCTTACGCAAATCCCTGCCGTCGAAACTGCCTCCATAGGCTTGGCTTTCAATTCCCCATGCACCATTAAAGCGTGGTTCGGCATAGTTTGGTCAGGCAGGCTCGTACCGCACGCCAAAAGCTCCAAATTTTCAAGGTCTGCGCCTTTCGCTCCAAGCTCCTCTACCGCCAAAGCCGCAAGTTTTGCATTTGTGAAAAGCAATTTACCGTCTTTAAAAACATAATGCCTGCTTTTTATACCATTGCTTTTCAACACTATCTTTCTTGCACGGGAACGCATACCGCCTATAAATCCTAAAACCTCTTCCATTTCATCATTATTTACAGGCTCGTTGGGCATCACTGCGCTTAGGTAATTTATAAAAACTTCATTCATTATTTTCCTTAAAAATTTTAGAACCGGAAGGTTCTTCATAGTATGCTTTCTGTTTTTTTAGTTTTTTAATCATCAGCGGATAAAAAAGTATCCTAAAAAGAAGGGTAAAAGGTACGACAGTTATTATCATCAATACCAAAAAAAGCAGATAAATGCAAAGAAAAACGCGCCTTATTTTGCTTTTCGGCTGCCCGATTTTTCTCAAAAATTTTCCCCATATCAGAAAACTTCTATGTCCTATCTTTTCGCTCATGATAAGTTTTTCATTTACATTGACGGCGCCAAGCCCTTGAAGCAGCGGCTTTTTGCTCTTTTCAAGGTTATTTTTCAAAGCGCTGCTTATAGCCCGTCCGAATCTTGCGCTCTTTTCCATATCGCTTTTTTTAATACCTGCGCTTGAAAAAAACCAAAACTTCTCTTTTTTGCCTGTAAGCAGCCATCTTGGAGTTGTTATAAATGTTTCAAGCGAATTTCCGCCGTCTATTAACGCTATATTATCGCATAAAATTCCGCCGTTTTGCGCTATAAGGCGTTTCATTTTTTCCTGCGCGGTAAGCCACATGTTACGGCATGCGATAAAGGTTATAACGCTTTTGCCCTCTATCCATGCTTTTGCTTCCATGCTATGTAAAAAACTTGACATCGGAAGCGAAGGGGATAAAAACCAGACTTGATAAGCCAAAATAATTAAATCAAACTCTTCGTTTTTATCTATGCCGAACGGTTCAAGCGGTATTTTATCGCAATAAACGCTTTCGGGAAAAACGCTTAAAAAGTCCAAAATATCCCATGGAAAAGGAAACGGCGCGCGCGGTTTCAAACTCAAATCCGTAACGGATACGCTTTTGTCGCTTAAAAGAGGAGAAATGCAGTATTTTATCGCATCATCAAGCTGTCCGCTTTGCGAATAGTGTACGACCAAAACCTTTTTGTGTGGCATAGCCTACAATCCTTATTTTTTAAAAGTAATTATGTTATTGAAAAATTACTTATTTTCTGATAAAATGCGCCGTTTTAACTCAAATATCGGCGAACTATGTTACATATAAAAAATATCAGCAAAAATTACGGCTCTTTTGCGGCATTACGGAGCGTTTCATTGAAACTTCCCGACAGCGGAATTTTTGCGCTTTTAGGCATAAACGGCGCCGGTAAAACTACGCTTATGTCCATTCTTTGCGGCATTATAAAAGCAGATAGTGGAGAGATATTTTATAATGAAACGCCATATTTTGAAGCTCTAAAAAAAGACGCTTCGCTCTGTTCTTTAACGCCGCAGGAGTTTGCATTTTATCCGACTTTAAGCGTTAAGGAAAATGTGGATTTTTTTTCGCAAATCAATACTCTCTCTTCGAAAAAACGCAAAGAAATGGTTGATTTTGCGCTTAATATCTGCGCTTTGGAAGGATATTTGGAAAAACGCGCCGCAAATCTTTCAGGCGGCTTAAAAAGAAGATTAAATCTTGCCATAGGGCTTTTAAACGACCCGAAAATTCTTTTTTTGGACGAACCCACAGTCGGCATTGATCCGAAAACCAGAGAATTTATACTGAATTCCATAAAAAGCCTCTCTCATGAGAGGCTTATCGTATATACTTCACACTACATGAACGAAGTTGATTTTTTGGCGGACGAAATAGCCGTTATAGACGAGGGCAGGATATTGGCGGCTTTTAAAAACGGCAGACAGGATAGAGTTTTGGTATTGGAGTTAAAAGAACATGATAAAACAAGCGTTAAAACGCTAAACGAATTCATGCCCTTTACCGAATGCGGCGGTTTTTTGCAAAGCGGTGCGGCAAATGAGCAAACTCTTTCAAATTTATTGGAATTCGCGAAAAAGCGCGGCATGGAACTCAAATCCGTATCGCTTTCGCCCGTGTCGGCGCAAACGCTATTTTTAAGCTTAACAAATAAAGATATAAGATGATGCGAATTTTTACCGCGCTTTTAAAAAAAGAGTTTTTCATAGTTTTCAGGGATTTGCACGCGCTTTTGGCTCTGTTTTTACTGCCGTCAATTTTCATACTCATCATGTCTTATGCTTTAAAAGATGCGAACAGCGCTTCAAATATAAAATGCGTCTATTATGCGGACGATAACAATCCCGAAGAGATTGTGAAAAATTTTGAAAAAATGATGGAAAACCTTCAAAATTTCTCCTGCCGAAAAACGAACGACAAGAGTTTCAAAAGTGATATAACGCTATTTATCCCAAGCGGATTTTTTGAGAGTTTTCAAAATGACATAGATAGTGATTTGCGGGCGCGCATAGATTATATTCCTACTCTAAACAACGGCGCTATACAGCTTTTTGAAGCGCTTTTAAAAGAGAGAATAATTATGCTTTTTACCGCTGAGAGCAAATACATGCCCATATTCGTAACAAATCTCCAAAAGCCGTTTATAGAGTCTCACACTTCAAGCCGCAAAATACCAAACAGCGTAGAGCAGAGCGTGCCTTCATGGATAGTATTCGCCATGTTTTTTGTACTGATACCGTTTTCTACCGTTTTTATCGTGGAAAAAAGGCAAGGCACATACAGAAGATTAAAAAGCATGGGATTAAATACTTTTTTATTTTTCGCGGCAAAAACGCTTGTGTATAATATCATCAATCTATTTCAAGGCATATTATTGCTGTTTGTGGGGGTATATATCGTCCCGTTTCTTGGGCTTGAGGGATTGCATATAGGAGATATTTTGCCTCTTTTGGCGGTTTTATACGCGCTTTCATTTGCCGCTATCGGTTTTGCGCTGTTTATAGCCGTAATTTGCAAAAGTACAGCTCAAGCGGTAATCACGGGCGGCATTAGCAACATACTCTTAGGCGCAATAGGCGGCATCATGGTGCCTAAATATATTATGCCGCCTTTAATGCAGCAAATAAGCGTTATTTCGCCGATGTCATGGGGATTTGACGCATTTATACAACTGTTTTTATATAAAGCCGGAATTGACAAAATCGCACAAGACTTGCTGTTTTTATTGCTTTTTGGAATAATTATGTTTATAATATCGCTCTTTATTTTTACAAGGAACAGCGATGATTGATTTAGCGGCTCTAAAATTAGAATTAAAAGAGCTTATCATAAAAGAGAGCGGCAAAGAGTATGATCCGCGCGACATACAGGATAACGAACCGTTGTTCGGAGGAGAAAGCATACTTAATTTGGATTCTCTTGACGCGCTTCAAATATCTGTTGCCATTCACCACAAATACAACAAAAAGCTTAACGACAGCAAAGAGGCAATGAGGGCATTAGCCAATATAAACACGCTGGCAAATTTTATATCCGAAGAGAACAATTGAGGCGTATATATATAGAACGATACGGTATTTGCAGCGCTTTGGGGGCGGATTTGCCCTCTCATGTACGCGCTTTGGGCGATGAAAATTTAACTCCTCCCACAGAATTTACGCATGCATATGAAGGGAATGTTTTATATTATAAATCAAAGGGCGATATTGACGGATTGATAAAAGGCATAGGCAAGTTGCCCGAAAATACGACTCTTTTTATTGGTTCGTCCTCTCTCGGCACACATTTAAATGAACAAAACTACATTGAAGAGGGCATAAAATATTTGGGCTATGATCTAGGAACGCATGAAATATGCGAAAAACTTGGGATAAAGCCATGCTATTACATTTTCAATACCGCCTGCACCTCAAGCGCAAACGCCCTTATATACGCTGCAAGAATGATAAAAGAAGGCATAATTAATAATGCTTTGGTAATAGGTGTTGAGGTGCAGAATATGTTGAGTTTATGCGGTTTTATGTCGCTCGGATTAATAAGCAAAAATGGGATAAAACCGTTTGACAAAAATAGAAGCGGTATCGTTTTGGGCGAAGCATGCGGTTTTGTGCTTTTGTCATCGCAGGAGAATTTGTGGGAGTTTGCGGACGGCGAGATTTTAAACGATATTTCAAATGTTACAACTCCATCAGCAGACGGCAAAATACTTCAAAACATTATAGAAAAAACGCTTTACAGCGCGGAAGTAAAAACTTCGCAAATTGACTTGATAAAGCTTCATGCCACAGCCAGCGACAGTAACGATATATCCGAAAACAACGCCATTTGTAAAGTTTTCGGCAAATCTATCCCGTTATGCGTTGCACTCAAAGGCTATATAGGGCATACTTTGGGCGCTTGCGGCGTATGCGAACTTGCTTTGCTGCTCGGCGCTTTGGATAACGGTTTTGTTCCTAAAAGTCTTGGATTTGAGACAAAAGATGAGAAATTTGACATAATTCCCACAACGCAAAAAAGTGCGTGGAAAGGCAGATATGTACTGTTTAACTATCTTGCTTTCGGCGGAAACAGCGCGGCTTTTTTGATTAAAAGAGGTGAAAATTGATACTTTCGTCATCATTTTTATCATTTTCGCCAAAAGCAGGACTATGCGGATGGGAAGAGACATTAAATAGTTTGACGCAAGCCAAATTCAGGCGTGCGGATAGATTTTCGCATGCTGTGTTGGCTGGCGCGCTATCTTGTTTAAAGCAGTACAATTTGCAAGAGTTTTCACTCTATTTCGGCACCTCAAATGGCAGTATTGAAAGCGTCAAAAACTCTCAGGATAATATATTTCAAAATCAATTTCCAATGCCGTTTGCATTTATCAATACTCTAAGCAGTACGCCGCTATTTTTTTTGCTGCAATATTTAAATATACAAACTGCCGCCATCAGTATCGCACACTCGCAATTCGCATTTGAAAATGCTCTTAGCCTCGCGCTTATTGATTTAAAACAAAAACGAATAAAAAATGCGCTTGTGGGTGTTTGCGATGTCTGGTGCGAGTCTGTTGCGCGCTCATGCAAGATAGATAATGAAGCGTACGAATTTTCTGCATGGATAAGTTATGAGTATGACGAGAGAGACTGTGTGAAATTTTTCGGCAATTTTAATGAAACATTAAAATTTATCAAGCGGTTTAAAACGGAACAAGTTTGCGTTTCGCCGAATTTTCCACAACATGAGTTAGAGGAGCTTCAAAAGACGGCGCAAGTTTGCCGAAGCGATACTGCTAAAACTGCGGCAAATTGCTCCGCTGCTGTTATATGCGAACATTTTGCAAACTCCAAAATGCCGCTTTTTTACATCGGATATGATAAAAGAGGCGGCTACTCTTTCGTAAACATTAATTAAATTATACAATTTCAGTTTTTTTATGCTAAAATCTCAGAAAATTTTTTTAAAAGGATAAAAAATGGCTAAAAAACTCTTTTTGGCTTCTTTGATTATAGTCGGCGGTCTGTTTTACGCGGGCTGCTCAGCTACACAACAGCCTTTGTACAATGTGCAAGGGGCACAGGCTCAAAGCTTTGACGGCAGGAAACTAACTCAAGCTCAAGTTGAAAAAGCTATTTTGCAGGCAGGCGCTCAACGCGGATGGGTAATGAGAAAAGTCAAAGACGGCTTGATATCGGCTACTCTTAATGCGAGAAACCACATGGCTCTTGTTGAGATTAGCTATACCGGCTCATCTTACAATATTGTCTATAAAAATAGCCAAAATCTCAATTACGACGGCATCAATATCCACAAAAACTACAACAGCTGGGTAAGAAATCTGGATAACACTATTCAGCTTGATCTAGGCGGTTTTTAACTTATAGAGAGGGTCAATGACCCTCTTCGTCTTTCCAAAAATCGTATAAGTTAAACCATTGGTCTGGGGCGGCAAGGATAACTTTTTCATAGGTTTGGGCATACTCTTTGACCATATTTTCGATATTTGTACTCAATTTTATTTTTATATACTCTAATTTATAAGTCTGTTTTTTTATGTAAGTAATAAAAAACGCTATCAATGGAACTTGCGCTTTTTGAGCGATTTCAAACGGTGTTTTGTTAAATTCAGCCAAAGAGCCGAAAAAATCCACGCTTATTGTATGTTTTGGATTGTTTGCCCTGTCGCCCATCATAGATACTACCTCTTTTTCCATCAAAGCTTCGGCTATTTTTATGGAAGCTTCAAGTTTTGACACATGCGCCAAATCAAGTATATGGATATTTGTCTTTTGACCCTCTCTAAGTCTCTCTTCTATAACTTTTATATCTTCTTTTATCACCTCTTGCATGACAATATTTACCCTTAAATTATCTATCCTTAAAAGGCTTGGCGTAATAGACCATCCGCCAAAATGTGAAAAGAGTATAACGCCGCCGTTCCTCAGCTCTTTTGCTATCTCATCTCTATCTACTATCAGTTTATATGCAGAAGTATCGCATTTTGTGATAAATCTGTCTGTCATAACAACGGCAAATTTTCTTAAATGCTCAAAGTAGCGCCATTGCATATATTTTATGCCTATTTTTTTATAGTATAGCTTCAACGCGCATCTTGTATTGGAAGCTTTCAAATAATAGATAAATGTTATGGGATAAAGCAAAATGAAAAACGACATATATCCGAAATGACTATAAATCCATAATGCCAAACGAATACTCCAGCCGCTGCCTCTTTGTTTCGTATGCACTTAAATAAATCCTTTCAGCAGCAAAATCCTCAAAGGCAAAAGCCTTATATGCACCCAGATAATAGACATGGTATCGCGCCATTTTTTAAAGTGGCTTATTCTCTCTTCGGCTTTCGGATAGTAACACTCCACGCTTGCTTCTACTATTTTCCGCTTTAACCACGCATGCCGTACCAAAACCTCCATTTCATAATCAAACTTTATCGTATATGTAGGCAGCTGCAAAATAGAAACAGGGTAGAGCCTGAAGCCCGAAAGCGAATCGGTAATTTTACAGCCTGTATCCAGCGATGCCCAAAAATTACTTATCAAACGCCCTATTTTAGAGCCTTGCGGCACATTATCCGTATTAAAATCTCTTGAACCTATAACTATGGTTTCATCTCCATCATTTACGGCATCTGCAAGCTTATAAATCTCGCATGGCAAATGCTGCCCGTCCGCATCCATACTGACGAAATACGAATATCCAAGCTCTTTTGTTTTTCTACAGCCGCTGATAAGAGCCGCGCCTTTGCCGAAATTGCGCTCATGCGTTACAACATGGGTTTTTTCATCGCATTTCAAAACATCTTTAATGCTTACATGCGAACCGTCGTCCACAACAATAACTTCATATCCCAACTGCCGCACAGCTTTTACAATATTGAATACGGTATCGTTATTTAGAGTAGGTATCACAACTGCCGCGCGGTATCTATCCATAAAAAATCCAAATATAAAAATAAAACGGTAATGTTACCATAAAAAATACTCAAAACAAGATAATTTCAGCTAATTTATTTTACAATGCACAATTTAACATTTTATAGTTAAATTTTCACATAAGCGTAAAAGGATTCATTTGTATTTTAACTTTAAACCAAAAGAAAAGAGCGCTTTAGACGCTCAACATGAAGCTCAAAAAATCGCTTTTGCGCCGATTATTTTCCAATGTGTAAGAGTTTTGAAAGAGTGGGGGATATTAAAACTTTTATATGAAAACGACAAATCGGGACTAAGCCATGAAGAGATTTGCCAAGAGAGCCAAAAAAGCGTATATTCTATAAGTTTGTTGTTAGAAAGCGCTTTAAGCGCCGATATAGTTGAATTAAAAAATGACCGTTATTTTTTAAGCAAAGTCGGTTATTTTTTGCAAAACGACCCCATGACTGTCTCCAATTTTGATTTTAACCATTATGTAAATTATCTTGGAATGTACCATTTGGACGAAGCGATGGAGCAGGGAAAGCCTGCGGGATTAAAATATTTCGGCGATTGGCAGACTATTTATCCCGCTTTATCAAAATTGCCTTCAAAAGTAAAAGAGTCGTGGTTTGCATTTGATCATTTTTATTCGGATGGGGCATTTGAAGCGGCTTTGAAAATTTTAAAAACGCTTAACCACAAAACCGTGCTTGACATCGGCGGCAATACGGGCAAATTTTCACTTCTTTGCGCAAAAACGCTAAAAGATTCCACTATCTGCGTAGCGGATTTACCTGAACAGATTGAGTCTGCGCAAATAAACATAAAAAAGGCGCTTTTGCAAAAACAAATAACGACTTTTGCTATTGATATTTTAAGCTCTTTGCCATTGCCCAGAGGATATAATATCGTCTGGATGAGTCAATTTTTGGATTGTTTTTCGGAGGAAGACATACTTAAAATACTCACAAAAGTTTATGAAAGCCTTGAGTATGATTCGAGGGTTTGTATACTGGAGCCGATTTGGGACAGGCAGCGCCTTGAAACTTCGGCTTTTTGTATTATTAATACATCACCGTATTTTACGGCAATTGCAAATGGTAAAAGCAGAATGTTCAAATGGGATAATTTGAAAAACCTAATAGAAAAATCATCATTAGAAATTGAATGTGTGCATGACAATTTAGGTTTCGGACACTCGTTGATTATATGTAAAAAAATAAAGGAAAATAATGGTAACAAGTGAAAATTTAAAGGCGCTTATAATAAAAAGCTTGAAGCTGGAAGATATCGGTATAGACGATATTAGGGACGATATGCCTCTTTTCGGTTCGGATGGGCTTGGGCTTGATTCTGTTGATTCTATAGAGCTTGTATTGACAATAGAACGCGAATATGGCGTTAAAATAGGCAGGAACGAAAACTATCAAGAGATTTTCAGCTCAATATCTGCGCTTTTAAATTTCATTAATGCCCAAAAATAGAGTTTTTATAAATTATTTTGACGCTCTCTCATGTGCGGGATTAAATGAGTGCGAATTGTGGCGGAATATATTGGAGCAAAAAAGCGGCATTAGAATGTATGAAGATTTTTTGCCCAACTCAAAAGCCGTCATTGGAAAGATAAACTCTCCCAACTCTTTTAAAAAGCTGCTTTTGGCACAGACAGAAAAAGCTATCAAACAAAGCGGCATAAATACGACAAATTGCGCGCTTTTTATAGGCTCTTCCGTAGGCGGCATGCAAAATACCGAAAAAAGATTACAAAACGGCGCGGTTTTTGCGGATATAGACCCAAATTCTCATACGATAGAAGCTATCAAAAATGTGCTTTCCCCTCATTTCTCTTTTAAAGAGAGTTTCGCCTTTTCCACAGCTTGCACTTCAAGCGCAAACGCTATCGGTTTTGCATACGAATGTATAAGCAAAAATATATACGAAACAGCTTTAATAATAGGCGCGGACGCTATTTGCTTTACTACCGTATGCGGTTTTGACGCGCTTGGGGTTTTGTCGCATGAAGTTTGCAAGCCGTTTTGTCATACAAGCGGCGGCATGAATGTGTCAGAAGGTATAGGCATACTCGTTTTAAGCGGCGCAAAAACTAAAAATGTTGTTGAGATTTTAGGAGTAGGGTACAGCTCGGACGCTTACCACATGACGCATCCAAAACCTAACGGAATAGGCGCGTTTGAAGCCATGAGCCGCGCTTTGGAAAATTCGGGGCTAAAACCGGCGCAGATAGATTACATAAACGCTCATGGCACAGGAACAAAAGCAAACGATACTACCGAAGCGGAAGCGATAGTTTCGCTTTTTCGCAAAACTCCCCATGTGAGTTCCACAAAAAATATCATAGGACATACATTGGGAGCCGCAGGCGCGCTTGAAGCTATTGTCGCATGTAAAGCTATAATAGAAAATATCATACCTCCAAACGGCGAAATAATGCAAAGTGTGAACGAAGAGTGTAGTTTTGCCCCGACTTTTCCGTTAAGACAAGAGGTCAATTTTGCCATGAGCAACTCTTTTGCGTTTGGAGGCAATAATACCTCTTTGATATTTGGTAAAGTCTTATGAAAATCAAAGATACGCCGCAAGAGATTAATAAAACTTTGGACGGAGCAAAAAAAGCCCTCTATGCGCAAGACGATAACGGCGAATATAAAATAATCGCTTCTGCAGGCTGGAAAGTTGAAGAAATGGCTACTTTGGCGGCTATTGAAGAGTTAAAAGAGCAAGAAAAAGCGGCTTTTAAAGAATATCTTGAAGGCAGACTTTCGCCGCTTCCTTATTACATGTATCAAAAAAGAATGGATATTTCAATTCTTGCTTGCACGGCAGGCATGTGCAAATGGCGCGTTAAAAGGCATTTTAAGCCTTCCGTTTTTAAAAAATTAAACAATAATATTTTGATGCGTTACGCAGAAGCGCTGGATATAAAAATAGAGGATTTGACGCACAATGACCGAATTTAAACACTCTCATGCCGCCCATTGCGAAAGCGGGACGGTTTCATCTTTATTAAGATACGGCGGTTTTGATATAAGCGAAGCCATGTGTTTTGGTATCTCAAGCGCGCTTACTTTCGGCTATTTTCCGTTTATCAAGATAAACAATCAGCCGTTGATTACTTACAGAATGCCTCCGCGCCATATATTGAAAGGCGTGGCAAAAAACTTGGGCGCAAAATTTGAAATCAAAACTTTCAAAAACGACAGGCTCGGCGCCGTGAGGGCTTTGGACGAAGAGCTTGAAAAAGGCAGGATAGTCGGCGTGCAAACATCTGTATTTTATCTGCCTTATTTTCCCAAAGATATGCGTTTTCATTTTAACGCGCATAATCTCATAATATTTAAAAAAGAGGGCGGTACCTATTTTGTAAGCGACCCCGTGTTTGATTATATAAATACCATAAACGAAGAGGATTTGACAAGAGCCAGATTTGCCAAAGGCGTGCTCGCACCGAATGGCTCTTTTTATAAGCTTGTTTCGCCGCCAAAAAATGTAAATTTTGAAAAAGCCATAAAGCAAGCCGTATCCAAAACCGTATTTATGATGCTGAAAACTCCGCTTCCGATTATCGGCGTTTGGGGCATGAAAACGCTTGCAAAAAAGATAGCTTCTCTGAAAACTGCAACGGAGGGCGATAAACATTTTGCAAAGATGTTTATCACTCAAGTTATTAGAATGCAAGAAGAGATAGGCACGGGCGGGGGCGGATTTAGATTTATGTACGCTTCGTTTTTGCAGGAGAGTTCAAAACTTTTAAATTCCTCTTTGCTGGCTGAAGCTTCTAATATCATGAGCGAAGCGGGAGACAAACTCAGGTTTTTTGCATTAAAAGGCGCAAAAATCGTAAAAAATCAAGATGAGTTTAATCCTGAATATCTATCGCGGCTTTTTAAAGAGTGCGCGCTTTTGGAAAATAGCGCGTACAAGCTGCTGCGGAAGTTAAAATAATATTTCAAGCATATTTTTGCTAAGATAACATCTATTTTTTTGGCAAGGAGTTTTATTGTGAAAAAGTTTTTAACTTTTATATGTTTGGGCGGCTTGCTTTTTGCGGGCGATTTTGAAGATAACCTGAAAGAAAGCATCAAAAACAATTTCGGACAAGACATGGAGGTTATAAGTTCGGACAGTCTTCAGAGCATAAGCGGTCTGCGTCTTGCCATATTAAAAACTGTTGAGGGTAACGCCATGCCTTTATATGTATCCGAGGACGGCAGATCATTTTTGGCAGTGTCGGATTTTTTCTATTTTCACAACAGCAGCGATAAAGACCTTTTAATAGGCAAAATAGATGAAATCAAATCTATAAACGAAGCGGCGAAAGTAAAAGTGTTTGATCAAATGTTTGACAGCATACCAAAAGAAGCGGGGCTTATTTTAAAATCTCAAACCAAAACAGATGAGCTTTTGACGATAGTTACAGACCCTGACTGCCCGTACTGCCGCGCGGAACTTGCAAATTTGAGACAGCATTTGAACAGTACAAATGTAAGATTGATTTTTGCGCCCGTGCATGATGAAAAGGCTTTTATCAAATCGGCGCTTATTTTGGAAGAGACGAAAAAATTGAAAGATAATGAAAAAATTATCGCCGTTATAGAGAAATATTACAAAGACATAGAGCTTGACGAAAAACAGCTTCAAACAAAAACAGATGTTGTACATGGTGCGGCAAATACGATATTCGGCTCAGGTCTTATACGGGGAGTGCCATATCTTCACAACGGAAAAATGAAGTAGGAGATAATTTTTGGAAGCGAGCGCGGTCGTTATATTTTTAGCGCTTTTATTGGTGTCCGCGCCCTTTATTTCAAGCGTTACAAAAATCCCAATTGTCGTAGTGGAGATGCTTTTAGGAGTATTCGGCGCATATATCGGACTTTTAAAGGCATTTGCGGCATTTGAAACTTTCGCCCATCTTGGCTTTTTATATTTGATGTTTTTGGTCGGCATGGAAGTTAATTTAAAGGAGCTGCGTTTTGGCAGGTCTTCGCTTCTAAAAAGAGTTGTCGTTTTTTTCGGCACGATTTATACTCTCTCAATTATCGCAACTCTCTACTTTAATCTAAACATCGTTTATGTCGCGATATTTCCCATTTTTTCAATCGGCATTTTGATGACTCTGGTAAAAGAGTACGGCAGAGAAGAGGCGTGGCTTTCGCTTGCTTTGAATGTCGGCATTATCGGCGAATTGCTTAGTATTATCGTCATGATTATTCTAAACAGCGTTTTAAAAAGCGGATTTAATATACAGTTTTTCATCACCTTTGTTATACTTATACTCTTTTTCGGCTCTTTCGCGCTCTTTTTCAAGGGGGCAAAAGTCTTTTTTTGGTGGTTTCCCGAAGTCAAAACCGTGATAATGCCCTATCAGGACAATAAAGACATAGATATACGATTTTCAATGGCGCTTGTTTTTGCCATGGTATCTTTGATGATAATCATTGGCATAGACGAAGTGTTGGGGGCATTTTTGGCGGGGTTGTTTTTGGCTTTTTTTTTCAAGCACAAAACGGATTTGCGCGAAAAACTCTCCTCGTTCGGATTTGGCTTTTTTATACCGCTCTTTTTTATACATGTCGGCTCAACTTTGCCTGTCGGAGCGTTTACAAATCCCGAAGTGTTGAAACTTTCACTTTTTGTGTCGGGAACTATCGTATTGATAAGGCTTATCGGCTCTTTGACGGCTTATTTTAGCTATTTCGGGCTGAAAAATACGGTTCTGTTTTCTTTGGGCAACTCCATACCGCTTACATTTTTGGTCGCGGTCGCCACACTCGCGTATAATACGGGCGCGGTAAAAGACGACGAATATTACGCCGTTATCATAGCAGGCTTAATCAGCGCGATAGTTATCATCATCGCGATAAAGATTTTGCACTTTGCTTTTAAGGTCAAAAAAGAGTGATTTTAAGTATTGAGAGCAGCTGCGACGACAGCTCTTTGGCATTGACAAAGATTGATACCCGCAAACTTGTTTTTCATGAAAAAATTTCACAGGAGCTTGCCCACTCAAAATACGGCGGCGTTGTGCCTGAACTTGCCGCAAGGCTTCATGCGAGCGCGCTTCCTAAAATACTTGAAAAAGCCGCGCCGTATCTGAAAGAGATAAAAACGATTGCCGTTACAAATGAGCCGGGGCTTTCTGTAAGCCTCATAGAGGGCGTGATGATGGCAAAGGCTCTATCTATCGCGCTTAATGTGCCGATTTTGCCGATAAACCACTTGAAAGGGCATATCTATTCGCTCTTTATAGAGCGCGAAGAGAGGCTGCCGCTTGGAGTTTTATTGGTTTCAGGCGGGCATACGCAGATTTTGGATGCAAAAAGTTATGATGGCGTAAAGATTTTGGCTTCCACGCTGGACGACAGTTTTGGCGAAAGTTTTGACAAAGTTGCCAAAATGCTTCATCTTGGCTACCCGGGCGGCGCAGTGATAGAAGAGTACGCGAAAAACGGGGAGAAGCGTTTTAATTTTACCATTCCCATGCAAAAGTCAAAAACCGCCGCGTTTAGCTATTCGGGCTTGAAAAATCAAGTAAGGCTTGCCGTTCAAAAGCTTGGAGGAAATATTTCGCGCCAAGACATGTACGACATCGCCGCTTCGTTTCAAGACGCCGCGATAAGCCATATTTTAAAACAGTGTGAAAAAATCCTGAAACAAAATCTGTTTAAAGAGTTTGCCATAGTAGGAGGCGCGGGCGCAAATCAAACGCTGCGTGAAAAAATGAGGATTTTATGCGGGAATTTCGGCGTAAAGCTATATCTGCCGCAGCTTGAATTTTGCTCCGACAATGCCGCCATGATAGGAAGAGCAGGCATTGAAGCGTATAAATTAAAGAGATTTGTATCGCCGCATGAGATTAAAATCAGCCCGAAAACAGCCAAATTATTTTGCAACAAATAGACTTTATTTGTATTTTTAATTTGTATAGTAGAAATTTGTCTCTATCTTTTCCCGCGACAGAACCATTGTGTCGGTTTATGAAAATCGCAATTGCAGGCGCTCCACAGGATAAAATAGCCCAAAATATAAAAGCTTGTTTTGAACAGGTACAATGCAAAGACGGTGTTACTTATATAGACAACAAAGGCTGTAAACTTGAAAACAATGAATGGAAAAGTATTGAAGGCAACAGCATAAGTAAGTTTTTAGAACCGAAAAGGTTAGATATTGGAGAAGCCATTAGAGCATTCAAAGAAAAGCAAAGAACAGAGATTAAAGAACATCAAAAACCTGTGTTTGATTTGGGCAGGTGAGGAAAATCACTCACCGCCGAATAGCATTTTCAGCGCATTTGGTTCAATAGCCTTATCTCCATCTTTTTTCTCTTCCGCAAGTTCTATCTCATATCCTGTCAGCATGGACGCCAAACGAATGTTGATGCCGTTTTTGCCGATAGCTTTTGATTTTTGTTCGCTGTTTAGCGTAACTACGGCTTTGGAATTTTCTATTCTCACGCTTGATATAACGGCTGGGCTTAATGCGCGCGCGATGAAAATTTCAGGCACGGTAGAGTATTCTAAGCAGTCTATATTTTCATTATGAAGCTCTTTGCTTACCGCATTTATGCGCACGCCTTTTGTGCCTACGGTAGCTCCGACAGCGTCAATGTTTGGGTGAATGGAAGCGACCGCGAGTTTTGCTCTGTCGCCGGGAATCCTTGCGGATTTTTGGATAACTACCGCGCCGTCTTTTATCTCCGGCACCTCAAGCTCCAAAAGCGCTTCCAAAAATTTCGGACTTGTGCGCGAAAGTTCAACGGTTATCCTTTTGGATTTGTCTATAAATACTTTTTTGATTACGCTTTTTATGACATTGCCGACTTTAAATTTTTCGCCTTTGATGCGGTTTTTGCGCGGCAAAATACATCTTATTTCGTCTATGTCTATATATGTGTTTTCCTCTTTGTCCACGCTCGTAACTATGCCATGTACGCATTTGCCCACACGGTTTTTATATTTTTCAAATATCTGTTGTTCCAAAAGCCTTTGGATATGGTATTCAAGTTCTCTTTGCAAAGTCGCGGCGGCAGTTCGTCCCAAATTGTCAAGCGGCAGTTCGTATCTTAACTCGTCTCCTATTTCCACAAGCGGGTCAATTTTTTTAGCCTCTTTTACGGATATATAACTCTCTTCATTTTCCGACAATCTCTCGTCATCATTCGGTACGACAAGCACTTTTTGAAAAAGCTGTAAAATTTTCCTCTTTTCGTCTATCTGCGTTTCGTACTCATACGTTTCGCCATAAACTCTTTTGGCCGTTTTGTTTAACGACAATTTTACAGTCTCTTTGACATCGTTAAGAGCAAGCCCTTTTTCGTTTGCGATTGACTCTATGATGTCCATAATTTTTTCCATGTTAGTTACCCTGCCTTAGTTCGTTTTTTTGCAATGAAAAAATGGATTTTATAATTGCGAAGAGCGTATATTGTACCAAAATGAGCTTTTAATTTACTTTAAAGGCTCTTTTATGCAAATGTGGATATACTTGTACCTTTTTATAATCAGGGGATAACGATGGAACTAAAATTGGTAAGAACAGGTTTAAACGAAAAACCCAAAACTATAGAATTGGGAAAAATTGAAGAGGCTATTGCAAAAGAGGGCGGACAGATATTTTACTTTGACAAGGATAATTCTCACAAGAGTTTGGTAAAACTTGTGGAATACTTTGAAGCAAAAGACTTCAGCGTCTATCTGCGCCAAGTCAAATACGGACTTAACGAACAAGACTACATGTACGAGGTGCATATACTTTAAGCGGTTTAAATGGCAAAAAAACTTTTTATAGAAACGCTCGGATGCGCCATGAATGTAAGAGATTCGGAGCACATGATAGCCGAATTAAACCGCGAAGAGCCGTATCTTTTGACAAAAGACGCCAAAGAAGCAGATCTTATACTTATCAACACTTGCAGCGTTAGAGAAAAGCCTGTAAATAAACTTTTTTCCGAAATCGGGCAATTTCTCAAACACAAAAAACCTGACGCGAAAATCGGTATCTGCGGCTGTACGGCGAGCCATTTGGGAGAAGAGATATTTAAAAGAGCGCCGGAGGTAAATTTCGTTTTGGGCGCGAGAAATGTTTCAAAAATACGCGAAGCCGTCTTAAAAGAGAAATTTTTAGATATCAATATCAATTATGACGAGAGCGCGTACGCATTCGGCGAATTTCGTCAAAATCCATACAAAGCTTACATAAATATCTCCATAGGCTGCGATAAAAAATGCGCATTTTGCATTGTTCCGCACACAAGAGGCGAGGAGATTTCGGTACCGCATGAGTTGATTTTAAACGAAGCGGCGCGCGCGGCGGCAAGCGGCGCAAAAGAGATTTTCCTGCTTGGGCAGAATGTGAATAACTACGGCTTAAGCGGCGGTAAAAAAGGCGGGGTTAATTTTTCACAGCTTTTAACGCGCATAAGCGAAATTGACGGCGTGGAGAGGATCCGCTTTACTTCGCCTCACCCTTTGCACATGGACGATGAATTTTTGGATGTATTTGCTTCCAATCCCAAAATTTGCAAATCCATGCACATGCCGCTTCAAAGCGGTTCAACCGCCGTACTCAAAGCCATGAAGCGCGGATATACAAAAGAGTGGTTTTTAAAATGCGCAAAAAAACTTCGCGCCATGTGTCCGCAGGCTTCCATAAGCGCTGATATTATAGTGGCGTTTCCAAATGAGAGCGAGATGGATTTCATGGATACAATGGAGGTCATGGAAGAGATAAGGTTTGAGCAGATATTTTCATTCAAATACTCCCCGCGTCCGCTTACCGCCGCTGCGCAAATGACAAACAGGATAGATGATAAAACCGCCTCGGCGCGGCTAAAAATGCTGCAAGAACGGCATGCTGCTATACTTGACGAGATGACGCCAAGCTACATGGGTAAAGTCTTTGAGGTATATTTTGAAGAGTTGAGAGAAAACGGCTTTGCGGCGGGAAGAACTTCCCAAAACAACACAGTCTGCGTCAAAGGCAGCGAAGAGCTTCTGGGAAAGATAAAAAGCGTAAAAATAACGCAGCCTCAAAGATTAATATTATACGGAGAAGTCGTATGAAAAAATTTTTCAAAAAGACAGCGCATAAAATATCGCCGTTTTTTATAAATCTTATGCAGCAATTTTTATATATGACATGTAAGAAAATTTATGAATTGCCAAGCGATGAAATTCCCGCTCCAGCCGTTTGGGTCTGCTGGCATGGACAGCTTTTGATGTGCCCGTATCTTTACCGCAAAATGCGTCCGCTTCCGATGAACGGCAGCGCGATAGTGAGCGAACATACTCATGGCGATATTGCGATAAGGGCGTCAAAGAAATTTAAATTTAATTATATCCGCGGCAGCAGCCGAAAAGGAGCCGTAAAAGCGCTCGTCCAAGCTATAAATGTGCTTAAAAAAGGCGATGATGTCGGTATAACTCCCGATGGTCCCGTGGGTCCCGTTTACTCCATATCGGACGGAGTAAGCGTACTTGCCTTTAAATGCGGCGTTCCCGTGGTCGCTTTCGGATATGCTTTAAACTCGTTTTGGCAGCTTAAAAGCTGGGATAGAGCAAGAGTGCCGAAGCCTTTTTCTACGATAATTTACAGAGTAAGCAAACCCCTATATTTAGACGGTTTAAGCAAAGAAGAAGCAAACGAAAAAGTAAAAAACGCACTCATGAAGTGCATGAGTTAAAATTACCCGCTTAAAAACGCAAAATCACGCCAGCCAGCGCCGCGCTGTGAAATTCGTACCACTGCGCTTCATGCGCTTTTCGTACGATGGAGCTTCCCATTTCTCTATACTTGACCTTATAATTATCCCAGCGCGGCATATAAGCGGCGGATAACGCAAGGCGTTTTGATATGTCAAATTCAATCCCAAATTTCAACGCGATACTTTTAAACTCCGTATTGTCATCAAAATATATCATTGTCGGCGCGCCTGCGTTTACCGCCGCAAGCGTAACATTATGCACTTCAAATACATCGTCGCCAAGCCCGATTTTTTCATCAAATCCCAAAACAAGCGATATGGGAATATGTTGAGAAGGTTTGTATTTGCCCTCCAAACCCCAGCCTACGCCGTATTGATTTGCATTTCCAAACCATAAAGAGCCGTAACCTCTAAAGCCGCTTCTATCGTTTTGCACATAAAGTCCCACATCAAATTCGTTGATATTTTTGCGCTTTCCTGTGAGTTTTTCCGCGCTTTGCGCGCCTAACATTTTGTCATTTTTGTCATTAAAAACGGAAGCGGTTTGTATGTAAAAACCTGAAATAGTATCGCTGTATAATTCATCGCCAAATGCGTAAACAACGGATACAATCAATAAAAAGACAGCTTTTTTCATTTTTCGCCTTTTATGAAAATTTGCGGGTTTATGTTTTCGCTGTACATGTAAGCTCTCGCATGCAGGGGGATTTTGGCTTTGCGGCAAAGCTCTTTAAACTCTTTGCTCATGGCGGCGTTTTGCAGATAGGGCGCGATAAAGACAAATTTATCATTTTTGCCGACAGCGATTTTACCGCTTACAACACAACTATTTTGCACAGCTATCTCGTCTTGCTGAGGTTTACTTAAAACGATTTTAAAAAATTTTGCGATTTTTACGATGAGTCTCAGTTCGTTTTCGCTTCTTTCAAAAACATAAAGAGAATTTATCTTTTGATACTCATGCGGCAGAAGTCTTTTTTTGTCTTCTTCCAAAGCTTTAAAAGTGCGCAAAATTCCCTCTTTATACTCTTTTAAAAGGGGTTCGCCAAAATATTTGCGAAAGCGGTTGCGCTCAAATTTTTCGTCAAAATTACTCTCGTCTATGAAGTATTCATATCCGTTTTTTGTCAAAAATTCTAATAATTCCTCTTTTGTATGCCAAATCAGCGGGCGAATTACCGTAAAATCTTCCCTTTGCTCTACCTGTGAAAAGCCGCAAAGCTCCGCCGCGCCAGCGCCGCGCACAAGCCGCATGAAAAACCACTCCAATTTATCTCCCAAATGGTGCGCGCTTAAAAGCGTATCGTAACCTTCGTTTTTGATAATCTCATAAAAAAACTCATATCTTGCCGCTCTGGCGTTCGCTTCAAAATTCGCGCTTTTTAATTTCACGCTTTTGATAAAAGCTTTTTTGCCATGTTCATGCGCCAAACGCCGCGCGAACTCCTCTTCGGCTTTTGAAGCGTCTCTTGTGTTGTAATTTACCGCCGCGATATCAAAAGGTATGTTTTTTTGCGCCAACATGTAAAAAAGCGCGGACGAATCCACTCCGCCCGAAAAGGCAAGGAGATTTTTCGTCTGCTTGAGGCTCTCCCAAATGTCAGATGAGTTTTGTAACTGATGCAATTAATTTATCCCCCGCAAGCTCGGTTATCAAAGCTTCCACAATGTCGCCTGTTTTTAAGTTTGAAACTTCGCTTTCGTTTATCAAAATTTCGCCGTCAATTTCGCTGATGCACTCTATTTTTCGCGCTCCAAGCAAAAGCTCGTGTTCGCCGCTTTGTCCTTCTATGACTAAAATGCTCTTTTTGCCTACATGCGCTTTTAGTCTATTCGTCATGCCGTTATTCACGGCTTTTTCAAGTTTTTTGACTCTGTCGTTCAGCGTCTTTTTGGTTATTTTGCCGTCCATGTCAAAAGCCGCCGTGCCTTCCTCATCGGAATATGCGAAAATATTTACTCTGTCAAATTCAAACTCTTTCGCAAAATCAAGAAGTATTTGAAACTCTTCATCGCTCTCTTTTGGGTGTCCTGCGATAAAACTTGTGCGCACAAATGAATTTTGAGAGCTTCTCATGAGGTTTAACTGCTCTTTTATGCGTTTTGAGATAGTTCCTCTTTTCATTCTTTTTAACATATTATCGTCAATATGCTGTACGGGCATATCAAAATAGTTATGAAAAATATCCGAAGATATGATGCGCAAAATCAGAGCGTTTGAAGTTGTCGTAGGATATAGATATAAAATCCGCGCACTTTTTACGCCTTCTATTTTTTCAACCGCATTAATCAGCAAAATAAGCCCGTCGTCTATCTTTTTATCCCTCAAATATGAACTGCTGTCCTGCGATATAAAGCTAAAATCCCAAATACCCTGTTTTGCAAGATTTTGCACCTCTTTTACTATGCTTGCTATTTCGCGCGATTTCAGCCTGCCTTTGAAACTGGGAATAGCGCAGAAACTGCATTGTTGATTACAGCCTTCGGAGAGTTTGATATATGCATGCGTATTTGAGCCGGTGATAACTCGCTCTTCGCTCTCTATCAGATAAGTCTCTTTTGAAAAGCGGCTTTTGCGCTCTTCCACGATAGCGTCTATATGGTCGTAATCCCCAACGCCGGTAAATATATCAACTTCGGGCAGCTCTTTTGTCAACTGCTCTTTATACCGCTCGCTCAAACAGCCGCTTACGACCAAAAGCGAATCTTTTTTTCTCTGTTCATGTAAAGAAAATATCGTCCGCAAGCTCTCCTCTTTTGCCGCGCCTATAAATCCGCATGTATTTACTATCAGCACATCGGCTTCGTCTGCGGCATTTGTCAGCGCGTAAGATTTGAGTCGTCCTAACATAACTTCGCTGTCTATCAGATTTTTATTGCAGCCAAGCGAGACAAGATGAAGTTTTTTGCGCATTTTTATATCCATAAGTTGTCTATAAGTCTTGTATTTCCGACAAATGCGGCTATAAGCAAAATAGTTTCCTTGACGGTTATTTTCTCTTTTGCTTCAAAATCGCGCGAAAGAGCCTTCGCGTAATCCACCCTTAAATCCTTCAAAGAATCCAGCATGATAAGTTCTATATTTTTCGCGTCTCTTTCGCCTTTCATGATAGCTTGAGAAGCGTTTTTCAGCGCGATGCTAAGAGACAAAGCCTGCTCCCTCTCTTTTTTACCCAAAAAGACATTCCGCGAAGAGAGCGCCAAACCGTCGCTTTCGCGCACTATATCGCAAGGAACGATATTGACATTTAAAAAGAGAGTTTTTACCATATTTTGCACAAGATAGAGCTGCTGCGCGTCTTTTTTGCCAAAATAGGCGTTTGTCGGGCGGGCGAGATTGAAAAGCTTCAAAACGACTCTCAAAACTCCATCAAAATGTCCGGGTCGGCTGCCGCCTTCCAAAATATACGCCAGATTTACGGGAGCCAAAATCTCAGGTTCTGTTTTTGCGTACATCTCCTCTTTTGTCGGCATAAAAAGTATATCTACGCCGGATAGCGTGCAGATTTTCAAGTCTGCTTCCTCGCGGCGCGGATATTTTTCATAATCCTCATTTGGCAAAAACTGTGTCGGATTCACAAATATAGAGACGATAACCGCGTCATTTTGTATCCTTGCCTGACGAATCAAAGAGAGGTGTCCATTGTGCATGGCGCCCATCGTAGGCACAAAACCAACGCTTCCTTTCAGCTCTTCTCTGAGTGTTTTTAACTCTTTTACTGTTGATACTATTTTCATTTTAGCTGCTTTTCTGTAAAATCTTTTTTTAAAAAGTTGATTATATCAAAATTTACGGAGTTAGCTTGGATAGTTACGAATATACGGAGTTATTAAAAAAACTTTCGGTGAAAATAGACAATATCGCGAAAATAGTAAAAACGGACGAACTTTTAAAAAGATTGGAAGAGATAAACAAAATAGAGCAAAGTCCGAGTTTTTGGGAAGACGCCAAAAATGCGGGAACGCTTGCGAAGGAAAAAACCAAACTTACAAACATGTATAAAAAGTACGAAGACGCCAAAAATGCCGCAAATGACGCAAAAGCTTTGTGGGACATGGCAAATGACGAACAAGATGAAAGTACCTTAAACGCTCTCATGGAAGATGCTTTCAGCCTTGAAAACATAATAACGACTCTTGAAGTATCCATGATGCTTGGCGGCGAACATGACGGCGCAAACGCGATAGTAAGCATACACCCGGGCGCGGGCGGGACGGAGTCGCAGGATTGGGCGAGTATGCTTTACCGCATGTATCTTAGATGGAGCGAGCGCATGGGATATAAAGTGGAAATATTTGATTATCAAGAGGGCGAGGAAGCGGGGATTAAAGATGTGAGTTTTCTGGTAAAAGGCGAAAATGCGTACGGTTATCTGAAAGCCGAAAACGGCATTCACAGGCTTGTAAGGATAAGCCCGTTTGACGCGAACGCCAAAAGGCATACATCGTTTAGTTCTGTCATGGTAAGCCCTGAAATTGACGACGATATAGATATACAGATAGAAGAAAAAGATATAAGGATAGATACGTACAGAGCAAGCGGCGCGGGCGGACAGCATATCAATAAAACGGAAAGCGCCATCAGAATCACGCATATTCCCACAAATATCGTAGTGCAGTGCCAAAACGACAGAAGTCAGCACAAAAACAAAGCGAGCGCGATGAAAATGTTAAAATCCAGACTTTACGAGTTGGAGCTTGAAAAACAGCAGGCGGTAAAAGACGGGATTCCAAAGAGCGAAATCGGATGGGGGCATCAGATAAGAAGTTATGTATTAGCGCCGTATCAGCAGGTAAAAGACGCCAGAAGCGGCATAGCCTATTCGCAGGTGGAGGCTATACTGGACGGCGATATAACGAAAATCATTGAGGGCGTTTTAATTTCAACGCAAAGTTAATATAAAAAGGGGCAAGTCATGACAAAAGAGGCATTTTTAACGCAGCTCGGATACAGCGTAACGGATTCGCTTTTGACGCAGCTCGAAAGAGTGAAAAATAAAACCGTAAGTTTTGATTTGATATCGCGCCATATCATATCGTTGAATGACAATTTAAAGCATTACGATTCGTTTGTTGCACTTTCAAACTCTCACGACTTTTTGAAGATAAAAAACCAATCAAGCGGCGAATTGCTGGCGCAGGTTAACGAACTCATAAACGCTTGGGCGAAAAAATATAAAATAGCGCTTGAAAAAGTGTCGGGCAAAGAGACATTTTACATCAGAGGATATGCAAAAACGGAGTAATCCGAATTTTTATTTAAACTGTCGGCAGGTTAAAAAGACAGCGCTACAACGCTTGTGTCGGTTCATGGCAACAATGCTAACCCCGAATGCTACGGGACCCTTGATATTTCAATACAACTTTTGTGTCGGTTCATGTAATAGGCGGAGTCCCTAAGGGTAAGAATTATTTTTAATTTCAATACAACTTTTGTGTCGGTTCATGTCTTGTAACTCGCTTTTTGTATAAGTACTTACATCTATTTCAATACAACTTTTGTGTCGGTTCATGTTTTAACCAAAGATATTGAGTTGAAATACACTCCATCATTTCAATACAACTTTTGTATAGATTTAATGCCGCGCAACTATCTCTATTTCCAGCTCCAGTTCAATGCCGAATTGCTCAAAAACGCTTTTTTTTGCTTCATTTATGAGTGTTATTGCCTCTTCGTAAGTTCCGCCGCCGAGATTTACCAAAAAATTTGCATGTATGCCGCTAAACGCCATATTTTCAAAGCGTTTGCCCTTAAATCCCGCCGCTTCCAGCAGCCGCCCCGCAAAATCATTTGGCGGATTTTTAAAACAGCTTCCCGCGCTCGGCAGTTTTGGCTGATTGCTTCTCATGCTCTTAAACGCTTCAAACAGTTCGCGGCTAAACCCCTCTTTTTTAGCAAAAACCGCTTCAAATATCACGCCTTTTATGCCGCTTTTTCTGTAACCGAAATTTATATCGCTTTTTGCTATTTTTTCGCCGTTTACCAAAACGCTGATAAGATTATCCGATATGCAAAACTCTTTCAATCCCGCGTTCATTTTCACGATGCCGCCCATTGTTCCGGGCAGTTTTTGCAGCAGTTCAAAGCCCTTTAGATTTCGTTTTTTGGCGTAACTCAAAACTTTTCCGCCGCTTGCCGCCGCGCCGACATGCACGCCGTCTTCGTCTTCAAAAATATAATCAAATTTTTTGGAAAGCATAGCCAAAGGCGGAGGGTTTGGCGAGATTAAAAGATTATTCGCCCCGCCGATTAGAAAAACGCCTTTTGGCAAGTTATCCGCTTCGTCTATCTCTTCAACTTCAACTTTTGGTCCTATTTTGATGCTTGAAAATTTGGAGAAATCAATCTCTCTCATAAGTATCTATCTTTTTTATATTCAAGCGGTATCAAATAATCCCTGCATCGTATCTGCTCATCGTAAAAGCCCGCGTTGAAGCCTATCTCAAAAAGCCTGTCCACCGCATCTAATTGCTTTTCACTCATGCAAACGGAATTATCGTTTGCGTAAAGATTGAGATATTTTTCAAGGGTTTTGTCGTCCACGCGTACCAAATTTCGCTCCAAAAGCATATTTGAAAGCTGTTTTTTGCATTTTGTAGCCGCTAAAACGGCTTTTGTCAAAATCTCCTCGCATTCGCATGCGCGCAGTAACGGCATGGAACGCCTTAAAGCCATGCCTCCGAGCGGCAGCGGCAAATCGCTTTTTGTAAAATCCGTCCAGATATTCCAAACTTCGCGCTCAACTTCAAGGCTTTCATGAAAATCCAAAATACTCTCATGTATGAGCACGCCCGCATCTGCTTCGCCGCTTAAAACCGCGCTTTCTATATCCAAAAAGTTTTTATAGATAATACGCGCATGGGGGTATGCGGCGCGAAACAGTAACGCGTTTGTCGTATGTGCGCCGCTAAGGGCGGCTTTGAAATTGCGCTTTAATTTCACGCCTTTTTTTTTGACTATTTTCGGTCCGTATCCTTCGCCGAAACTCACGGCGGTGCGCAAAAGCGCGTAATCATTTCGTATCAGCGGATAAAGAGCAAAACTTATCGCGCTTACATCGTAAGAGCCTTTTAGGGCTTCATCATTTAGCGTCTGTATGTCAAGCGCGTAATTTTCAAATTTCAAACTCCCGTCCACCCAGCCGAATTTAATGGCGTAATACATAAAAATATCGTCCGCATCGGGCGAATGGGCAAGCTGCAATCTCTTCAAAAACGCTCCTGATTTATGCAAAATATGCATGTTAAAAAAAATTTGTCTATTGTAGCGCAAAGAAATTAAAAACATGATTTTAATTATTTTTTAGTGTAGCGTCAGAAATATTTGATAATTTTACACTATAAATCAATAAACGAAATTTTATTTAAAGGATAAAAAATGGCATATTGGAATTGGAAACCGTCATACGAATTGGGAATAAGCGTTATTGATAACCAGCACAAAAGACTTGTGGAGTATATTAACGAGTTAAGCGCGGCGGTTACGACAAGGGATAAAAAGCAAATCTCTTTTATACTTACGGGTATTATAGATTATACGATTTCGCATTTCGCGTTTGAAGAGCAGTTGATAGCGGAAGCCGGCTACCCGATGGCGGGTCCTCACAAAAAGCTTCATGAATCATTTGTGGCTGCAGTAAGCAGATACAAAAAGAGTTTTGACGAAGGATATGATATAGCAGGACAGCTCATGGCTGAGCTTCAGATTTGGCTTACATATCATATCTCAAATGACGACATGGACTATAAAGACTGCGTAAAAAAGATGCTCGTAAACAAAGAGATACAAAAGATAGAAGATAGAGCCGAGACGAAAAAGAAGAGCTGGTTTCAGACGCTGTTTGGATAACGATTAAAATTCCAAACAGCCAATCGGCTCAGAGTTTTGCAAACTATTTTTGATTAATCGTCAAAATCAAACTCTTTTATTTTTTCCGCCCATGCTTTTTGTTTTTCGCTAAGTTTTAGCGCGGCATTTTTGCGCAAATTAAGATGCGTCAGTTTTAAAGCGGTTATATTTTCGGGCAGGGATATTAAATTATTCTCTTGCAGATCCAGCTTTTTGAGATTTTTAAGATTGCCCAGCTCTTCAGGCAGCGAAGACAATCCAAGAGATGAAAGGTTGAGTTCGGTAATTTTTAAAAGCGTTTTTTCGTCATAGCGCGGCATTTTTTTGCGGCTTACGCCGTTATCGTCTGCCCATTTTGCAAGAATGCCGCTCCATTTGTTCATATCATAACGCCTGTAACTTGAGACATAAACTATCATGCCAAGAGCCAAAAGACATATTATTGTCGTTATGGTTGTCGCTATCATAAATCAATCCTTTTTTTAAATTGCGAAATATTAGCATATTTTTTTAAAACCGAAACTTAGTGTGCCAAAAAGCTTAAAAGAGCGCAATAAAAAGGCTTTTAATATTTTTTTAATATCGTTTTGATAAAATAATGCTCCTCTTAAAAAGCATTATGCGAAAATCGCTGATTTTTTGGGGATATTTTGTTTGGTTTTAAGGATATAAAATGACAGAACTTTTATTTGTGCTTGAGTTTATTTTGGCGATTATCATCACTATTGCCGTTTTGCTTCAAAAAAGCTCATCTATCGGACTTGGCGCGTATAGCGGCAGTAATGAATCGCTGTTCGGCGCAAAAGGTCCAAGCGGATTTTTGGCTAAATTTACGCTCGCTGTGGGGCTTTTATTTATTGTAAATACGATAACTCTTACATATTTGTACAATCAGCAAAGCGGCGGCTCCGTAGTCGATAGTTTCGTTCCATCCGCTCCCGAAACCCTTTCGGAAGAGACTCCTTCCGCACCCGCCGCGCCTGAGATTTGATGCGTCTGATAACTCTTTTGTGCGTACTCGCAGGCTATATATTTGCCGATGCGCATATTTTTTTATACCACCGCTTTAATGACGAGCGGCATCCCTCTACCAATACGCAAAATGAGGTATTGCGCCGGCAGTTTGAATTTTTAAAAGACAATAACTATACGGTCGTGCCTTTAAAATCTATCGTTGATAAGTTAAGTCAAAATGAAACTCTGCCCGAAAAATGGGTCGCTTTGACGATAGACGACGGATATAAAAGCTTTTTAAACGCGCTGCCGATATTTGACGAGTTTGGATATCCCTTCACGATGTTTGTATATGTTGAAGCGGCGGAGAAAAAATATCCCGATTTTTTGAGTTGGGAAGAGTTAAGAGAGCTTGAAAAACATAACGGCACGCTCGCTTTTCATTCATATTCGCATGGACGTCAGACAAGGCAGAGCGCGGAAGAGCTGAGGGAAGATTTTGAAAAGGGCTTGGAACTTTACGAAAAAAGAGTCGGCTCTAAAAGCGCGTTTTATTCGTATCCGTACGGCGAGTTTGACGATGAGGTGCAAAATATCGCGAAAGAGTTCGAATTTACCGCGATACTCAATCAAAATATCGGCACAATTTCCGATAAAAGCAGCGTATATGACTTAAACCGTTTCGCGCTGACAGGCAGTGCAAACATAAAACCTCTTTTAAAGTACGAATCCCTTGAAACGGAGTGGATAGAGCCGCAAAAATACCCCGAAAACGGCAATATCACAAAAGTAAAAGCGCGCATCAATGCCAATGTTACGAAAGCGCAGCTTTATATTACGGATTTGGGCTGGCGCGGCGTAAAAGTAAAAGAGGGCATGATAGAATACGACATGAACGAAAAGCTAAAAAAGCAAAGAGTAAGGGTAATAATACGAACAGGCGATAAAATTTCAACAAAAATTTTAGTAAAGGATTAACATGCTGGACGAAGTTTACAAATTTGAAAAAGAGCACATGAGTAAAAGCATAGAAGCTCTCAAACGCGATTTTCAGACGCTTAGAAGCGGCAAGGTGAATATATCGGTTTTGGATAATATCCATATAGATTATTACGGTTCGCCTACGCAGTTAAATCAAGTCGCTTCCATTATGGCTGTGGATGCGGTTACGATAAGTATCTCTCCATGGGAGAAAAAACTTATAAAAGAGATTGAACGCGCAATAGCCGAAGCAAATATCGGCGTCAATCCGAACAGCGACGGCGAGGGCGTGAAGCTCTATTTTCCGCCCATGACAGTAGAACAGCGCCAAGAGAGCGCAAAACATGCAAGAGCGTTCGGCGAAAAGGCAAAAGTCGCTATCAGAAATATCCGCAAAGAGGCAAACGATAAAATCAAAAAAGCCGAAAAGGATAAAATTTTAAGCGAAGATGCGGCCAAAAAAGGCGAAAACGAAGTGCAAAAAATCACCGATGAATTTATAAAAACGGCTGACGACCTTGTCAAGCACAAAGAAAATGAACTTTTGAAAGTGTAACATGGATGTAGAAAAAATTTATAAAAACGCCAACGCCTATCTTGAAGGGCATTTTTTGCTCTCGTCAGGAAACCATTCGCGCTACTATCTGCAAAGCGCGAAAGTGCTTGAAAATCCGCGCACAGCCGCAGAACTTGCGCAAGAGCTTGCAAAACAGATAAAGATTTACGGCATAAAGGCTGATTGCGTATGCGCTCCTGCGCTTGGCGGAATATTGGCAGGTTATGAATTGGCGCGCGCGCTTGGCATTCGTTCCATTTTTACCGAAAGAGTTGAGGGCAAAATGACGCTAAGACGCGGCTTTGAAGTTAAAAAAGGCGAAAAATTTATCATTTGCGAAGATATTATAACCACGGGCGGTTCTGCCATAGAATCCGCCAGAGTTATTTTTGAAATGGGCGGACAAATAACGGCGTTTGCCGCGCTTGCCAACAGAGGATTTTGCACGCGCGTAAACAGTTCCGTCAAAACAAAACTAAGCTGTAAACTGCCGTATGATATACCGTTTTTCGCGCTTGCGGATTTTGATTTTGAGATATTTTCTCCCGAAGAGTGTCCCATGTGCAAATTCGGAAGCGTTGCCGTAAAACCCGGAAGCCGCGGCAATTAAAACCGTAAAATGCGCCGTAAAAATATAATAAAATATAACAAAATTAAATTAGAAAATGAGCATGCCGCGCCCGTTTTTAAACGCGTGAAAGCCTTTATCATTGATATGTTTATGATAAATATGCCCATTTTATATTTTACGGCTTACGTTATTTTGGACGGACGCAGCGAATTTTTAAACAGCCAAACGGCTATATTCGCATGCACGGCGGTTTTCGGATTTATCCTCTCTTTGTTTTTTGCCGCCGCAGGACAAAGTCCGGGATATAAAGCATACCAAATCAAATTAATAGACATGCGCACGAGGGAAAAGCCGCGTTTTTTCAGGGCGTATTTTAGATTTTTTTGTTTTATATTCTCAGGCGTTACGATAATAGGGCTTTTGCTCGCGTTTTTAAGAGCTGATAAAAAGTGTTTTCATGATATATTTTCAGATACTGTTTGCATAGAGTGTAAATAAAAATATGATACAATTAACCCTATTTTTTAATTTTTGGAGAGCCATGAGAGCTGTGATAATATCCATATCGTTTATGCTGTTTTTTGTCGGATGCGCAGATAAAAGCGCCGTACATGCGGACTTTGACGAAGACGATTTTGAAGCGGAATTTGCCTCAAACGACGAATTTGACCCTTTAAGCGGATACAACAGAGCCATGACGGCATTTAACGATGCGGCGTATCGTTACGCGATTATTCCGACCGCCAAAGGTTACTCAAAAATCGTGCCAAAAGGCGCAAGAGACTCCATAAATAACTTTTTTGACAATCTTATCTTTCCATCGCGACTTGTGAATAATTTATTGCAAGGCAAATTTTCAAACGCCGCTTCCGAAACGGGACGGTTTATCATCAATACAACGGTTGGATTTTTAGGCTTTGCGAATGTTGCGGACGAAATATACGGCATGCAAAAACATGACGAGGATTTCGGGCAGACTTTGGGCGTTTGGGGCGTTCCGTCAGGACCTCATGTGGCGCTGCCGCTTCTGGGTCCTTCAAATGTGCGCGATATCGGAGGAATGGTAACTGATTATCTGCTTAAAAGCCAATACGATACCGGTTTTTTTGAAGAAAACTGGCAAAATTACGCTCTTACAGGATTTAAAACATTTAATGGTTTAGCGGATTTCGCGCCCATGTACGAAACATTAACAAAAGATGCGATAGACTTGTATCCGCTGATGAAAAACGCGTACGAGCAAAGAAGAGACAAACTGATAAAGGAGTAACGATGAAATTGAGACTTTTTTTGGCGGCGCTTTTTGCATGCACGCTTTTGAGCGCGCTTGAAGAGAGCCGGATAGACGCTGTCATGAGCCGCGATATCATAAAAGCGACCGATATTTTGCAAAACAAAAATATAGGCGATGAGGAGAAATCAAAAAAGATTTTTGAAATGTTTGACTCTTTTTTTGATTTTAATCAAATGGCGGTTATATGCCTTGGCAAAGCGCAGTGGACGCAGTTAAATGATGCGCAGCAAAAGGAATTTATCGAAAAATTTGTCAAGCGGCTTAAAGAGTCTTATATAGTCAAACTCAAACTCTACACGGATGAAAAAATCACTATCCAAAAAGCCGAAAAAAAGAGCGCGGCGCGTATTCAAGTGCCGATGATTTTGAGCGCAAAAGACGGGCAGACTTACGAAATTTTATATAAGTTTTACGATACCAAAAATGAGCGCGGCTGGCTTATTTACGATGTTGATGTTGTCGGGATAAGCATTGTGCAGACATACAGAAGCCAATTTGAGGGCGCGCTGAAAAGCGGAACATTTGAGGATTTGATAAAAAAGATAGACGCTATTGAGATAGAAGTACAAAAATAATGCTAAGAAAACTTTATGAGGGATTTGTACTGAAATTCCCGATATTTGTATTGTCGGCGCTTTTGCTGATAATCGCCGCGCTGGCGTATCAGTCCACAAAACTTGAAGTGGACGCTTCAGCTGAAACGCTGCTGCTGGAAGGCGACGCGGATTTGCAGTTCATGAGAGAAGTTTCGGCGCGCTATCCTTCGGGGCTTGACATGCTTATCGTCTCTTTTGCGCCCGAATCCGACCTTCTTTCGCCGAAATCTCTGCGTTCTATTGATGAAATTTCAAAAGATTTGAAAAAGATAGAGCGCGTAGATTCTGTCATGAGCATACTTGATGTTCCGCTTTTGGAGAATGGAAGCAGTGCGATAAAAGAGTTGATAAACGATATAACTACCCTGCGTTCATCGTATGCGAATCTTGAAAAAGCAAGAGAAGAGCTTTTGACAAGCCCTATTTACAGTGAAAATATCGTCAGCAAAGACTTGAAAACTACGGCGATTGTCGTCATGTTAAAGCCGGACACTATTTATGCGGATCTTCTTGCAAAGCGCAATCAAGCCCGCGCGAAAGCCGAACAAAACCGAACGAAAGAAAACGAAGAGGCATTAACTGCCGCGATAGGCGAATTTAAGCATTACCGCGATGAATTAAGAATCAAAGAGAAGGAAACAATAATCCAAATAAGGGCGGTTTTAAAAGAGCATAAAGATGACGGCGCACTCTTTTTGGGCGGCGTAAATATGATAGCCGTTGATATGATAACTTTTGTCAAATCCGACCTTGTGTATTTCGGCGCGATACTGTTTGCGCTGCTGGCATTGATACTTTGGATTATATTCCGCCAAGCGCGGTATGTTGTATTGCCGCTGCTTATCTGCATTCTTAGCATCGTTTCAACGGCTGGGATTTTGGGATTTTTCGGATGGGAAGTTACAGTTATTTCGTCCAATTTCGTGGCATTGCAGTTAATTTTGACGATTTCCATAGTTTTGCATCTTATCGTCAGATACCGCGAACTTGCCTCAAAATATCCAAAAGTCGCGCAAAAAGAGCTTGTTTTATTGACAGTTTTATCTAAGGCAAATCCATCTTTTTTCGCAGTTTTCACGACAATTATCGGCTTTTTATCCCTCATGCTTTCAAATATCAAGCCCGTGATAAATCTTGGATGGATGATGGCGAGCGGCATCACGATGTCTTTAATCATAGCTTTTGCGGCATTTCCCGTTATCCTCATGCTGATACCAAAAAAAGCTCTTTATACGAAATTTGAAAAAGAGTTTGCCCTTTCCCGTCTTTGCGCCGCAATCGTGGACAAACATGGTTTTTTTATCATAGGAACTGCTGTTTGCATGATTATATTTACGATTGTCGGCATACAGAAAATACGCGTTGAAAACAGTTTTATCAACTACTTTAAGCCCTCAACGCAAATATATCAGGGAATGCAAAATATAGACCAAAATCTTGGCGGTACAACGCCTATGGATGTGATTGTCCGCTTTAATACCGAAGAGATGGCAGAGGGCGGAGAAGACGACTTCGAAGCGGAATTTACAGAAGATAAAAACGATCCCAAATACTGGTTTACGCCGAAAGTTACAAATACCGCTCTTAAAGTCCATGACTATTTTGAAAACAATGAATTTGTCGGCAAAGTGCAATCTTTAGGGACTATGCTCAAAGTCGGCGAACGGCTCAACGGCGGCAGAGAACTTGACAGCTTTGAATTGGCTTTGATATATGAAAAACTCCCCGAAAAATATAGAGATATGATTTTGTCGCCTTACATAAGCATTGAAAATAACGAGCTTCGCTTTACCATGCGGCTTATTGATTCAGACCCAAATCTAAAACGAAACGAGTTGATACAAAAGGCGGACGAGGATTTGAAAGGGATAGTTACGCCGGACATTGGCACATACCGTTTATCGGGCGCGATGGTTTTATATAACAATATGCTCCAATCCCTTTTCAAATCGCAGATTTTGACGCTTGGCGCGGTGGCTTTGGTATTTTTTATCATATTTATTCCGCTGTTCAGTTCTGTAAAAGCGTCTTTGACGGCGATATTTTCAAATCTTGTGCCTATGGGCGTAGTGTTTGGATTTATGGGTTTTGCCGGTATTCCTCTTGACATGATGACTATCACGGTCGCAGCTATCAGTATCGGCATGGGAGTTGACAATACCATACACTATATATACCGCTTTAAAGAAGAGCTTCGGCTTCATGGCGGGGATTATACAAAAGCGATGTACGCTTCTCACAACAGCGCCGGTTACGCGATGTACTATACGACTATATCTACCGCGTTGGGTTTCGGCGTGCTGGTGTTTTCAAATTTTATACCGACGATATATTTTGGCATGCTTACGGTCGCGGTCATGATAATGGTCTTTTTCGGCGCGATAATATTACTGCCGAGATTGCTTTTGATATTTAAGCCGTTCAAGATAAGGTAACGGCGCAATTCTCTCCCATACCCTTTAACAGCCGCGCAAATAGTACATGAGCGCGGCTCTTTTCATTCAAGGTCTTTTTTAAAAGCAAAATGGTAAAATATGCCACTTTATTTTTTTTAAGGATTTCCAAATGGCAGCGATAGACGAAAACAAAAAAAAAGCTCTTGAATTAACTCTAAAACAGATAGATAAAGCTTTCGGCAAAGGCGCGATAGTGCGTCTTGGAGATAAAGAATTTGAGCCTATTGACGCTATCAGCACGGGTTCTTTGGGTCTTGATATCGCTCTTGGCATCGGCGGCGTTCCCAAAGGCAGAGTTATTGAGATTTACGGACCTGAGAGTTCAGGCAAAACGACTCTTGCTTTGCAAATCATCGCGCAGTCTCAAAAAAGCGGCGGAGTTTGCGCTTTTATAGACGCTGAACATGCGCTTGATGTCAAATATGCTAAAAATCTCGGCGTTGATACGGACAATCTGCTTGTCTCGCAGCCCGATTTTGGCGAACAGGCGCTTGATATTGTGGAGACTGTCGCCAGAAGCGGCGCTATTGATGTGATAGTTATAGACTCAGTTGCCGCGCTTACGCCCAAAAGCGAAATTGAAGGCGACATGGGCGACCAGCACATGGGACTTCAAGCAAGGCTCATGAGTCAGGCTCTTAGAAAATTGACAGGCATTTTGCATAAAATGCAGACAACCGTCATATTTATAAACCAAATCCGCATGAAAATCGGCGTCATGGGATACGGCAGCCCTGAAACCACAACGGGCGGCAATGCGCTGAAATTTTACGCTTCCGTCAGGATTGACGTGAGAAAAATCGCTACGCTAAAACAAGCCGAAGAGCAGATAGGCAACCGCGTAAAAGCCAAAGTCGTCAAAAACAAAGTCGCGCCGCCGTTTAGACAGGCGGAGTTTGACATTATGTTCGGAGAGGGCATCAGCAAAGAGGGCGAACTTGTGGATTACGGCGTGAAGCTTGACATTATAGACAAATCGGGCGCATGGTTTAGCTACAAAGAGACAAAAGTAGGGCAGGGCAGAGAAAATGTGAAGGCATTTTTGAAAGAACACACTGAGATTGCGAAACAAATTGAAGATGAGATAAAACAGAGCATCGGCATAAACTCCTCTTTGATAACGATAAGCGACGACGAAAAAGAGACGGCAGGAGACGAGTGATGATATACATTGACGATGTGTACGGCATTGAGGTTTTGGACAGCCGCGGCAATCCGACCGTAAAAACAACCGTCATTTTAAGCGATGGTACAAAAGCAGCCGCCATTGTTCCAAGCGGCGCAAGCACAGGAAGCAAAGAAGCGATAGAGTTAAGAGACAAAGACCCCAAACGCTTTAAGGGTAAAGGCGTTTTAAAAGCCTGCGAAAATGTCGGTTTAATCGGCAATGAATTGATAGGTTTGGAGCCTTTCAATCAAGCGCAGATAGACAGGCTCATACAAGAGATTGACGGCACAAATAATTACTCAAATCTCGGAGCCAACGCATCTCTTGGCATATCTATGGCAACGGCTCGCGCGGCGGCAAAGAGTCTTGGTATTCCGCTCTACCGCTATATCGGCGGCGCAAATGCCCATATACTGCCAACGCCGATGTTTAATGTCATCAACGGCGGCAAACATGCTGACAATAATGTGGATTTTCAAGAGTATATGCTTATGCCTTTAGATTTTAATAGTTTCAGCGAAGCCCTGCGCGCCGTTACAGAGTGCTACCACAGCTTGAAAGAGATTTTGCAAAAAAATGCTCACTCCGTATCTTTGGGCGATGAAGGCGGATTTGCGCCGAATCTCAAAAACAATGAAGAGCCGATTAAAATTTTAGCGGAAGCGATAAAGCATGCGGGTTATAAAGCGGGAAAAGATATAGCCATTGCGCTTGACGCGGCAAGCAGTGAATTTTATGATAAAAACGGCTACAACTTAAAAGGCGAAAACAGGATTTTAAGCAGCGCTCAAATGGTTGATTATTACGCCGAACTTTGCGATAAATACCCGATAGTTTCCATTGAAGACGGACTTGGCGAAGATGACTGGGAAGGGTGGGAACTGCTTACAAAAAGGCTTGGCGGTAAAATACAGCTTGTAGGCGACGACCTTTTTGTAACAAATGCGGCGATTTTAGCCGAAGGCATTAAAAAAGGCGCGGCAAACTCCATACTTATCAAACTAAACCAAATCGGTACGGTAACGCAGACGCTGGAAACTATCCGCTTAGCGCACCGCAGCGGCTATACATGCGTGGTAAGCCACAGAAGCGGCGAGAGCGAAGACGCTTTTATAGCTGATTTTGCCGTAGCCGTAAACTCGGGACAGATAAAAACGGGCGCAACGGCAAGAGGCGAGCGAACCGCCAAATACAACCGTCTTTTAGAGATAGAAAGAGAGCTTGGCGGCGGCGAATATTTGGGAAAAATACTTTTTTAGTATTTATTTTTAAAACGCGTTTTTAAGTTATGCATGTAAAAAGCGGCGGTTTAACGCAAAATGGCAATCTTGCACGGCTTGCGGTTTTTGTCAATTTGGCAGACGAGGCATGAAAATATTAAGCAAAAAAATGGAAGCATTAAAAAATTTCAAAAACAGATTTTTTCACAATCTAAATCAAGAGAAATTTTTCTCTCATGTAAAGAAAATTTTAATCGGTTTTAGTGTCATTTTGCTTGGTATTTATGTCGGAAATATGCTTTTTGGCAACTCTTCGCTGGAAGTGTTGATCGGGTTGAAAAATGGCAAAATAGAGCTTGAACAGCGCATACGGGAGTTAAAACATGCGAATGCGCGGTTGCAAAAAGAGCTTTTTGAGCTGCAGCAGTTAGATCCCGATACGAAACAATAGAGAAATTTTGCAATCCTGCCGCTTTATTAAAATTTTTTAAGATAAATGTAGTAATATTACTTCATGCTAATTTCAACGCAAGGAGATAAAATGAGACTTAGCGCTCCCACAAAAGTAATCTTTTTGATTACGCTCGTTATCGCGGTAGTTACCGTTGTCGCGGTTCTTCTCTCGGCTTTGGGCATTATAACAATTCCATTAGTCGTTCCATACGCTTTTTGGCTCGTAACCGCTGCGTATGTTCTTTTGGCTTTAGGCGTTACGCTTAAAGGTTTGTAAAACTTATCGGCAAAATCGTATTTTAAAAGATTTTGCCGATTTTTTTCTAAAAATCCAAAATGCCGTGCATTTACTGCTGAATAGGCGTTTTAAACTCCTCGTTTTTTATTACTCGAGCGTTATTTCCGTTGGTCCAAGATAAAGCTGGCGCGGTCTTGCGATTTTACCGTCGGGCTGCTCCTTGAACTCTATCCACTGCGCTATCCAGCCCGGAACCCTTCCTATGACGAATATGACCGCATACATCTCTTTTGGTATGCCCAAAGCGCGCAGTATGAGTCCCGAATAAAAGTCTATATTTGGATACAAGCCGCGCTCTATAAAGTATTCGTCATGCAAAGCAATCTCTTCTATTTTGTTTGCAACTTCTATAAGTTTGCCGTCTATGCCGCGCTCTTGCATGATTTTTTCGCGAATATCTTTTAATACGGTCGCTCTCGGGTCAAAATTTTTGTAAACTCTGTGTCCAAAGCCCATGAGTCGGAATGGGTCGTTTTTATCTTTGGCTTTGGCGATATATTTTTCAACATTTTTCACATCGCCTATCATCTCAAGCTGGCTTATTACGGACTCGTTTGCTCCTCCATGCGCCCTGCCCCAAAGCGCGCATATTCCCGCGCTTATCGCCGCATACGGGTGCGCATGCGTGGAAGCTACCGTTCTTACCGTAGTTGTGGAAGCATTTTGCTCATGGTCGGCGTGAAGCGTGAAAATCGTATCAAGCGCTTTTACCTCTATGGGTTTCAAGTCTATATGATCATGCGGATAAGCTCTTAACATGTACAATATATTTTCTGTAAATCCCCTGTCGAGATTTGGATATATGATAGGAAGTCCGCGGCTGTATCTGTACGAAAACGCGGCTATTGTAGGGATTTTCGCGACTATTCTTTTCGCCATTTCCATATATTCTTCGGGCGAATCTATATCCAAATGGTCAAAATAAAACGCCGAAAGCGCGGAAACAGCCGCCGATAAAATAGCCATTGGATGCGCGTTGTCAGGAAATGCGTCAAACAGCTTTTTCATGCCTTCATGTATAAAAGAGCGTTTTTTTAATTCAAGCCTGAACGCATCTCTTTCTTCGCTGGAAGGAAGTTTTTTATACAGCAGCAGGTACGCCGTATCCACAAAACTCTTTTTTGTTGCAAGGTAAGAGATGTCATAGCCTCTGTACATCAGCTTGCCTTTTGAGCCGTCTATATATGTGATTTTTGACCTGCATGAGGCTGTAGAAGTGAAACCTCTGTCTAACATAAAAAGCCCGCTGTCTTTGTAAAATGTCGCTATATCCACTACGGGCGCGCCTAAAGTCGGGTCTATGATATTGTATTCAAAACTTTTTCCCGTACGATTATCTATCATTGTAACGCTATTCTTTTTTTTCATTACCGATTCCTTTTTATGAATTTTTACAATTATAAACAAATCGTGCAAAGGCACGAATGTTTTTTATATAAGTGTAACTATTTTACACATTATCTTTATTGCGGTGTTACTTTTAGTAATAAAATAGAATTTGCGTATTCTATTCAGGCTTATAACGGCACTTCATGCACTCTAAAAATTCGCCCTTTTTTAGCGCTTTTTTTACCATAACGCCGCCGCATTTTGGGCATTTTTCATTTGTCGGTTCGCTGTTTGAGATAAATTTGCATTTGGGATAATTGGAGCAGCCAAAAAATTTACCGCGTTTTGAGGTGCGCTCTATGATGTCTCCGCCGCATTCCGGGCATTTAACTGATAGTTTGACAGGCTCTTTTTTCGGAGCTTTGCCGATATTTTTCGTATATTTGCATTTTGGGTAATTGCTGCATGCTACAAATTCGCCGAATTTGCCTACTCTCAAGACAAGTTCGCTGCCGCATTCTGGACATTTTTCGCCTGTCGGAATGGCGATTTTGACGCTTTGTATCTCTTTTTTGCCTTTTGTTATAAGTTCGTCAAACGGCGTGTAAAATTCGCCCAAAACGACCTGCCACTCTTTTTTCCCCTCCGCTACCATATCCAGCATATCCTCCATGGAAGAAGTAAAGCCGCTGTCCACGATGTTCGGAAAGTGTTTTTCAAGCAATTCCGTAACCGTAAAAGCTATTTTGGTCGGAACAATTTGTTTCTTTTCTATGTTGATATAATCGCGCGAAGTCAATATCGAAATCGTAGGCGCGTAAGTTGATGGACGCCCAATGCCCAGACTTTCCAGTTTGCTTATAAGGCTTGCTTCCGAATATCTCGCGGGAGGTTCGGTGAAATGCTGATTTGCTTCAATTTTTTTAAGCCCAACAGGCTCTTTTTCCTTTAATTCGGGCAGCAGCGCGTCTTTATCATTTCCGCCGTAAACTTTGTAAAATCCCTCAAACAAAAGCTTTCTGCCGTTGGCTTTGAATTTGCCCTTAGACGAAGCAAATATGACGCTTTGCGATTCAAAAAGGGCGTTTGCCATCTGCGAAGCCAAAAAACGGTTGTATATCAGCGCATAAAGTTTCAAATCGTCAGCTTCAAGGTATTTTGCGGCAATTTCAGGCGTAAAATCAATAATTGTCGGGCGTATCGCTTCATGAGCTTCCTGCGCGCCTTTTGATTTGGTCGTATAAAATTTCGGTTTTTCGCTTAAATATTTTTTGCCATAAACGGTTTCTATCTGCTCTCTTGCCGCGCTCATCGCCTCTTTTGCGATATTTAGCGAATCCGTTCTCATGTAAGTGATAACGCCGCTTATGCCGTTCGGAGTTTTCACGCCTTCGTACAGTTTTTGAGCTATGCTCATGGTTCTTTTTGGCGAAAATCCCAAAAGAGAAGATGCGCTCTGCTGCATGGTAGAGGTCATAAACGGAGGCTGCGGAGAAGAGGTTCTGGTCTTTTTCTCTATGGATTCTACGATATACGGCTTATCTTTCAGCGCATCTTTTATTGTTAGAGCCGCCGCTTCATTTGCAATGCTTAATTTTTCTACTTTTTTGTTTTCAAATTCTACCAAAACGGCTTCTATATTCGGCGCAAACAGCGCGTCTATACTCCAATATTCTTCTTTTTTAAAAGCTTCTATCTCTCTTTCTCTGTCCACTACTATTTTAAGAGCGGAGGATTGCACTCTGCCCGCGCTTAAACCTTTTTGTATCTTTGTGCCGAGAAGCGGAGAGAGTTTATAGCCGACTATCCTGTCCAAAAGCCTTCTTGCCTGCTGCGCGTTTACGCTGTCTATATTTATATGTCTGGGATTTTGAAGAGAGTTGAGGACGGCTGTTTTCGTTATCTCATGAAATACGATTCTGGGCAGCGTTTCGGGCTTTTCGCCGATAGCTACAGCTATATGATAGCCGATAGCTTCACCCTCTCTGTCTTCGTCCGTTGCAATATATATTTTATCGCTGTTTTTTGCGGATTCTTTTATCTCTTTTACTATGGGAATACGCTCTTTTTCTATTTTATATTCGGGTACGAAGGCAGAATTTTCAATTTTTATGCCAAAACTGTTTTTGGGCAAATCTCTTATATGCCCTTTGGATGCCAAAACGAAATATTCGTTTCCTAAAAAATTTTTTATGGTTTTTGCTTTTGCAGGCGATTCTACTATGATTAGCGATTTCAAAACAGACCTTTTTTAAATTGTTTGTGAAATTCTATCAAAAAAGATATAAATATGGCTAAAATTTTTAAAATTTTTTATAAAACTTTTGCGCATCTCTCTGAAATTTCACGCGGCAAAAGATATAAAAATGTATAAAATTTACACGCTAAGCGGATAAGGCGTCAAATTAATCATCATATTATTTTTATTTAATATGAAAAATGTTATATTGGCAGTGATTTTTTTATATAGTTAAGCCTGAATGATTATTATATGCGGTTGGAAAAAGATTTTGATAATTTGTTTGGGTTTTTAGCGGTGAATTAGCGGCGCAAAAGTGTTTTTGGGAGGCAGAGTATGATTGAAACGAAAAAATCTGCAAAAATAAAAAAGCAAAAATAAGCATGCAAAAAACCGAATTAAAAAATGATCGTCTTAAATTATATCGTAATTTTGAATATTTAAAAGGTTAGGAAACTCTCATGGGAAAAAAATTACACATAAGCATTGTTGCGGCGGCTTTATGCTTAAGCGGTTTATACGCGGCAGAGGGAGATAGCGTTGAAACGCTTGAAACAATTGAAGTTATAGAGGCTGCCGAGATAGAGCAGAGCAGTAGAATTTCCGATGTAATTGACGAACAATTTACAAGAGAAACAGGAGCTAAAAGCCTTAGCGAAGCGTTGCGACAGGTGCCCGGCATTGTAAGTACATTTTCAGAAGAGGGCGGCACCAGAGGCGGCGTCAATATAAGAGGTTTTAGCGGCATAAGAGTTCCCGTATTTGTGGACGGTATTCCCGTTTTTTCTCCTTACGATAAAAGCGTAGATGTTGCCAGAATTAGCACCCTTGACATACATGAGATAACCATATCAAAAGGCTATACTTCATCGCTGCTCGGCGCAAATACGCTGGGAGGAGCCATAAATATAGTCTCCAAAAGACCTGTGGACGGCTTTGGCGGCGAATTGGGAGCAGGCATTTCAAGCTGGGGCGGACATGAGGAGAGCGCGAACATAGGCATTGGCGAAGATACTTTTTATGCATCTTTGTCGGCTTTGAATACTCAAAGAGATTATTACGAACTTCCGCATGACTATGTTCCCGATGGAAATCAGAAACCTTATGGATACAAAAGAGAGAATGCCGAAACAAAAGATTTGCAGGTTAATTTTAAAGTAGGACTTACGCCGAACGATACGGACGAATATTCATTGAATTATCTCTTGCAGCAGGGCGAAAAAGGGCAACCGTATTATGCTGCCGATATTTCTCAAGCGATAAATCCCTTTCTGGATAAATGGTACTGGAAAGATTTGGATAGAACAAGCTATTATGTTACCACTAAAACGAATTTTGACGCTTATACCATAAGTTCGCGCTGGTATTACGACCAGTTTTACAGCTTTGTAAATGATTATGGATTTGAACAGTCATATTTCTCCGACATAGAAGAGACTCATGAGTATGACGACAGAACTTACGGAGCTATCATTGAGGGCGACATAAGACTTTCGGACGATAAGACATTTAAAGTGTCTGTCGCTCAAAAATATGATAACCATGAATATTTTAGAAAAGGCATTTATATACCTAATGAAAAAGAGACGATAAAGGGGCAAACGCTTTCCATTGGAGCTGAGCATAGCTGGAAATTTGATGAAGAATTTACATGGGTTGTCGGAGTGGCTTATGATAAAAATAAAATTACCGAAGTGAAATCCGAAATAACTCCGTCAATCAACGGCGCCACAAAAGAGACCTCAACTTTTAGTCCGCAAACCATTCTTTATTATCAATTCAATAGAGATTTGATGCTTTACGGTTCGGTATCAAAAAAGAGCAATATCCCATCCATCAGACAAAAATATTCTACGGAAGATTGGCGTTTTCAGCCAAATCCTGATTTGGATGCAGAAGAGGTGGTTAATTACGAAATCGGAACGGAATATGTGCTAAACAACAGCCATCTTATCAAAGCCGCCGCTTTTTATGCAAAAACAGATAATTTTGTGGTAATGCAAAACGACTTCGACTGGAGCTGGGGCTATTTTACGCAGTTTAGAAATATCGGCGAAGAGACGCACAGAGGAGCCGAAATAGCGGTGAATTCTTATTGGAACGATGCCTTTACGACAACCATATCATACTCATATATAGACGCGAACATTAAAGATAAAAATGTTACTCAAAATTATGTAACCGATATGCCAAAACACAATATATACGCATCTGTGAAATACTCTCCTTTCAGCGGCGTTGATATCATACCCGTAATAAGATATGAGAGCGAACGATATACCTCTGTGGGCAGTAATGAAAAGAGCGATGGTTATACGCTCGCCGATATAAGGATAGCCTATCGTCCGATAGATGATTTGGAGATAAGCGGCGGCGTCAAAAATGTGTTTGACAAATACTACTACTACGATATCGGATATCCTCAAGAGGGAAGAAGTTTTTACGCAAATATCAGATATAAATTTTAAATATTAAAACCGTATTTGAGACCAAATCAAATGCGGTTTTTGCTTTCGTTTTATCTTTTTTGCCGCGATACGGGAAGCTGCAAAAAAACAGTAAATTACCGCCCTTTGCCGCCAAAATACAATGACATTTTTATCTTATCTGTGTTACAATTTTTTTCATGGATACAAATCTTTACTCTGTTAAAAAGCACGACAACAGCTTCAGCATAACTCTAAGCGGCGGCGAACATGCCGTGTTTAAGGCGCACTTTGAAAACAATCCGATACTTCCGGGCTTTATATTTTTGCATATATGCGAAAATGCGGCGAAACATAAAATATCCGAAGTTATAAGGGCAAAATTTATATCATTTGCCAAACCAAACGATATTTTAGAATTAAACATCGCCCAAAAAGAGGAAGTTTTTTATGCGGTTTTTGAGTGTGGCGGAAAGAAGATTTGTACAATCGCATATAAAATATTTAAGGAATAATTTTTGGATAATTTTATTTTGTCCGTGGACAATTCATTTGTAACGATAGAGAGTATTGCCGGTGCGAAACGCGTAAAGGTCAGCGAAGATAAATCTTTTAAAGAAGAGATTGACGCTTCCCACAAATTTTTAGCCGATACGATTAAAGACGGCAAACCCATATACGGCGTTACGACAGGCTACGGCGACAGCGGAAAAAACTATTTGGAAGCTAACGAGGCGGATTTGCTGCAGCAAAATCTTTACAGATATCATGGATGCGGAGTCGGCAAACTTTTAACTCCAGAAGTGTCAAGATATGCGCTTATCGCGAGGCTTATTTCGCTTTCAAAAGGCTATTCGGCGGTATCTTACGAACTTTTGAAACGATTTGAGCTTTTGCTGAAATATGAAATATATCCCACGATTCCTTCGCAAGGTTCTGTCGGAGCAAGCGGAGATTTGACTCCGCTATCATATATAGCAGCTGTTATCGCTGGAGAGAGGGAGGCGTATTTTGAGGGGGAGATTCAAAATGCAGCCGATATTTACAAAAAATTAGACATCAAACCGTATCTTTTTAAACCCAAAGAAGCTCTTGCGGTCATGAACGGCACGACTATCATGAGCGCTGTGGCGCTTGCTTCAATGCAGGAGTTTAAAATATTGCTTAACGCTATGGAGTCATTTATAGCAGGCATGTATGAAGTATTGCTTTGCGATACCACGCCTTTGGAAGAGTTTGTGCACAAAGTAAAACCGTTTCATGGGCAAATAGCCGCCGCTAAGGCTATTTTAAATAAAACGGACGGTTCAAGTTTAACGCATGGAAGAGACGAAAGATATGCCAAATTTTTTGAAGACAATAACCTCAACATTCAGGATACTTACTCCATGCGCTGCGCGCCGCAAATTTTAGGCGTTATAAGAGATAATTTGAAAATATCCGAAAAATGGGTAGAACAAGAGATAAACTCCGTAAACGACAACCCTTTGATAGATGCCAAAAATAGAAAAATTTACACTTCGGGCAATTTTTACGGCGGATATGTGGCGCATGCAATGGATACGCTGAAAATTTGCGCGGCGAATTTGGCGGATCTGTTGGATAAAGAGTTTGCCCTGCTTGTAGACCATAAATTTAATAGAGGGCTTGGCGAAAATCTAAAACTCAAAAAAGAGAATTTTTTTCATGGTTTTAAGGCAATGCAGATAACGCTAAGTTCGCTTTCGGCTGACGTTATTAAAAACACTACAGCCGCATCAGTACATTCGCGCCCTACGGAGTCTCTCAATCAAGACAAAGTCAGCATGGGAACAACAGCCGCTTTGGATTTTTCAAAAATGCTGCCCGATATAAAAAATATGTTAAGCATCGCATTTATAGGGCTTGCGCAAGCGGCGGACATAAGAGGCGCGGACAAAGTGTCGCCTTTTTTACGCGCCAATCATGATAAAATACGCGCAAAAGTTCCTGCGCTTAAAGAGGACAGAAGAATGGACGCGGATATAGATAAAATAGTAAAATTACTTGAAAACGGAGCCCTATCATGAGTAAAAGCGTCCTTATCACAGGTTCTACGGGCGCGATAGGCGAAGCGGCGGCGAAGGCGTTTTTTGACAAAGGATACAAACTTTTTTTGCACTATAACAACAATGAGGAAAAGGCGCGGAAACTTAAAGAAAAATTTGACGCAACACTCTTAAAATGGGATATGCGCGATAGCCAAACAATCAAAAAAGAGCTTGAAAATCTGAGTATAGACATTTTGGTAAATAACGTGGCTATTACGGATGACGCGCATATATTTTGGATGGACGATGCGCAGTGGGAAAGCGTCATAGATACCAACCTAAACGGCACTTACCGCGTAACAAAAGCCGTTCTTGCCAATATGATAAAAAATAAAAGCGGCGTGATTATCAACATAGTCTCAATATCAGGCTTGATAGGCAATCTCGGACAGGCAAATTATGCCGCAAGCAAGGGAGCAATTGCAGCTTTTACAAAGACTCTCTGCCTTGATTTGGCAAGATTTAATATCCGTGTAAATGCCGTAGCGCCGGGCATCATTCGCTCAAATATGTCCAAAAATATAGATGAAAAAAATTATCAAAAGATTATCCCGCTCGGGCGTTTCGGCGAACCTGAAGAGGTCGCGGAAGCGATACTTTTCTTATCGGAAGCAAAATATATAAGCGGTGAAATTTTAAATGTGAGCGGCGGAATGGTTCGCTGAATGCTTACGCTCTTTTCTATCATTTACGGTCCTTTGGTAGTATGGCTTACAGACTCATTTGACGATAAAACATCGGCGGCGGTAGTTTTGGCGATAAGCGGGGTATTGATTATTATCCATGCGGCGAAAAAAAGCCCTGCGTGGATTATCCCGTTTATTTATTTGATTATCTCTTTGGGGACGCTTTTTTTCGGCAAAACTCTCTGGCTTAAATTCGGACCTCTTGCTATCTCTTTAGGAGTCGGCATACTTTTGAGCATGCGCGGAACCGTTATGATACAAAATTTTATCAAAAACCAGAGATTTATTCCGCGCTTTAAAAATGACGGGATAAGTTTTAGCGTGCCGATTTGGATAAGCGCGGCATGGATAAATGTAATTTTACATGTCGGATTTTTAGCGTTTGCCTCAAAATGGCTATGGGCTTTTTATGTGTCTGTAGGTTGGTATGCGGTCTTTGCATTAGGCGCGCTTATATGTTTGTTTTTGCAAAAGAGGCGTTATGCTTAGAGTACTTTTTTTGCTTGCGCTGTTTATGCCGCTTTTTGCGGAAAAAATAGAGTTTTTGGAGACGCGTTATATTGAAGCGTTAAATGAAAAAACTGTAAGAGCCGGCGAGATAGAGTTTGAAACCGACAAAACTTCTATCCGTTATTTGCCTCCGTACGAGCGCAAAATAACGCTTGAAAACAATACAATCATTACACAAACTAAAGATTTGACTGTAAAAAAAAGCACGGAAGAGGAGCAGAATACGGTGTACATGTTTGTTATTTTTAAGGCGCTGTTTGAAAATGACGAAACTAAACTCGGAAAATTTTTCAAGATAACAAAAGGAAAGACGGATGTCGTTTTGACGCCGCTTTCAACTTCTATGCCCATATCTAAAATAATCTACTCTCATGATATAAAAAAGATTGAAATTTTTTCATGGGATGATTCAAGGATAGTTATTGATGTGGTTAAAAAGAGGTAGTTTAGCTGCTGTCTTTATTCTGCTTGCAGTTCTTGTTTATACGCTTGATGTGAAAAACAAACTCTCCTCCTCTTTTTATGTTTTGCTGCCCGAAGGCGATTCTAAAGAGACGCTTTTGCTTTATCAGACAATAGAACATTCCCAACATGTAGCGCTTGGGGCAAAAAACGAAGATATGCCGCAAATACTTGAAAAGATAGAACGGTTAAAAGGGTACGACAGACTTTCAAGCGAAGAGAGTTTGAATTTTTCAAAAGAGTACCGCTTTTATCTTGCAAATTTGCCCGAAATTCTGCCAAATTACGAACAGACAAAAGAAAAACTCACAAATTTAAAACAGGAACTTTTAGAGGGTTTTTCATTTAGGATAGACAAAAACGACCCGCTTTCTTTGTTTGGAAATGTAAAAACGACTGCGGTTTTACCGTCAATAGAAGGATTTGAAACAAGCATTTTTTTTAAGCTCGATATAACGCCAAACGAATACAAAGAGTATCATGACGCGCTTTTGGATATTGTAAAAAACAAAGAAGCTTTTGTATTTTCGCCGTTTTTTTATCAAGTGGAAAATGCTGAGATTTTCAGTTCGCAGGTCAAATTTATACTTTTTCTCTCTATGATTATTTTGGCGTTTTTATATTTGTATTGGTTAAAACGGCTTATTCTTTTAATATGCGCGTACTTGACGCTTTTGAGCGCGGCAGCTTTTTCACAGATTGCAGCCGCTCTTATTTGGAATGAAATTTCGCTATATTCTTTGATATTCGCCGCCGCGCTTAGCGCCATATCAATTGACTATATGTTTCACTACTATATTTTGGGACTTTATAAAAAACCGTCTTTTTCCAAAAGTGTTTTTTTGGGATTTTTTACCACATTTATGGCATTTGCTGCCCTAAGTTTGGTAAATTTTACCCTCATATCCCAAATAGCTTTAACTTCCGCCGCCGCGCTTTTATTTGCATATTTATCGTTTGCGTTTATCTATCCGCATCTTGGATTTGGCGAAGCAAAAAGCGGCAGATTTGAATTTGGCGGCAAAAAAATATTAAATCCGCTTTTTGTCTGTATTGTTAGTTTTGCCATTATTATTTTATCGCCGCTTTGGGTATATTTTAATTATGATATAAGAGCGTTGGATATAAAAAACAGCTCTTTGGACGCTAAAGCCAAAATGATAAATTCGGCAAATCAATCCGCCGTACTCCTAAAAGCAGATTCGCTTGACGAACTGATACAAAAAGCGAAACTTTTACAAAAGCAGGGCGCGATTTTCAGCGCGGCTTTATTGTTGAACGAGACAGAATATCAGCAAAAATTATCAAAAATAAAAGAGCTTGATTTTATCTCCTTGAAAAACAATATAAACGCCGCCGCGCATTCGCTCGGCTTTAAAAGCGGTTATTTTGACGACGCTTACTCCGATGCCCTGCTTTATCCAAAATCGCCTTCTTACGCCAAAGAGTTTCTAAGCGGCAGTCAAATCATGCAGTTTAAAGATAAATTTTACGCTTCCGGCTACTATACGAGCGGTAAAGAGAGCGATATTGTAGAGGTAAGCTCTGCGCGCCTTTTTGAAAAAGAGTTGCTGCAAGTCCGTGAGGAACTTATTTTTATCGGTTGTTTTACGGCTATTTTGATTGTTTTGATAACTCTTTTTGCGGCGCGTAAAGCTTTTTTAAAGGCTTTTGGTTTTATATTTGCTCCTTTGGCTTTTTGTCTTTGCATATTTATTTTTACCAAAATGACTATACTTCACGCTTTTATGCTCGTTATTGTTGCAGCTATGAGCGTGGATTACGGCATTTATAGCGTAGGCGGGAAAAAAGTCAAGGAAGCCATATGCTATTCGCTTTTGAGTACTATCGCCGGTTTTGGCGTACTTGCTTTTAGCTCCATATCGTCCATGAGGGCTATTGGCATAACGGCGCTTTGCGGCTGTTTTATGATAGCAATACTTTTATATTTTATGGGAACAAAAAATGAAATTGATACTTGAAAATGAAGATTTGACGCAAAAAATTTATGAAATAAACGAACAAAACTGCAAAATTAAAGAGTTTGAAAATGCAAGCGGCTTAATCGGCTATAATGATAAATTTGAGAGCGCAATAGCGATATTTCAGGCTTTGTATTCAAATGCCAAAGCTGTTCTTTATGATACTTCTCATCAGTATTTGGATGTGATATTAAAAGAAGAGATGCGTCTGCCTTTGTTCAAAAGCGGCTCAAAAGAGGAGAAATTTTGCAGTATAGATTATGATATTATGCTTTTTACTTCAGGCACTACGGGTATGCCCGCGGGTGTTTTCAAAACCAAAAAACATATACAAAACGAGATAGAGGTTTTGGCAAAACTTTTTAGTCCGTACGGCGTAACTAAAATGGCGGCATCCGTACCGTTCATACATATATACGGCATATTGATGCTAACATTGGCAAAACTTTTGGATATCAACCTGCATTTTCGCGAACGCTTTTTGCCTGCCGATTTGGCGGCTTTAGCAGATAAAAATACTCTTGTGGCTACAACTCCTTTATATATAAACGCTCTTTTGCAGATGAGTGAAAATTATGATTTTGGCGGGGCTTTATTTGTAAGCTCTACCGCGCCGTTGTCAAGTGCAAGCGCAGGAGAGTTTTGCGAGCGATTTAATGCAAATATTATCCAGCTTTACGGCTCAACCGAAACAGGCGGCATAGCATACAGAAAAAACGATGAAACTTTATGGCGGCCTTTGGACGGCGTTGTCTGCACAAAAGCAAAAGACGGATGTTTGCATGTGCGCTCTCCATGGGTCAGCGACTATTCGTATGAGGGCGGGTTTAAACATCTTGGCGGCGAAATAAAAACTTTTGATGAAGTAGAATTTGTAGGGGGTAAGTTTGAATTGAAAGGCAGGCAGTCAAACATTATCAAAATCGGCGGCAAAAGGCTTTCCGTAATACAAATAGAGGGTATTGTAGAAACTCATCCGAAAGTTAAAGCTGCGCTTATTGATATTGTCAGCGATAAAAATTCGCTCAAAGATGAGAATCTACTCGTATATATAGAAGGCGAAAAACCTGCCGCGAGCGAACTTAAAAACCTTATCAAAAAAGAGTTGGGCGTTATTAATATACCAATGAAAATCATCATGATTGAAAAGATTCCGAAGTCGCAGATAGGCAAAAAAATAAGAAATTTTGAAAATCTAAAACCAATTTAGTATTATCCCCGCGCTTTAAGCGGGAATAATACGCTTAAAATTTGAAATTATATCCCGTGTATAATCCCACACGAAGTTGATACGGATTTATATTTACATCATAAGTTCTTCCGCTAATGCGTGTGTTACCAATGGTTTTTTCTTCATAAAAAGAGTAGTTTGTTTTTAAGCCAAACTCTATTTCATTGTGCGAATTCAAGTCGTAAATAGCGCCGACTTTCAGCCCTGCATCAACTCCATCATATCTTGCCGAATAATCATCAATCCTCAATTTCATATTGGCGTATCCTATCGTACCGCCGACCACAAATCTAAAATCTCCCGCTTTGGCAAATGCAGCGTCATAACCCAGCAATACTTTGCTCGTTTTATCGGAAAAATCGCTGTAACCGTCATTATCTTTGGCTTTGGAGCTTCTTTCGTATGAAATATATGCTTTCATATTGGAATTTTTGAAATACCATCCTATTTTAACGCCGTAGTTAAACACGCCATCGCCATAATCATCGTATTCGTCAAAATTATAGCCGTCGTATCTATGCCCGTTTACCTGATCTTCCAAAACGGTATCTATGTAAGTGTAACTAAAAGCATATCCTCCATCAGCGCCGATAAACAGTCCGTTACTTTTCCCCGCGTACGAATCATCGGCGCAAAGCGGCATAGCTAAGAACAGAAAGCCAAGCGGCAATAAATATATCTTTTTCAAAACACTCTCCTTAAATTAATTTTGATTGATTGTATTTATTTTATCCTTATGTTTAACTGAACAATATAAACAGAACAACTCTTGTGTCGGTTCATGATCTGCCCCCGATGACATTCGGGCGGTATGGACAGCATTTCAATACAACTTTTGTGTCGGTTCATGAATTCTTGCCCTTAGGAACGCCGCCTATTATTGCACGATTTCAATACAACTTTTGTGTCGGTTCATGGACATCTTTACAAGTTATTAGACGATGCCTTTAAATTTCAATACAACTTTTGTGTCGGTTCATGGCAAAATTGTACGGCAACTTGGCATTTATCTACTATTTCAATACAACTTTTGTGTCGGTTCATGTACCTCAGAACAAGTAGTCAAGCAAGAAATTTACGGATTTCAATACAACTTTTGTGTCGGTTCATGTTAAACCGCTTTACGCGTTTAGCGCGCGCGAAGCTGTATTTCAATACAACTTTTGTGTCGGTTCATGCCGCAAAAGTAATACAACAAGAATTAAATACACTTTTATTTCAATACAACTTTTGTGTCGGTTCATGAATAATTTAAGGGCGCAAGTCCTAAAAAATTATCTATTTCAATACAACTTTTGTGTCGGTTCATGCGATGATAGGCGGCGCGCCATTCTTAATGCCCGCGCTATTTCAATACAACTTTTGTGTCGGTTCATGGATACCGATAGAATTACTTTCAGACAAAAATTTAACATTTCAATACAACTTTTGTGTCGGTTCATGAGTTCTCTTTTATCATCATTTTCTTTCAAAATTTTTATTTCAATACAACTTTTGTGTCGGTTCATGTATGTATCCTAACTTATGTAATTTTTGAATTGTTCTATTTCAATACAACTTTTGTGTCGGTTCATGCCCCTTGCTTGTACAGATAACCCCCTTGCTTGTACATTTCAATACAACTTTTGTGTCGGTTCATGTAATTGCATTGTTTTGTTGTTACGGGCGGTTGAAAGTATTTCAATACAACTTTTGTGTCGGTTCATGTAAATTTTAAAAGCAAGCGCGCTCAAATCGCTATCATATTTCAATACAACTTTTGTGTCGGTTCATGAGGCTTAATAAAAAACGCAAAAACACATAAACGAATATTTCAATACAACTTTTGTGTCGGTTCATGTAAAAGTAATTCTACACTTGCAAAAGAAATAAACACATTTCAATACAACTTTTGTGTCGGTTCATGGATTTTGTACAAAAGAACCATAATATCGTAAGCAAATTTCAATACAACTTTTGTGTCGGTTCATGGCTTGTCAATACATAACAGCAGGGACTTCGACAGTATTTCAATACAACTTTTGTGTCGGTTCATGTTTTTCTTAATCATTCCTTTTTTTTAAAACAAATTTATTTCAATACAACTTTTGTGTCGGTTCATGGCAAATTTGCGCATAAAGTAAAGTAAAGTAAAGGTATTTCAATACAACTTTTGTGTCGGTTCATGTTGAATAAAAGTATATATTCTATATTCTTTATCAGATATTTCAATACAACTTTTGTGTCGGTTCATGATAGCCTAATTAAAAAAGGCTATATTGTAAGCAAACTATTTCAATACAACTTTTGTGTCGGTTCATG
>JAITAB010000030.1 GCA_031284315.1 Campylobacteraceae bacterium
TACGATAAAGACACAAAACTAACTAAATTCGGATATAGAGAATATGACAGCAATACAGGCAGATGGACAACCAAAGACCCGATAGACTTTGATGGTGGAGATAGTAATCTTTATGGGTAGGTGTTGAATGATCCTGTGAATGGAGTGGATCCGAGCGGGGAATTTATGATATCTCCGCATGTTATTGCAATTGCTGGTGTAGTGATTATGGGCAGCTATGCTATCTATAAATTATATAATTGGTATATTAATAAGCAACGAATGGATATTGTAGAAAAATCTATTGAGAATCTGCCAAAAATTGATAATAGCTCCATGGAGAATAGGCTTAATAGCTATATGGATTATTTGGAAGATTTTCAAGGCGTTCGCAAAGACAATATTGAAAGAGTAAGAGTAATAGCAAAAGATATGTGTCCGCCGCCAGTTGTAAGCAATCCAGTAACGGAAATAATTTATGATATTTCTAAATAAAATAAAATATATTATTCTTTTCATTGTGGTATTATGTTTGTTACTAAGCATAGTATTTAATAAATATGTATCTAATTTTGAATGGAATATGATATATCAAAGCAAATTTGAGACAAAGCATTTTATCATCAACTTGCCAAAGTTTTATTGGATTGGCAAAATATCAAAAAATAACAATAAACCTTTTTTCGCAGGAATTCCCATAGCGAACAATGGATTCAAAAAAGAAATTTTTCCTGAAGTACACTTATTTGATTTTGACAACATCACACTAAAAGCTTTAGAAATATTTTGTGATAAATCTTTAGAAAAATCAACTCAAAAAATAAATAATTGGGAAGCGGAAATATATACTTGCATAACAAAATCAAGAAGCGATTTGATGGATAAGCATATTGTATATAAAGATGAAGTTTTTCATATTTTTTACTATACGCATGACATAAATGCTTTTGAGAATTTCCAAAAAGAATACGACAAATTCTTTGAAGGCGTGAGGTTAAAAGAGTGAGCTGTATATATAACAAACCTGCTTTCCCAATCACCGTTATTTTTTACGAAAATGAAAATGAAATGAAATGCGACTTAGAATGGTTTGATAGCAAAGATAAAGATGTTGTCGTCAAAGATAGTCATGGGCAGTTGATAAATCTCAAAATTGAAGCGCTTAACTTAGTGGTTTTTGAATTGAAAAATGAAACTGTATGAAAGAATTCAAAAAGTTGAAATTTAAAAGATTTTAGTTTACATTAGGTAGAAAACGGAGCAGATTGTAGATGTTTTAATCTTTTCGGGCGAGGTCTATATATGTTGAGGAAACGATATGAATTTTTCAGAGTTATCAAACCTGTCTGATTTTCAAAAAAAATGCTTTGATGAATTGGACAATATCGCTTCCAAAAATAATTTAATTATAAAAAACTGCCATGCCGATGGTATTTCAGAAACATATCTTGTCATGGAAGTTTTATGCGGCGATACATGTGCAAAGATTTGGATATATACTGACGAGTGCGAATTTTCATACAATAGAGCTTCATATCATTTTGAAAAATATGATTTTGACAGCGCAGATGAGTTGATAAACTCTTTTATACAATGCGTTTTATCCGCAATAAAGGGAATAGAGCTGACACAAAAAAACTCAATGATAAAATGTATATGGCTTGATTATAAAAATTTTGAATATAGCAAAGATATAATTATTTATACCGAATACATAGATGCGGATGAAAAAGTGTCAATTTATGCAAAAAATATTGCAATATGGGTTGAAACTTTAATATATAAGCTTGAAAAATGCAAATATAAAATATATTCTATAAATAGGCAGCAAGAAGTTTCATTTAAGACATTAACACAAAAAGAATTTCTCTTTTATTCTGTCAAAAATGCTTTGGAATATCAAGAATTTTTTATAACTGCCGATGATATTGATATGAAAAATTATAAAAATATAAATGAATTACTGACTAATAAAAATTTTAATGGGGTGGCTATGAGTAATGATTGTAATGGATTTGGTTTATATTTTTTCATTAATGACAATTATGTGGAATATAATTGGATAGTTGAATATTTAAAACCATATAATCCTGATATTTTTAATTATAGCGCGCAAGAAGAAAAATGGTCTTTTAAAACCGCCATAATGGCAGTGGTTATTGCGCCATTGCTTGTAGTTCTTGGGATATTGTGGATAATAATTGCGATACTTGATATTTTAGACAAACCAATAAATCCGAAAACAGCCATAGAAGCAATAACTAAAATATTTAAAAAGCAGGCAAAATTATAAATTTAAAAGCTTTGTCAACTCTTTTTGCATGTCCTCATGCAGCGTTTCGTACCAGTTTTCATTCTCTTTTGGGTTTATAGACGGAAGATATGAGACGATAGCCGTTCCGCTCTCTACTTTGAAACCTTGGGAGTTAAAGATTTTTCTCGCGTTGGCTATGACGACAGGCTGTACCGTGAGATTTAGCTTTTCTGCGATGATTTTTGCGCCGATTTGAAATTTTAATAATTTCTCGCCTCTGCTTCTTGTGCCTTCGGGAAATATCGCAACTGGACGAGCATTGTCTATCCTCTCTTTGACATCTTTCAAAAGTTTTACTATGGCTCTCTTGTCGCTTCTGTCCACGCAAATCATTTTTGAGAGTTTCACAGCCTGCCCCAAAAACGGAAGGTCAAATATCTCTTTTTTGGATACCCATGCAAGATTTGACGGATGTATTGCCTCCAAAATCACAATATCAAGTATGCTTTGATGGTTTATGACGATGAGTTTTGCGTTTGTGTCAAGTTCGCCTCTAATCTCTATCTTAAAACCTATCAAATATTTTTGTGAATTTGCCCAAACACGGCGGAAAGTTTTCTGATACGCTCTGAATAAAAACATGCAAACGATGACGATTGCAACTGTGAAGAAAAACTCAAACCCAGTGTAAACAGACCTAATTTTCGACAGCATACTCTTCTTTTACCCACCCTATACGCCCGCTTGGAAGCAGGATTTTTATATAACCGTTTTTACTTGCCAATTTTTCTACTTCAAGCTCGCCCTCAGTTATATGAAAGACAGACGATTTTTCCGCAGGCAAAATGCTGATAATAGTCTCGTGGCGAAGCTTTACTTTATCAAAAGGATTGTTTGCAAAAAACAGATATAAAACTGCCAAAACCGCGCCTACAACGGCAATCTTATATCTTTTGTATATGAAAAGAGCTATAAAAAACACTAAGGCAATAGCGGCTAATATATCTTTGTAGAGTTTAAATTTGCTCTCTTTCGGGTTCAAATCCGTATGCGTGCTTAAATCGTTGCTTTTGATATTGAGCGGCACTGTTATATGTTGTAAGTTGTGGCTGAGAGTGTTAAAATAGGTAAAATCAATATTTTTTACATAATTTGGCACAATGAGAGTGTATTCAATGAATTGGAGCGCGAAACTCTCCTTATAATCATCAACACTGCCGTTTGAAACATTGAATTCTCTAAGATTGCTGTATGCGGCTTCAATTTCAAGCGTTACTATGAGCGATTTATCGTCAAATTTGTTTGTATTTTCGCTTTTTACCGCAAGACTTTGGGCTACTACATGCGAGAATTTAGCGTCTCCTTTGACGGGAATTATCTCTATTTCGCCGCCTTCAAGCGTTACATTTTCAATAATTTTGCCATCTTTTGAGAGTTCTACAATAAAATCAGGCAGTTTGGATCGCTGGCTTAAAGCTTGGATGTAAAAAGTATTTATGTAATATTCATTACTTAAATCTTTTTCCCATTCGGATTTTAAATTTAATGCGCGAAATCCATCGGAGTTTTTCAAATTTGCAGTTAAACTGCCATAAAATTCCTGCGTGATAACAGCTTTTAATTTTACGAGGAAAATTTCGCCGGCATAAACTCTTTGCGGAGCTGATTCGTATGATACAAAAAGCGATTGCCCGCCGCTTTCTATCTCGCCGCTTCCAGTATCTTTATCTTGAACGCCGCTTTCATTGTTTTCTGTGTTGATTTGACTGTATCGTTTTATCTGTTCGGTTAAATCAAAAGACTGCGCATTTGCCGCACCCGCAAGAAATATAAAAATTACGCTCAAATAAAAAAACTTTTTCATGCGTTTATTTTATAAAACCTCGCAGCATTTTCATACCGTCATCGCTTCCCAAAAGCTTCTCTACGGCTCGTTCGGGATGAGGCATGAGCCCGAAGATATTTCTGTTTTTATTGCAGATGCCGGCGATACTTTCCAAAGAACCGTTAGGATTGTCTTCATTGCCGTTTTCGCCGCAATAAGTCAAAAGTATTTGATTGTTCTTTTTGAGTTCATGCAAGCCGCTGTCGTCAATAAAATAGTTTCCTTCTCCATGAGCTATCGGAATATTTAAAATATCGCCGACACTGAAACGGCGCAAAAAAAGATTGTCGTTATTTACTACTTTCAGGCGCTGATATTTTGAGATGAAATGAACATTTTTATTTTTTATCATAGCGCCGGGTAAAAGCTTTAATTCAAGCAGTATCTGAAAGCCGTTACAGATGCCAAGCACAAGTCCGCCGTTGTTTGCAAAATTTATCACATCTTTCATAACGGGAGCAAATTTCGCGATAGCCGCGCATCTTAGATAATCCCCATAGCTAAAACCGCCCGGAAGTACGACCAAATCTATATCTTTGGGCAGTTTCTCTTCTTTGTGCCAAAGCATAACGACATCTTGCCCCAAAAGTTCCAGCGCGTATTTTGTATCATTTTCGCAGTTTGTTCCAGGGTATACGATAACAGCCGCTTTCATCATTTAAGCTCAATATCGTAATCTTCTATTACTGTATTTGCCAATAATTCTTCGCACATAAGCTCGGCTCTCTCTTTTGCTTTTTTCGTATCTGTTTCGCTTACTTCCATGACTATCTGTTTGCCTATTCTGACGCTTTCAACTTCGCCAAATCCCAAAGATGAAAGAGCGTGATGGACAGCTTTGCCTTGCGGGTCAAGAACGCCCTGTTTTAGTCTGATGTTTGCTATAACTTTCACTGTTTATGCCTTTAAGATTCTTTTCAAGACCTCTTCGTAAGCGACTTTTACTTCGCCGATACCCTGTCTAAATCTGTCCTTGTCAAGCTTTTCATTTGTTTTTGCGTCCCAAAATCGGCAGCTATCGGGGCTTATCTCGTCTGCTAAAAGGATATTGCCGTCTTTATCCAAGCCAAATTCCACTTTAAAATCAACAAGTTTCAAATCCCTTTTTGCAAAAAACGGCTTCAAAATATCGTTTATTTTAACTCCAAGCTCTCTTATTTTTTGCAAATCGGCTCTGTTTTTTACCGCATTAAGTATCAAACAGTGTTCGTCATTTATCAGCGGGTCGCCAAGCGCATCGTCTTTGTAGTAAAACTCCGCCAAAGTAAACGGCAAAACAGTTCCTTCTTTGATGCCGAGTCTTTTTGTCAAAGAGCCTGTCGCGATATTTCGCACAACAACTTCAATTGGTATAATGGAGACTTTTTTGATAAGCTGCGAATTTTCATCAAGCGTTTTTATCAAATGCGTTTTAATGCCCTCTTTTGTTAATATCTCAAACAATTGCGTACTTATCTTGCAGTTTAATTCGCCTTTGCCTTTTTCATTGCCCTTTTTTTGAGCGTTGAAAGCCGTCAAATCGTCCTTAAATTCGCTGATTAGCAACTCTTTATCGTCTGTAGCATAAAGCTTTTTGCCTTTTCCTTCATATAAAAGCTCTTTTTTTTGCATATTTTTATCCTCTATTTTTTGGTTGTGATATTTAAAACTTTTATAATATCAACCGCGCTTTTTAATTGTAAATCTTTTAGCAAATCGCTATGCGAAATGACCGACTGCTGTTTTTTTGTACTGCTTGTATTGGCGCTGTTTTTCGCGTTATTGTCAATTTTGGTAAGTTCGCCTTCAAGATGTTTTTTCAAATCTGATTCTTTAATGGAAAACTCATTTTCATTATTCGGCACAGCCGCCGCATGTACAAGAATATCGGGTTGTACGCCGACTGCTTGTATTGTGCGTCCGCTTGGCAGATAATATTTGGCTACGGTTATCCTGACGGCTTCGTTTGTGTCGTTTAATCTGATTACTTTTTGTACGCTTCCCTTGCCGAATGTATTTTCGCCGACTATTACGGCGCGTTTCAAATCCTGCAATGCCCCGCTTACTATTTCGCTGGCAGACGCGCTTCCGCCGTTTACCAAAACAACCATAGGAGCCGTTGTAAGCACGCCTTTTTTGGCTTTATAAATCTCGTCTTCTTCCGCATTGCGCCCTTTTTGCGAAACTATCGTGCCGTTTTCCACAAAAATATCGGTTAATTTTACGGCTTGATCCAAAAGTCCTCCCGGGTTATTTCGCATGTCCAAAATGACGCCTTTTAGATTTTTGTGTTTTTTTAGAGCCTCTTCTGTTGTTTCGGCTACATTTTTATCAAAACTTGTAACTCTCACATAAAGTATGTTTTCATCTTCTATCATCTTCGTATATACGGATTTGACTTCAATTATATCTCTTACTATATCAAATGAAAGCGGAGTGTTTTCGCCTTTTCTTACTATAGTAATGGTAATTTTTGTTTTCGGTTCGCCGCGCATCAAAGATACGGCTTCATCAACTGTCATGCCTATCGTGGAGCGGTTGTCTATTTTTAAAATAACATCTCCGGCTTGCAGTCCCGCTTTATCGGCAGGAGTATTTTCTATCGGAGCTATTATCGTAATGGCGCCGTCTTTCATGCCTATGGTTATGCCAAGTCCGCCAAATTCGCCCTCCATCTGTATCACCAACTCGCCGTACTGTTTTTCGTCAAGATATCCGGAATGCGCGTCAAGATTAGTAAGAAGCCCCTCAATTGACTTTTTGACTATCTCTTCCAGCGTCAAATTATCCACATAAATATTTTCTACAATATCCAAAACCTGTTTATATTTTGCCAAAGTTTCAAGACGGCTTTCGCCTTTTATCGTAGAGTTGCCGTTTGTACGGTTATCGGCTAAAAGTGAATTTGCAAAAACGGATACTATTGCAAAAGTAGTAAGAAAGCCCAAAGCAAACAGTTTCAAATTTTTCATATATTTTATAAACTCCGATTTATTAAAATTTAAAGAGTAGAGATTATAAGGAAAATTTCCTAAAAAGCAAGTTAAAAACGATATTTGTTCAAATACAAAAATTCACAACTCTTATAAAATTTTTGCAATAATCTTGACATAAGTACACTCAATGTTGTATAATTTTTGAAAAATTAAAAAGGAGTAAAAAATGCAATCCATATTTGAAAAATTAACGCACCAAATGACCGCTGCGCTGGAGAGCGCGATATCTCTTTGCCTTCATGCAAAAAATGCGGAAGTAAAACCACTGCATGTAACATGGTCGCTTTTGACAAATACAGGCTCTATATTAAATCAAGTATTCAATAAAATGTCGTTTGACAAAAGCGCGCTTGAACTTGAAATAAAAAGCGGGATAGATAAATACCCTAAAACCTCAAATTTAAATAAGGAAAATATAAAGCTTTCGCGCGAACTTGTGGAGTCTTTACAAAACGCGGAAGGTCTCATGCAAGAGAGCGGAGATAGCTTTTTGGCGGTGGATACTTGGCTGCTTTCCGTCATGCAAACAGGCGAATTGAGAGATATTTTTTCAAAATATATAGATTTGATTGAACTGAAAAAAAATATTCAGACATTAAGAGGCAGCAAAAAGATAGACAGGCAAACAGCAGATGAAAATCTGGAAGCTTTGTCAAAATACGGCATAGATTTGACCGCAAAAGCAAGGGAAAATTCATTAGATCCTGTCATCGGCAGAGATGAAGAGATTCACAGAATGATGCAAATTTTGATACGAAAAACAAAAAACAACCCTATACTTTTGGGAGAACCCGGAACGGGAAAAACGGCGATAGTGGAAGGTTTAGCGCAGCGCATAATTAAAAAAGAAGTACCTATATCGCTGCAAAACAGACGCGTTATTACGCTTGACATGAGCGCGTTAATAGCGGGCGCGAAATACAGAGGCGAATTTGAAGACAGACTAAAAGCCGTTATAGAAGAGGTAAAAAGCGCGGGCGATGTGGTGCTTTTCATAGATGAGATACACACTATTGTGGGCGCTGGAGCAAGCGAGGGAAGCATGGATGCGGCAAATATCCTGAAACCGGCTCTTGCCAGAGGAGAACTTCATACCGTAGGCGCAACGACTTTAAAAGAATATAGAAAATATTTTGAAAAAGATGCGGCGCTGCAAAGAAGATTTCAGCCTATAAGCGTAAGCGAACCGAATATCAGCGAAGCTTTGCAGATTTTGCGCGGTATCAAAGAAAGGCTTGAAGCGTATCATGGCGTTACGATACAAGACAGCGCGCTTGTCGCGGCAGCTAAACTCTCAGACAGATATATAACTGATAGATTTTTGCCTGATAAAGCTATAGATTTGATAGACGAAGCGGCAGCAGAACTAAAAATGCAGATAGAGAGCGAGCCTTTAGAATTAAACTCCATAAAAAGAGAGATAAGCTCTTTATATGTGGAAAAAGAGGCTTTGAAGATGGAGGAAAACAAAAAAAACGAATCAAGGCTTAACGGGATAGAAAAAGAGTTGTCAAACGCCGAAGAGAAAAAAAGGTCGCTTGAAAGTCAGTTTGAAAATGAAAAAGCGGCGTTCAATAAATTATCGTCCGTCAAATCCGAAATAGACGCCGCCAAGCGCGAAGTGGAGCTTGCCGAAAGAGAGGGCGATTATAACAAAGCGGCAAAGATTAAACATGGAACTATCCCCGAGCTGAATAAAAAAGAGAGCGAACTGAAACAAGCATGGGAAAAAATGGTGCAAAGCGGAACGCTTCTTAAAAATCATGTGGATGAAGAGATGATAGCGGGAATTGTAAGCAAATGGACAAGCATACCTGTAAGCAAAATGCTTGCAAGCGAAAGGGAAAAAGTTTTGGCAGTCGAAGAGCATCTAAAAGCCGAAGTTATAGGGCAGGACGAAGCTATTCATGCGATAGGACGCGCTATCAAGCGAAATAAAGCGGGACTTGGCGAAGCCAATAAGCCGATAGGAAGTTTTCTGTTTTTGGGACCGACAGGCGTTGGAAAAACTCAAAGCGCGAAAGCATTGGCGAAATTTTTATTTGACAGCGAAAAGTCGCTTTTGAGATTTGACATGAGCGAATACATGGAAAAGCACACCGTAAGCCGTCTTGTTGGCGCGCCTCCGGGATATATCGGATACGAAGAGGGCGGACAGCTCACGGAAGCTGTGAGACGCAAACCGTACAGCGTTATTTTGTTTGACGAGATAGAAAAGGCGCATCCTGATGTGTTCAATATACTTTTGCAAGCGCTGGATGACGGGCGTTTGACGGATAATAAGGGCGTTACGGTTGATTTTAAAAATACGATTATTATCTTGACTTCAAATATAGCAAGCTCAAAAATTATGGAAACGGAAGGCAGCGCAAGACGCGCGGCAGTTTTGGGCGAACTTAAAAATTATTTTAAACCTGAATTTTTAAACAGACTTGACGACATAGTGATATTCAATCCTCTCGGAGAAGACGGTTTGAGGGAGATTGTGTATATCATGTTTAAAGACATAAAAAGAAAACTTGAAGCAAAATCCATAGAAGTAACTCTTACAAAAGAGGCGGCTAATTTGATAGCTGAAGCAGGATTTGATGCGGTTTACGGCGCGAGACCGCTAAGACGCGCCTTGTACGAACTTGTGGAAGACAAACTCGCCGAACTTTTACTGGAAGAGAAGATACATGAGGGCGATAAACTGAATATAGACGCGAAAGAGGGTAAAATCGTTATAAACGCTGAGAATTTATAAAATTTGTGATAAAATCGGCAAAATAAAATTTGGGAGAGGTTCATGGGGTATAAATTTTTATCGGCGGTTTTAATCGCCGCTCTTTTTGTCTGCGGCGCGAAGGCGCAAAGTTTCGGCAATCCCGATATATCCATTGAGAAAATATTTCCGCCTTTTAGCGTGAAAAACGCGGATTCAACGATGGCGCTTATAGATGTTTTTAGAGTAACAGATAAAGAGTTTAACGCGTTTGCCGACAGTTTTGCTCCCAAAGCGGCGGGTGCAGCAAACGGAAATGGCGGAGCATTTGTCGTTTTTAACGATAAAAGAAGCAAAAGTAAAGGGGTTGGAGAAGAAGAGCTGTTTCATTACGCTTTTATGAAACAGGGCAAAGATATTTTAATGGTTACGGCTACGGGAAAACGCACGGTTAATAACGATTTGCAAATAAGCGGAAGCGTTGCAATAAGCGGCGACACAAACGAAAGCATAATCGCTCAATTTTTGCCGCCGATAAACGCGCCGCGCCTGAATATAAGCGTCAGAAAAGACTTTAAAAACGCAAATCTTACAAAAGAGTGCGGGGAATATATAAATACTCTCAAAAATAAACACGGCTTTGATATGCCAAAGGAGTTCAAAGCGCTAAAAGAGGCGTACAATACTCTTAAAGACGACAAACGCAAAGAGGAAATGGAACGCCTTTTGAATTCAATGGCGGTTAAATACGCGGGCGATTTCGAATATACGGCAGAGTGCAAAATAGAAGGCGGCACAAGCATAATCGGCTTGAATATCAAAAGAAGGAAATTTAGCGATTAAAAGCCGCTGATTTTATTTTATTGAAATTGCGGCATGCTTTGAAATACCAAGTGATTAAACCGACACAAGCGTCGTATTGAAATCCTATGATCCACTGTGGTCTTTTAGCGCCGTATTTCATGAACCGACACAAGCGTTGTATTGAAATATAAATAGAAGAATTTCTTCTTCCATTTCTTTTTCCATGAACCGACACAAAAGTTGTATTGAAATTTATTTTTCCGATGCTGTCCCCGGCTTCGTCTGCGCCATGAACCGACACAAAAGTTGTATTGAAATTAACCATTTCGTTGTTATCATCAATTTCCCATAGCCATGAACCGACACAAAAGTTGTATTGAAATAACTTTATACAGAGGCATAATTCTTATAACAACTAACATGAACCGACACAAAAGTTGTATTGAAATGGTTATTCATTTACGCCTAACATGCACTTAATTGTCATGAACCGACACAAAAGTTGTATTGAAATAAAATATCACGCTAAAAAAAAATATAGTGTGATAACATGAACCGACACAAAAGTTGTATTGAAATATAGTTGCGATTTGTTTAGCCGTATAAGTTGCGCTCGCATGAACCGACACAAAAGTTGTATTGAAATTTGTTTAACGCTTCGATTTCTCTTTGCGCTGTTATTCATGAACCGACACAAGCGTTGTATTGAAATTTTTCACATGAGATTGCCTCGATTAAAAAAACCAACATGTATCAACGCTCGTTTTTTTTCTCCGCCACTCTTGCGCTTTTGCAATCAGGATTTTAGGATATTTGTTTATGCTTTTGGATATGATGCCGCTTAAAAACGCTGTCGGACTTTTGAATTTGACTTTATTCGATGACATATTTACCATAATTACATTTTTCCCGTATCTTGTATCTTGTATCTCTTTTGATTTTAACCGCAAAATATCAAAAACTAATGAAATAAATGAGATTGCCGTAGAGAAAGAGGCTAAAAAAGCCAAAAGATATGGTCAGTTTGGACTTATTGGCTTATTTGTTCTTGCTATTTACGATGGGATAATAAGAGGTATGAGTGTTGTTTTTGCTTTGCTTTTTTTTGTACTTATACCGATGATTATTATTCTGCCGTTTTCGGTGATTCTTATTTTGCAAAGTTATAATTTTACAAAAGCCGCGATATGCGCGGCGGCTTTGGAGACGGCATTTTTTTGGCTGTTCTTTTTCTCGCCGATTTTCGGCGCTCTGTTTGGATGCTAAGTAGTTTTTTAAGATTTTAAGATTAAATTTTTGGCGCATTTACGAGACAGAGCCATATTTTGTAAACGCAAGAAATCTATGATGTTCAAAAAGGCGGCTTCAACAGCCTCTTTGGGCGTGTATATTACGCTGTTTGGTATATTTTTGTTTATTTTGCTTCTTGTGTATTACGACTCTGCTTGCTTTGTAGTATCGCGCTGCATGTCAATGAATTTGTATGATATGTTTAAGTTTATGATCTTTTGCATGATGTTTGCGGGCGTTTTGATAGAACTTAAAGGAGTTTTCCTGCCCTCCAAAGCGGCACAGGATATTGATATTTTTTATAATAAATTAAATCTATATCTTGCTCTTTTTGTTGCATTTCAAATTAAAATTGCAGTGATTGATTGGGATAATTTTTTTCTGATTGGTATATGGGTAGATAATTTGATAGAGATTATAGTAGAGTTAAGCAATCATTATAATGAAGACTTTATTATGCGCTTGGCAGCCGCTAAAATGCCGCTGATAGTTACGCTGATCGCTGTCTATTTTTTATGCAAAAACAGTATCCAACTGCTAAAAGTTTTTCACACTGTCAAACCTAAAAATATATTTATAAGATGGACTGTGATATTACTGCTTGCTCTCTTTGTTTTAGGTTTCATTGTATCTGTATATGATGCTGCCATCGCATTTTTACCGTATCTTTTGTCGCTTTTGATAACATATCGTCAAATATCAAAAGCGCCCGAAGCGCATAAAGCTGCCGCTATAGAGACGATAGTTTTTTTGATACTGTTTTCTACGAATTTGGCGAAGGGTTATTTAGAAGTTTCATTTTTGACGGGTATCTTTCTTGATTTATATGGTACTGTTTGGACGCTAAGTAGTTTTTTAAGAATATTACAGTAAAATCTCACGCTAAAATTAATACTAAGGAAATATATGAAGCGCACATATCAGCCGCATAACACGCCAAGCAAACGAACACATGGGTTTCGTTCGCGCATGAAAACCAAAAACGGAAGAAAAGTTATCAACGCACGCCGCGCAAAAGGCAGAAGAAGATTGGCAGTATAGGTTCTTACCGCTCGTTAAAAAAGAGCGATGAGTTTTCAGCAATTTATAAGATTGCAAACAAGTGGCACTGTGAAGGCGCCGTGATCTTTTACAAAATGTCAAACGAGAAAAAAGCAGGGTTTACCGCAGGTAAAAAAGTCGGTAACGCGGTTCTCAGAAACTGTGCGAAAAGAAGGCTTAGAGCGTTATTTATTGAATTTCAGGACAGGCTGAAAGACGGAGTTTATGTTTTTGTAGCCAAAGAGAGTTTGAAAAACATAAGTTACAAACAATTAAAAAGTTCGCTTTCATGGTCTTTCAAGAGGCTTGAGTGTTTGAAATGAGAAATTTTGCGCTGCGGTTTTTAAGGTTTTATCAAAGATTTTTTACGCTTTTTAGCTTTGGAAGCTGCCGTTATTATCCGACATGTTCGGAATATGCAAAATGGCTCTTTCAGTATGACGGCTTTTTTAGAGCTTTTACAAAAAGCGCGCTTAGGATTTTGCGATGCAATCAATTTTTTGCAGGCGGCATTGACTATCCTAAAATTAAAAAAAACAGGATAAAAAAACCCGAACTTTTAACAGGCTCGTTCAAAAAAACAGATATTGCGGCGTGGTTTATCCCAATTGATAATAAAAATTTTTTTGTAGTTAAATCGCTCCGTAAAGATAAAAATTAAATTTTAAGGATTTTTCGTGTTAGATAAAATGAGTCCGCAAAACAGATTGCTTTTGGCTGTATCTTTAATGATATTGTGTTTGATTTCCTATTCATATTTTCAGCCTCAAACGCAGGCAAACGAAAACGCTTCCTTGCAGACGCAAAGCGGCGTACAGGCTAACGAAGCTCCGCAGATAGCGGTTCAAACTACGGCGGCGGCAGCTCCGACAAGTACGCAAAGCGTCAACATGGACGAAGTTATTGCGAAAATTGAATCGCCGGATTTTGAGATATATATAGACAAACTCGGACGCATTTCAAAATACTTTTTGAACGGCGAAGATTTCAAAGATGAAAACGGCGAAAGGATACAGCTTATAGACGACTCTTTGCCGCCTTTGCCGCTGGAAGTTAGATTTAAAGACAAGGCGCTGAATAACGAAGCGTTCAGTAAATCCTACGCTGCCGACAAAAAAGAGATAACTTTGGGCGACGAGTCTGAAACTTTGACGCTTGTTCAGGAATTGAGCGGCGTAACGCTTACGAAAAAAATCACTTTCACGAAAGAGAGAGGATACAATGCAGAAATATCGCTTTCTGCACCGCAAGAATATTTTATTTCTACAGGCTTCCGCCCGAATGTTTTAGCCGATGCTTATACATTTCATGGCGTGATTGTTAAAAAAAGCGACGGCTCCTTGGAGACGATAGAAGACGGAGACGCTAAAAAGACCGAAACTTTCTCAAAGTCCCCGTTTGCAGCCGCGTCTGACAGGTACTACACTACGCTTTTGTCAAATTTTGATGAAAATTTGGTTGTCGTGGTAAGTCCCGACAAAGATAAAAATCCGAATATTTTTATAGAAGGCAGAGAAAATTTAAAACTCACGGGATATATAGGACCAAAGTCAAAAGCAAATATACATGCCGTAGATAAAAGGCTTGACGATGTTATAGAGTACGGATTTTTTACATGGATATCAAAGCCGATATTTTCGCTTTTGTATTTTATAAATTCCAAAATTGGAAACTGGGGCTGGTCTATCGTCATCATAACGATTCTTATCAGACTTGTGCTTTATCCGCTCACATACCGCGGCATGGTCTCCATGAATAAGCTCAAAGACCTTGCGCCGAAAATCAAGGAACTTCAAGCAAAATATAAAGACGACAAGCAAAAATTAAATCTCCATGTTATGGATTTGTATAAAAAACATGGCGCAAATCCCATGGGCGGCTGCCTGCCGATACTTATACAAATACCGATATTTTTCGCGATTTATAGAGTTTTGTCAAATACGGTTGAGCTTAAAAATGCGGAGTGGATTTTGTGGGTGAAGGATTTGGCGGTCATGGATCCATATTATATTTTGCCGATTGCTATGGGACTTACGATGTTTTTACAGCAAAAAATGACTCCAACGGCTTTCACTGACCCGATGCAAGAGAAAATTATGAAATTTTTACCGCTCATATTTACATTCTTTTTCTTGTGGTTTCCTGCGGGTCTTACGCTTTACTGGTTTGTAAACAATCTTTTTTCCATTTCCCAGCAAATGTATGTCAATAGACACTTTAAACGCTTAAAAGAGCAAGAAAAGGAAAAGGCGCACTCATGAAAATAGAAGCAGATACATTAGAAGAAGCATATTCAAAAGCGGCTAAAGAGTTGTCATGCTCTGTTACGGAGCTTGATTTGCAGGTTTTGCAGTACCCGAAAAACGGTTTTTTGGGCTTAGGCAAAAGGGCAGCCATTGTAGAGGTTAAGCGAAAAAATGGTTTTAACGGCAAAAAATTTGAGAAAAATTTTAACAATAAAAATAGAAATGACTTTCAAAATACCCAGCATGGAAAAAAACATGCGGAAAGAAATGAAAGATATGAGAAAAAAGAGCCGTCAAAAGCGCATTTTCAAGAGAAAAAAGAGCAAAAAAGCGAGCCAAATACAGCTTTGAGCGAACCGAAAGAGACGCAAAAAATAAAAAAATCGATAGATGTCAGCACGGCGTTTGACGATAGATTTCACAAAGAAAAAACAGACCCGAACAGCGTTACTTACGAGATAAGCGAAAAGATAAAGCTGCTTTTTTCCAACCTTTGCTTTGAGATTAGCAGTATAAATGTTTCCGTTTATGACGATGAGACGCTGCTTATAGAGATTGACGGACCTGACGCCGCGCTTTTGATAGGCAAAGAGGGCTGCAGATACAAAGCTCTCTCATACCTTTTTTACAGTTGGATAAATATCAGATACTCTCTTGGCATAAGGCTTGAAATAGCGGAGTTTTTAAAAAATCAGGAAGAGATGATAGGTCGTTATTTGGAGCCGATTATTGAGCGCATACGCGCACAGGGCAGAGGACAGACAAAGATACTTGACGGAGTGCTTATAAAAATCGCGCTTGAAAGGCTGCGCGGCGAATTTCCCGAAAAATATGTCGGCATCAAAAGCGGCAAAGACGGCGGGAGATTTATCGTAGTAAACGACTTTAACAGGAAAAACCAATAGATACGATAGCCGCTATTGCAACCGCTCATGGGGCAGGCTCTATAGCGGTTGTGAGAGTAAGCGGCGAAAAAGCCTGCAAAATAGTGCTTTCGCTTTCGCGCAAATCCTCGCTGACTCCAAGATATGCCGTACTTTCATCGGTGTATGATAAAAAAAACGAACTCATTGACCAAGTTATCATTATTTACTTTAAAGCTCCGAACAGTTACACATGCGAAGATGTCGTTGAATTTCAATGCCATGGCGGCATAATTGTCGCAAATATGATTTTGGATGCGGTCATTAAATGCGGTGCAAGACTTGCAAATCCTGGCGAATTTACAAAAAGGGCATTTTTAAACGGCCGTATAGATTTGAGCAAAGCTGAGGCTATAGGAAAACTTATAGAGGCTAAAAGCGTCAGCGCGGCAAAACTGCTTTCAAGGCATTTGAAGGGCGAATTGCAGGATTTTGTAGAGAAGGCAAGGGAAGATTTGCTTGAAATTATGGCTTTTATAGAGGTTACGATTGATTATGCCGAAGAGGATTTGCCAAAAGATATTGAGCAAAGAGCGGCGGGAAAATTAAAACTTTTGACGGCTTCGCTTGAGAATATTTTGGAAAATTCAAAACAACGCGAGGGTTTGATAGAGGGGTTTAAAATAGCGATAATCGGCAAAACAAATGTCGGCAAAAGTTCGCTTTTAAACGCTCTTTTGCGATATGAACGCGCCATCACAAGCGATATAGAGGGAACAACGAGAGATACGATAGAAGAAGAGATAAAAATAGGCACGCATATAGTCAGATTTGTTGATACGGCGGGCATAAGAGACGCTGAGGGCGAGATAGAAAAGATAGGCGTCAAACGCTCTTTGAGTGCGATAGAAGCCGCTGATATCATCATCGGCGTTTTTGACAATTCAAGGGAAGCAAGCGGCGAAGACAGCGAAATATTGAAGCTTACAAAAAACGCGAAAACGAATAAAAAAGTTCTGCATGTATTGAATAAATGCGATTTGCAAAGCCGTTTTGATGCCGCGCTGCTTGAAAATCCGATAAAAATTAGCTGCGAACGCGATATCAAACCGCTTACGGACGACTTAAACGAATATCTCAATACGCTGGATATAAACGAAGAGATAATGCTCTCGTCGGCAAGACAGATTTCGGCAGTTTCCGAAACGCTTGCAAATATAAAAACCGCGCAGGACTTGCTAAATGACGGCGCGCTGGAGCTTTTTTCGTTTCATCTGAACGAAGCTGTGAATGCTATTTCGCGTATAACAAGAACTTTTGAGCGGGACGAGATACTCGAAGCCATATTTAGCAAGTTTTGCGTTGGCAAATAACTTCCGGCACAATCTGCAATTTATCTTTTTTAAAACTGATGAAACGGCTTGTTTGATAGTAAACATTCGGCGGGAGGGTTATTTTTTGTTTTCTTTATCTAAAAATTTTTTAAAGAAAAATAGCCATATTTTGAAAAATTCTATCATGACAAATAAAATCCCGCAAATAATTATCGCTCCACAGAGAATAAGCCCTCCATGCATTGTATTTTTTGAAAAAATCTGAATAAAAATGCAAAAAATAGCGCCATAAACCACAACATGAGCATAATATATGTTGTGTGTTTAAGTTTGTCATATCCATGGTCTTTTGATATAAAAGGATGTTCATAAAATAGAATATAGCAAAATGCAACAACCCCGACTTTTGCCAGCATGAACAGTCTATATTTTTTGCGTGCCATATTAAGGACTTAAAAACCAAATATCATTACATTTTTTAACACATGCAAACATTATGCTCCTTATCCCAAGAACCGCCGTCATCAAGACAGTCTAATATCTTTGAGCATAGCGAACTAAATCCGCAATTAATTAAAGTTCGGCTTCTATGGGTAATGTACATGCAATAATAAAAACTATAATTGCCGCAAAGATTTTTAAAAGCATGAGAATATATTTTTTTATTTCCATGTGATTTAAATACTGCATTTATTTACCACTATCAAAAGTGCTATATGTGTTATTGCCTTTAAATAATGTATCGCTATTTGCATTTATTTCATTCTTGATATGAAAAATATATGAGCCTATTATATCCAAAACTCTATTTAAAAACTTTATGTTTTCTTCGTCTTTTGGGTTATAAATATAATATAAAGATGAATGCAATAACGACATTTGCAAGTTTTCCAAATCTAAAAACCAATAATCTTTTTTGGAATATGCTTTTGTATTTTTTCTGATAGAGTGCAATAAATTTTCAATGGTTTTTCTGTCGCTATCGTTTGTCCAAAGCGAAATTACAAATTTTGAGTCTTTAAAAATAGCGGCTTTCATTTCATCATTATATTTGTCTGACATAATGACATAAGCTTTATAATTATCGTTTAAATTATAAGTATAAATTGTGCTATTTGCATAAAAAAAGATAGTTGCATTATCGGTAGGATTTGTTATTTCAGATACAAAATTATTTTCATCATAAAGGTTTTTACGGTTTAATGCCGTCAATGGATTTATTTCAAAACTTATAAAACTATCTTTATGTATGTTTGTTAAAAACAATGTTTGAAGTGGTAATGTTTCGGAGTTTGATATAAATGCCACATGTTCATAACCCTGCAAATCAACCGAAAAACCAAATGGCGTTTCTATCATGTTTTTGTATATTGTTTGATTTAAATTGGCAGGCTTATCAATATTAATGATTGTTGTATTTGAAAAACAAAAAGCCAGCAAAATATTAAATATAAAAACTATCTTTTTCATCTATTTCTCCTTTGGTATTGGATTTGGTATTTTTTGTCTCGTATCTATTGGGTTGGGGCTGGGCGTGCAATTTTCTTTCAATTCTTCCCAAAATTCATTTAAAAAACAACCTGCTCTACATGTGCTAACAGAAGGAGTATTGCACATTTGTCCTATCTTTTCAAAATCTAAATCATTGCAAGCTTTGTCAATAGTTTCGGCACATTTATTTTTTTTATCGGCTTCATTAAGAGATATAAGCATACATAACCCTGGATTTTTTGGATTTAACGGCGACGGTGGCTTTAACCCCTCAGGATCCACAAAGTTCACCGGATCCCCCAACACATACCCATAAAGGTTACTATCTCCACCCTGAAAGTCTATCGGGTCTTTGGTCGTCCATCTGCCTGTATTGCTGTCATATTCTCTATATCCGAATTTAGTTAGTTTTGTGTCTTTATCGTATAATCCTCCCGCAAAGCCTATGGGTATGTTTAAG
>JAITAB010000049.1 GCA_031284315.1 Campylobacteraceae bacterium
CTTTGTTTGTTTGTAAATACTCTTTTTAAATTCCCGCCTTCCTCGCAAATATCGTTTTCTGCGAAAACTTTTTGCTCGCGCGGGAATGACGGAAAGAAGGTGCAGAAATGACAGAATAAACACATGTATTTTATTTGTCGCGCAATCTTTATTTGTCATTCCCGCGACTTCTTTTGCCTTTCCCACGACCATTTCCGTCATTCTCACAACACATGCAAAACTTATGCGCCATTATGTCATTCCCGCGCAGGCGGGAATCCAAAAAGGAATTTAAGAAAGCGGCACAATTTCGTCATTCCCGCGCGAGCAAAAAGTTTTCGCAGAAAACGATATTTGCGAGGAAGGCGGGAATTTAAAAAGAGTATTTACAAACAAACAAAGACAATATGAAAAGAATTGACATTTTATAACTCTCTTTTATTTTCTTTCATATTTTCATATTTTAAGGTTATTAGTTTGGATTCCCGCCTACGCGGGAATGACATAAAGGATGCGGGAATGACGAAATGGGGTGCATTATTTCGCTTGTCGTTATATCGCGGAATTGACGGAAAAGGTCTCGGAATTGACGGGGCGCGGGCATTTCGTCAACTGCCGTTTGGCTATGGCGCAAGTGTGCGGAAAAATAAAGCTATTAACGGCGCAAGCGTGCGGAAAAAACATATACGATAAGCTATTAGAACCGCGCTATACAAATTAACGGCGGCAAGCGTGCGGAAAAAACTAAGTTTTAGCTGCGGCGCGGGCGAAGAGTAAAGCGGAAAAATTCCGCTTAAAATTTACTTGACTTCGAAACTCTCGTCCGACTTCATTTCTATTATCTCCCATGGCAAGCCCTGTTTGTTAAGTTCGTCCATGAAAGGTTTTGCGTCAAAATCTTCTATATTAAACACGCCTTTGCCGCTCCATCGCCCCTGCATGACAAGTTTCGCGCCTATCATCGCAGGAACGCCGGTAGTGTAGCTCACAGCTTGCGCCAATACTTCCTTATAGCACTCTTCGTGGTCGCAGACATTGTAAATATAAACTTTCCTTGGTTTGCCGTCTTTTACGCCGCTTATCACACAGCCGATGTTTGTTTTGCCTTTTGTGCGCGCTCCCAAACTCGCAGGGTCAGGCAAAAGCGTCTTTAAAAACTGCATCGGCACTATCTTCATGCCGTTGTGTTCAACTTCGCTGATGCCCAGCATTCCGACATTTTCCAAGCATTTCATGTGCGTAAGATAACTCTGCCCAAATGTCATAAAAAATCGTATCCGCTTCAAGCCTTTTATGTTTTTCACCAAAGATTCAAGCTCTTCATGATATAAAAGATAGCTGTCTTTTGCGCCTACTTTGGGATAATCCCACACCATTTTTATCGCCATAGGCTCCGTTTCTATCCATTTGCCTTTTTCCCAATATCTGCCTTTCGAACTGACTTCTCTTAAATTTATCTCTGGATTAAAGTTTGTGGCAAAAGGATATCCATGGTCGCCTGCGTTGCAGTCAAGTATATCTATCAAATTTATCTCGTCGAAGAGATTTTGCTGCGCATAAGCGCAATAAACATTCGTAACGCCAGGGTCAAATCCGCTGCCTAAAAGCCCTAAAATACCCGCTTTTTTAAATTCTGTGTCTTTTGCCCATTGGAGTTTGTATTCAAATTTAGCCACATCGGGATGCTCATAATTTGCCGTATCTATATAATTTACTTTCGTTTTCGCGCATGCATCCATGATAGTCAAATCCTGATATGGAAGCGCGAGATTCAAAACAACATCGGGCTTGACTTTGTTTATCAAAGCCGTGAGTTCTTCTACGCTGTCGGCATCAACTTTTGCCGTTTCAATCTCCACATTTTGCCTGTTTTTTATATCCTTTGCGATTTCTTCGCACTTGGATTTTGTGCGGCTCGCCAAAACGATTTTTTTAAAAACATCGGGATTTAATGCGCATTTTGTGGTAGCTACGCGGCTCACTCCTCCCGCTCCTATTATCAAAATAGTTCCGTTCATTTTTTATCCTTGATTAAAGTTTTAAGCAAAATCAACGCAAGCTTCAAGGCGCGCGAACGGTGTGAAAACTGCTCTTTAACGCTCTTTGGAAGCTCGCCCAAAGTCTTGTCAAACCCGCGCGGAATAAACATCGGGTCATACCCAAAACCGTTACTGCCCTTAGGGTTTGTAACCGCTTCGCCATGCATCCATCCATGCACGCTAAAATCGCCCTTATCAGTTGAAATCGCGATAGCCGCCGTATAAAATGCGCCCGTTTTTTCAACGCCTGTTTCTTTTAATTTTTGCACCAAAAGTTGTAGATTTTTTTGCGCATTTGCATCTTTGCCCGCAAATCGCGCGCTGTAAATGCCCGGTATCCCGCCCAAAAGCGGCACGCTTATACCGCTGTCGTCAGACAAAACAACGGCGTTTTTGTCATTAAGTCTTTGAAAAACGGCACGCGATTTAATAATGGCATTTTCTTTGAAACTTTTGCCATACTCTTCTATCTCAAAAGGCTTCATAATTTCGCCGTATGAAAGTACTTCATAACCTTCCAAATAGGCTTTAAATTCGGCGATTTTCCCGCTGTTTGAACTGGCTAAAACTATCCTCATGCACGCTCCAAAAAAACTAAGATGTGATTTTAACAATTTTTTGCTTTAAAAAGATAACATATTCATATTTTTAGCAAAAATGACTATAATTGTCCCATTTAAAAGGATTATTTTTATGTTCAAGGCAATTTTTCCGATAAGTATCATCATTGCGCTGCGATTTTTAGGGCTTTTCATCGTTTTGCCCGTGCTGTCGTTATATGCATTGGAGCTAAAAGGAGCAAATGAGATTTTCATAGGCGCGTCTCTTGGCGCGTATGCCGTCTCGCAGATGATAATGCAAGTCCCATTCGGCGTCTTGTCTGATAAAATCGGAAGAAAAGAGACGCTTTTTATAGGAACGGTTATATTTATGGCAGGCTCTTTGATATGCGCTTACGCGGACTCCGTATATCTGCTTTTTGTCGGGAGATTTATACAGGGCATGGGAGCTGTGGGGGCTGTCGGAAGCGCGTTTATAAGCGATTTAGTCAAAGAAGAATCGCGTGCAAAAGCTATGGCTTTCATGGGGATAATTATCGCTCTAAGTTTCGCGCTTTCCATGACTTTGGGACCCGTTATAGGCGGGAATTTCGGCACGGATAAGCTTTTTTTATTTACGGCGGTTTTAGCGTTTTTATCGCTTTTTTTGCTCTTTTTTATAAAAAATCCGCCGAATATAAAAAGTGCGGCGGCGGGCAAAATAAACTATATAAATTTGCTGAAAGATGAAAATTTATACCGCATGAATATCACCAATTTTTTGCAAAAAACGCTCATGACTATGGCGTTTATGAGTATCCCTATTGCCATAACGCAGCAATTTTTATGGGATAAAAAAGAGCTTTGGCATATCTATTTTGCGGCTATGATTTTTGGAATGCTTGCCATGATACCCTCTGTCGTCATCGGCGAAAAAATGAAAAAAAGCAAAGAGATGCTTTTGGTCGGGATAGTGTTTTTTGCGGCTTCCTACGCGCTCATGGGATATGCAAAAAACGAACTGTTTTTCATCGCGGGAGTAGTTTTGTTTTTCACGGGCTTCAATATCCATGAGCCTTTAATGCAGTCTTTGACCAGCAAATACGCGCATGTCAAAAATCGCGGCGCAACGCTTGGTATTTTCAACGCTTTCGGATATTTAGGCACATTTTGCGGCGGCATCATCGGTGGGATTTTTCTGAAATATTTTGGTATGGCGCATATATTTTGGGCGGTATTTTTCACATGTACGCTCTGGTTTATTTTGATATTGACGCTGAAAAATCCCTCATTTTTGCAAAATATCTACATTCTTGTTTCACAAACTGCGCAAAATTATGAAAATTATCTGCAAAACGCCGAGGGCATCAAAGAGTGGTATATCATGGGCGACACGCTAATAGTGAAGTTTGATACAAAAAAGGCAGATGAGCAGGATATTTTACGCGCCCTAAAAAACAGCGGCGGCGCAGAACTTTAAATCTCGCTTTTGTAAGCCAAACGCGCAGAACAGAAAAATAATGCAATAAAAAAAGATGAAACGAAGCAGTTTACTGCTCCGTCATTCCAGCAGCCTTTATGTCATTCCCGTGTAAACGGGAATCCATTCTGCACATAAATATGTATAAAATTTGGATACTCACATTCTTCGCAAATATCGTTTTCTGCGAAAACTTTTTGCTCATGTGGGTATGACATAGAGGATTGTCATATGGGTTATCATCAGCGCGAACAAATCATTTAAATTATGTGTGGGTATGACATAGAGGATTGTCATTCTATCGATCGAACGACAAATAAAGCGTATGCGTCCTCCTCCGTTTATTCCCACACATCCTTTATGTCATTCCCGCATCCCTTATGTCATTCCCGTGTAAACGGGAATCCAAAAAAGAATTTAGAAAGAGATACAATTCCGTTATTACGAGCGTAGCGCGGCAATCCAGAATTTTAATAACAAAAGCGTATCATTAAATAAATGCAATAGCTTTTTTATTAATATGTTTGGATTCCCGCCTTCCCTCACGATATGCGCTTACTTGTAAGCTTGTCGTTCGGTCGCGGGAATGACGGAGGGGAGCGGGGAAAGACAAAAAGAAATGCGGGAATAATAAAAAAGATTGACAAAATAAAAAGAAAAATGGAATGACAAAAATGATGTGTATAATATTTATTTCCATTATTGCGAGACACGAAGCGTTATGACAATCCAGAAAAATATTTCGTCATTCCCGAACGGCAAATAAAGATTGCGCGGCAAATAAAATATATGTGTTTATTCTGTCATTCCTGCACCTTCTTTCCGTCATTCCCGCGCGAGCAAAAAGTTTTCGCAGAAAACGATATTTGCGAGGAATGCGGGAATCCAAAAGAAATATTTACAAACAAACAAAGATAATTATAAAAAAAATTGACATTTTATA
>JAITAB010000006.1 GCA_031284315.1 Campylobacteraceae bacterium
CATTTTTAGCGATGATAGGATTGCCGATATTCTCCCATTCGCGGCTGATTTTGTTGAATTTCATGTTCGTTCCAATGGTTACATTTTGATATATTACAACATTTTCACAAATCTTAGCGGCAATAATTATACACCCGCGGGCGTGGTGCGCAAACAATACGCTTTTGTCTATTTCCATGCATTTTATCTCGCAGCAATAGAATTTTTCCAGCACATTTTCCGCTATTTTTTTCAGTATTTTATGCTTTGAAAAACAGTTTATTTTTACCAATGTATCAAACATATTTCACGCTCCTTGCCATGATGATCCAATAAATTCCTTATATTATTATGCATAATGTCAATCTTATTTTTGTTTTTTATACAATTTCTTCGGAAAATTTCTATGCAAATAGCGTATAACTGCCGCCGACACCACTCAAATATAAGCCAACAAGCGCGAACACAAGTATCTTTAAGTCGTCAAGTGCGCACAGTTTCGCTACATACAACGCATTTCATTCATGTATTTTTACGCAAATTACAAAAATAAATTGTATTTTCTATATTTTCACAGTTTACAAGATTTTATTTTTTGTAATACAACGCCCCACTAATGCCGCCGCCGCCGATATTAAGCGTAGTGTCATCAATAAATTTATAGATAGTGGTAACTTCACTGTCTTCTTCGCTCGGAGTCCATGCGCCGTTTGTTACGGCTGAATGAGTCTGCTTAAATGTGATAGAACCGTAGCCGGGCGAAATTTCCTTATAGGTAAATGTACCTTTGTAATAATGCTCGCCAAATTCGCCTTCCAATTCGCTATACTCTTCATATTTGCCGCCGTTGAATGTATAGCGGTGCATTTCATTTTTTGTAAATTCCCAAGTTCCATCAAAGGAATTTTTAGCGCCGTCGGCATTGCAGACCGATAACAGCAAAAACATCAAAATGCCCCAAATCCGCATCGTTTTCATAGAAAATCTCTCATTTTTTTCATTATTATATTTAAAAAAGAAGTATAATGTAAATTTATTTATTTTGTCAATACATTTTTTTAGATATAATAACCAACATAAAATATTATACAAAAATCAAGAATATTTTTCATGTTATTCCTATTTTATTTTTTTTATATCATTTTTACTGCTTAATCGTTTTCTTTGCTCGGCTTTTTTTGCTATTTCTATAAGTTTTAACTTGTTTGGCGCACTCTTTTTTAATTTTTTTTCAAGGTCATCCAGATGACCTGCATCTTTTGCTGCTGCTGCCATAATAATATCTACCAGATCGTCAATTCTTTCAACGCCTATTACCATCCCACCTGTAACATTGGCTATCCATGAAAAGAAATTGGGCGGTTCCAAATATAGTAATTTTTTGTTAAAATCTCCAACCTCAACGTTTTGCAACCCTTGCAATTCATCTTGTCTTCCTCCATAATGACCGCAATAAACACTATTAATAGTGATTTGTTTTTTAAACAATTGTTGGGTAATATTAAAAAAATCATATTGGGATGGACAACGCTCTGCTGGATGTGGGCTCGCATCTCCAAAAATCACTACTGAGTGAGAATTATATTGTTTCCAATTCATATTTTGCAGCAAATCATTTAATGCATCTTCTACGGCTTCATCTGCATCGCCACCATGTCCTGTAGATGTTGCATTTATGAAATTTACTAGTTCTTGGATATTTAAAGTTAGTTGTTGTATCTTTGTAACATAGTGGTCTTCACACTCAGGATCATGATCAAGATAAAATATAATACCGATCCTAAGATTTTTTATAAGAGGAAATAATTCATTACAAAGATCAACAAATTTATTTTTCAAAAGGCTATGATAAACTTTCATAGAACCAGTCAAATCACCAACCAATACCAAATCAAGCCCTTTCTCATTGGTAAGAATATCTTTCTCAACAGAAGAGTCCCCAGTCTTCAGAACAGAAGCAACTGATGTTTTTTTGCTTAAATCAAACTTTGATATGGTCTTTGCAGGTTTATCCCTACCTACCATTGTCCCCGTTTTCCGAATTGTCGGTAAATTCAATTTGTTTTCTTTTTCATCCATAATATTGCCCTCCTAACCTTTTTTCTTTTTTCTTTTTTCATCAAATTCTTTGCGTTTATTTTCATCCTTTAAAATGTCGTTTGCTTCATTTATTAATGCTGATTTTTGTCCGCATTCCTCAGTTTTATCAGAATTTTTATCAGGGTGATATTTCTTCATCATTTTTCTATATTGTTTTTTGATTTCATCTTGACTAGCATCGGGATTTATTTCAAGAATCTCATACCAATCAATAAACTCTTCTTCCTGTATATTTTCTTCTTCGGTATTTGCCTCCCTGCCAGCCCACTCATTCAAAATCGTCAAAAGCAGTTCATAATTCTTGCATGTCGAAAGTCCGAAAATGATATTTCTATAGCTTTCAGAAAATTCCCACGATTTGATATTTTTATCAGCATTATTAATATAATCTTCAATACTACCCAGCCATTTATCAATAGAGTCCGGCAAACCACTGTTTGATTCTGATTCTATGTGTTCCTTTACTTGCTGATATTGAACCTTGAGTTCTTCAAATGATTTATCTATTTCTGAAATCGGCGTACTAAATCCCTTAAATGTTCCTTCGCAATACTTTTCATCCAGTTCGTCAAATTGAGTTTTTATATCCGCAAGTGATTTCTTCGCTTGTCGAATTGCTTCCTTAACAACAATTTTTGCCGCTTTTCCGTCTTCGGTGTCGTCAAACTTAATATTATCTAAAAACTCTTGAGAACTATTTATATCTTCGAGTTTTCTGTCGTATTCCTCTATCTTCGTCTTTAGAGAAGATTCTATCTTTTCCCTTCTGGATTCAAATTCCGCTTCTTTTATTTTTATATCGTTATCAATTGTTTTCGCTTTTTCAAAAATAGCATCAGCGGATGCCTCTTTCTCAGTAGCTAAACTAGTCTTTCTGACAGCTTCTTTCTCAAGATTGCTGATATTCTCTTTCTGTTTTTCTAATTCATCAAATAATGTTTGATATTTCTCTTTCGCTTCTTTAGATTCAGATTTTACTTTTTCTGCCTCTGCCTCTCTTTCTTTGACTTTAATATCATGGTCTGAATTTTCCTGTTCCCTTTTTCTATTTTCCGCTTTACTGGCTTCAAGAATTATTTCTTCTCGTCGTATCTCTTTCTTTCGTTCTTCTATATCATCTTCAGATATTTTAATTTTATTTTCTCTTTCTAATAGAATATTCTCTTTTACTTTATTTTCTTCGACTAATTTTTCAAACCTTTTATTTAATTCGTAACTCTGTCGGGCAATTTCAAGAGTGCTTTTTTGAGTATCTTTTGTTTCTTCTTGAATTTTATTTGATTGTTGGATATTGATATCAAGACGATTTTGTCGTTCCTGTAATTCTTGATCTTTCTTTTTTCCTTTTGTCAAAAAAGACATAAAAGTCATATCCAAAATCCTTAAATTATAAATATTGTTTTGTAATTTTTATTATATATATTTTAATTCTATAATATTCTGCATAATTTTATGCTGAAATTGATATCATTTATTTTTTTATAAATATTATATAACATAACAATTTTTAAATACCCTCCATGCTTTCACCCGCCGCCGACAAAGCGTAGAAATTCCACACTGTCGTCTTCTTTTAATTCGTATGTTTTCCAATCCTCTTTTTTAACGACACTCAAATTTACCGCCGCCGCCATGACTTGATTTTCTATCCCAAGCTCTTTTATCAATGCTTCTATGCTCTTTGCGTCTGTTTTTAACTCTTCGCCGTTTACCCGTAAAACCATTTTATGCCTTTTCAAATCTCATCATGTTAAAACGCTCGCCCAAAAAAGAGGGGTCTATAAGCTGTATCGCTTTGCCAAGTTCCATTCTGTATTCGCTTTCTTTAACGCTGTTTTTCAAAATTTCCAGCAGGTCAATCAGTCCAAATTCCACAAGCGCGTTAGCTTGTTTGCAAAATGCGCGCTCTTCAAAACCAGCGTTCCTAAAAGCATCCTTTAAATGCAAAAAATTCACATCGTATGTCAAATCGCTTTTTTTGTACAGAGATTTTAGACTTAAATTTTTAACGCGCTTGGATTTTGCATAATCCGTCAAAGAAAAAAACGGATATGTTTTGTGAGCGCTGTAAATACGCAGCGAAATATCTCCGCGCGGTTCTTTTTGCCCATAATCAAATGTGATAAATTCGCATTTTTGCACAGAATTTGAAAGGTCTAATGCAAATTCTTCGTATCCTTTTGCGATTTCGCCTTTTGCGATATTGTAACGCCCGCATAGCTTTTGCGTTTCTTTATCCATGTTATCAAAAATCGGATTGTTATCCGACATGTAGAGCATTTGCCCATCTTTTACCACTTCGCATGTAAATGCGTCAAACAGTTCGTTTGCAACGACAAAAGCCTCTTTTGCGCTAAACTCTTTCAAGCTTTTAAACCAGTGAAATTTCACCGCTTCGCCAAACGACTCTTTAAGATATTTTTTTTGTTCGGCTCTTATCTTTTCAAGCGGTTCTATGATGACGAATGTCAAACTCTCCAAAAGAGACGGTTTTAGCGTATAAATAAATTGCGCTATGTCGGCGCTCATGTATCCGCGATGCGCTCCTATCTCCACAACGGCGCAATTTTTTGACAAAAAACCGCTTTCTATAACGCTTATCAATCTTTTGGCGATAGTTCCTCCAAAAAACATGGAAGTCGTAGCCGAAGTTGCAAAATCGCCCTTTTTGCCTATCTCCGGCATGGACGCGTAGTAGCCGTCTTTTGCATAGAGCCACTCGTTCATGTATTGGCTAAACGGTATCATTTAAGCGTATCAAGCGCCTTTTCAAATCTCGCAAAACCCTCGTCAATTTCACCTTTTGAGATAGTAAGAGGCGGCAAAAATCTAACTGTATTTCGTCCTGCTTTCAGTACCAAAACCCCGTTATCAAAAGAGGCTTTTATAATTTTTGAAAGCGTATCGCCGTCTTTGCACTGCAAGCCTCTCATGAGACCAAGCCCCGTTTTATCCAAAAAGAGGTCGGGATATTTTTCGGCTGTTTTTTTTAATTTATCGTCAAAATGGTCAATACTCTTTTGCAAAGAGCCGTCCTTGTGGGATTTTTCCAAAATGTCCAATACTTCAAGCCCCGCGCGCGCGCTCAAAAAATTGCCTCCAAATGTGCTTCCATGGTCGCCGTAGGTAAATATATCCTTATGTTTCGTCATCACCGCGCCTATGGGAACGCCGCCGGCTAATCCCTTAGCGAGAGTTATAATATCGGGCTCTATGTCGTAGAGTTTTGAGGCTAAAAATTCGCCGCTTCTAAAAACGCCTGTTTGAACTTCGTCTATGATGAGCAAGAGGTCGTTTTTTTGCAAAAACACGGCAAGTTCTTTAATCTCTTTTTTGTCAAATGCCTGAACTCCGCCTTCGCCCTGCACAAGCTCTATCATAACGCCGATTGTTTCATCGTCTATAGCCGAATAGATATCTTTTATTTGATTTTTGTATGCAAAGCCCTCTGGATACGGGCTAAACGCGCTTTGATGGAAACTCTCCTGCCCCGTTGCTTTCAGCGTTGTTATGGTTCTTCCATGGAATGAATATTCAAGCGTCAAGACTTTATATCGTTTGTTTTTAAATCTGTTTTGCCCGTATTTTCTTGCTATTTTTATCGCGCCTTCATTTGCTTCCGCGCCGCTGTTGCCAAAAAAAACAGCCATGTCAAAGCCGCTTAATTCTACCATTTTTTTGGCTAATTTTGCCTGCGGTTCTATCAAAAAAAGATTTGATACATGCGTGATATTTTGTGTCTGTTCATATATGGCATCGGCTACTTTTTTGTTTCCATGACCAACGCTCGCTACGCCGATACCGCTCGTAAAATCTATAAAATCTTTTCCGTCTTCGCTAAAAAGCGCAGCGTTTTTTCCTCTTTTGAAATTAACATAATTTCTATTGTAAGTATGCAGAACATACTCTTTATCCATCTCTTCAAAACTCATTTGTACTCCTAATCTATTGTCGGTAATTTCCACTTTTTGTAATACGCCAAAAGCCGCAGAGCCGTTCCGATAATAAATATTATCATAGTGGTGAAAATATTTAACACTTTAAACTCATTTAGCGCATACATGCCAAGCGATACTATAATCGCGATTGTAGCATAAAAGTCGCTTGTGAGAAAAAACGGTATTTTGTTTAAGACTATATCCCTAAGACAGCTTCCGCCCACAGCCGTTATAAGGCTTAATATTACGATGCCAAACACATTAAAACCTACTTCAATTCCCACAAAAGTGCCGGCTATCGCAAACGAAACAAGTCCAAGCGTATCGCTTAAAATAAAAATCGTTGTCTGTTCAAGTTTATCATGTCTGTTTAATTTCAGCAAAATCGCCGCCGCAACTACGCCTATAACTAAAAAGGTCGGCATTAAATGCGTAAAGGTAAACGGCAGCCTGTCCGCTATCGCGTCTCTTGTAATGCCGCCTCCAAGAGCCGTTAAAAAAGCCGCTATAAAAATGCCGAGCATATCAAGTTTTTCTCTCACTGCCATGTAAAATCCGCTGAGAGCAAACGCTATAATCCCAAAAATTTCGGCAATTTCAAATAAATGGTTCACGCTCTTTTTGCCTTATTGTGTAATTAAAATTTGGATTATAACCAATTTTTCTTTTAAAATGGAGTTATTAGAGCTATTTTTTAGTATAATATATTTAAAATGTTTTTTTTGTAAAGGATATTTAATGAAAGCGTTTAATTATTATAATCCCGTCAAAGTTATATTTGGCGGCAGGCAGACTGAAATTGCCGATATTTTAAAGGCGGACGGACATTCTAAAATTCTGCTCGTTTACGGTAAAAATTCCATTAAAAAGAGCGGGCTTTATGATGAAATTTGTGCGTCTTTAAACGATAATGGCATAGAGTTTACAGAACATGGCGGAGTGAGTTCAAATCCAGTACTTTCGCATGCAAAAGAGGGCGCGCTGAAAGCAAAAGATACAACGGCTGTCCTTGCCGTCGGCGGCGGAAGCGTTATAGACGAAAGTAAAGCTATAGCCGCAGCCGTTGGAACAGGGTGCGATATTTGGGAGCTTTACGAAGGCAAAAAACCGACATGCGCGTTGGATTTGTATGTAATTTTGACGATTTCCGCCACAGGAAGCGAAGTAAATGACGGTTCTGTTTTGACAAACGAAGAGACAAAAGAAAAGCTGTCGTTTGGTTCGCCGCTGGTTTATCCGAGAGTCTCTATCGTAAATCCCGCGCTGGCATTGACTTTAAGTCAAAATTATATTGCGTACTCAGCCGTAGATATTATAGCCCATGTTTTGGAAATCTATTTTACAGCCGAAGAGCATCCAAAAATTCAAAACGGATTTTGTGAAAATATCGTAAAGAGCGTTATCAAAGCAGCGGAAAAGATATTGAAAAACCCAAATGACATGGACGCAAGAAGCGAATTTGCCTTGTGCGCTTCATGGGCATTAAACGGGCTTACCTCTTTGGGAGTTGGAAATTATTCGTTTCCAAACCACATGATAGAGCATTCGTTAAGCGCGATATACAATGTGCCGCATGGAGCGGGATTGGCGGTAGTATTGCCCGCATGGCTTAAATGGTTTTGCAAGTCTAACAAAAAACAGGCAAAGAGATTTGCGCAAAAAGTTTTCAATAAAAAGAGCGCACAAGAAGGCATATCTGCATTAAAATCATGGTTTTCAGAGATAGGCGCGCCCGTAACTTTAAAAGAGCTTGGCATAGCAAATGGGGATATTGAAAAAATAGCCGAAAATGTGGATTTGGTTTCCGATAGATGGGGTCTTAAAGAGGAGTATCCGATAAAAACCATAAAAAAGATACTGAATTTAATGAAATAATATAAAAAATAGTATGAAAATTTGATTTTTTTCTTTTATAAAAACTATTTTTAAAAATTTTTTCTATATAATACTATGTTTTAAAATTGCTTTCAAGGCTAAAAGGGGTCAAAAAAATGAAAAGAGTTTTGTTATCGCTCGCAGCATGCGCGGTGGTTGCTGTTGCAGGAGTCAATGAAATAACGCCTGTGGTCGGCGGAGTTCATCAGTTGGATGCCGATAAATTTGACGATCATCTTACTTACGGCGTTAGAGTCGGTCTGGGATTGAGTAAAATTATAGACCAGGTAGAGTTTGGATATGATTACTCAAAAGACGTAGAATTTTCTGACGGACAAAAGACCGACATAAATAGACTGTACTTAAATATTATCAAAGATTTTCAAGTCAGCTCCAGTAATAAAGCCTCCGTTTATGGACTTTTGGGTCTTGGGCATGAAGATATTTCCAATGAAGCGCTTGGCGAAGAGGGTGGTTTTTTCGGACAATACGGACTTGGATTCAGGTTTTACCCATATAAAGATTTTTCTATAAGAGCCGAAATAAGACATGCGCTTAAATTCAAAAGCGAAGCTTCGGACAATATATTTTATACGATAGGATTTGGTATTCCATTTGGCAACAAGGAAGAACAGCCCATTGTTCACAATGTAGTTGAACCAGAGCCTGTTATTACAGCCCCAACTCTAAAAGATATATATGTGGAAAGCAATAACACAGAAACAATTGAAACGATAACAATTGTAGAAGCAAACGAAACTGCAGTTGAACCTGAGATAGTCATCATCACGACCGAGCAGAGCGCGCCTGAAACGACAACGCAGCAGAGCGCGCCGCAAGAGAAAAGAACGGATATGGAAGAGACTATACTCAAAGCAATGGCGCTTAGCATTCCTGATTTTGACCCTGCCTTGACAAATATCCACAGGTATTTCAATTTTGATTTTGACAGCGTAAAAATTTTGGAAAAAGATGCCGGCGTTGCAGATGCAATCGCGAAAGATTTGGATAATTTCGGAAATGTAATAGCAAGAGCCGAAGGACACACAGACGCGGCAGGAAGCAAATGGTACAACCTTAAACTCTCTCAAAAACGCGCAAATGTCGTCAAAAACGAGTTAATCAAAAGCGGCATCTCTCCAAATCAAATTGACACGGACGGATACGGCTTGGAGCAGCCCATTAAAACAAACGCTACCGAAGAGGGAAGGGCGTCTAACAGAAGAGTCGAAGTATTATTCGCGGCTCCTGTGGCATATTTTGATTTTGACAGCGCAGAGTTGAAAGACGAAAGCGTAAAAGCCGTTAAGCTGGTAGCCGATAAACTTGAAGGTTTTGACAGTATTAAGGTTAGAACCGAAGGGCATACAGACGCGCTTGGCAGCAAATGGTACAATATCAAACTTTCACAAAAAAGAGCGGCAGCCGTTAAAAACAAACTTGTTGAATACGGCATTTCGGCAAACAGGATAGAGACTAAAGCTTTTGGCGAAGATAAACCTTTAAAAACCAATGCTACGGAAGAGGGAAGAGCTGCGAACAGAAGAGTTGATATACTGTTTATCAATCCAAATAAATAGATACAGTTTTAAGCGTGCGAAGTAAAATTTGCACGCTTAAATATTTCATACATTTTATCAAAACGCTTACAATTTTGTACAATTTAGAGGAGAAAAAATGGCAAACAGCGAAGCAAAAGTCAAAGAACCGCCTGTCCTTTTTGACAAAACTCAGGCTATCATAAAAGAGTTGTCGTCCATTTTTGACGCCCCTATTATCGCGTATTGGAACAGTTTCAGAGGCGGCGTTTGTCAAAATGACGTTATAGTGCTTCATGAAATATTAGAAAATATCGGAAAGCAGGATAAAATTTACCTTTTCATAAACAGCAACGGCGGCAACGGTCAATCATCTTCAAGAATGATAAATCTTTTAAGGCAGTATGCCAATACTATTGCGGCTATTGTTCCTTTGGAGTGCGCGTCTGCCGCAACCATGCTTGCTATCGGCGCTGACGAGATACAAATGGGTCCTTTGGCGTTTTTAACTGCTGTGGATACATCGCTGACGCATGATTTATCGCCGTTAGATAGAGACAATAACCGCGTAAGCGTAAGTTTGGACGAACTCAATAGAACTGTCAAATTATGGGAAAGACATGCTACAAAAAATGATACGGCTACAAATCCATACCAATTTTTATTTGAACATGTGCATCCATTGGTGATAGGCGCGGTAGATAGGGCTGAGAGTCTTTCCATAATGCTTTGCGAAGAGATTTTAACGACTCACATGAGCGATAAAGAGCTTGTTAAACGGATAGCAAATACCCTAAATTCAAAATATCCTTCTCATGCGTATCCGATACTTTATGATGAAGCCAAAAAAATAGGCTTGAATGTAACGAGAATGTCAAAAGAGGTAAATACTCTGCTTTTGGATTTACATCAAATATATTCGGAAATGGGTCAAAGAGCGACTGTGGATTATGACGAGAAAAATTCCCATTCAAATGAGATTTTAAATATTCATGAGACTGCAAACAAGCAGATTTTTTACCAAAATGATAAAGACTGGTTTTACAGAGCCGAAGAGAGACGGTGGATAACTTTAAATGATAACTCAAGCTGGCGCAGGATAGAAAAAGACGACAAAGGAAAAATAATAAAAAGCATTTTACATGTAGAGTAATTTGCCGCATTTTCAGCGCTTGAATAATTAAAATTTTATATCGCCTTCATGTTAAAACGGCGAAGCTGTAATTGATTTTTATTTGCGGCTTCGCTTTTTCGCGCCTCATATCAAAACTACTTTCATTCAAACTCATACGGCAGATATGTTTAAAAGGCATTATTAAAATATATGAAATAATCTTTTTTGTCTTTATACTCATATTGTTTTTTTCTCTGGATTGCTTCGTTATTTTATTTTTCGCAATGACGGAAAAATAAGCGCATGTTCATGCAGGGCATAAAAAATAGAGGATTTGGATTTCAGCCTGTGCGAAAATGGCGCAGAAAGCGCAAAAATGAATGCAAAATAACAATTTCTCTTTCAAAGCGAAATTGTGCCGCATGTAAAAATGGAAACCTATAAGGAGAGAAAATTTTCTGTTATTTTGCGTAAAAATGAAGCGTTCGCGCAGGCAAAATGGTTTTTATACGGCGCTTTCGGCTCGCCAAGATATTTCTCAACGAAGCGTTTTTAATAATTTCAACAGCGGCTGTATTTTGCAAATCAACTATCGGCAAAGTGAATTTTAATAAGTTTTCTCTTTAAATATTTTTTATCACAGAGACAAAACGGCTTTATTTACGCGCCAATAAGCTTGTCATGATATAATTAAAACTTTTAAAATCCAAGATTTAGGACGCACATGTATCGTTTTGCGCCGTCTCCAACAGGCGACATGCACACAGGCAATTTAAGAGCCGCTATTTTTAATTTTATCTGCGCGCGCCAAAGCGGCAAAGGCTTTTATCTGCGCATAGAAGATACCGATACCGCGCGCAATATAAAAGGAAAAGACAGAGATATTTTGGAGATATTGAAGGCTTTTGGAATTACTTGCGGCAATATTTACTATCAGAGCAGAAATATAAGATTTCACCAGCAGTTTGCGATGCAATTGGTCAGCGAAAAAAAAGCTTTTGCATGTTTTTGCACCGAAGAAGAGTTGGAAGCAAAGAGGGAAGAAGCCAAAAAAAACGGCATCGCTTACAGATATGACAATACATGCTTAAAACTTGGCGATGAAGAGATTTTGACAAATGAAAAGCCCTTTACGATACGCTTGAAACAGCCCGAAAGCCCCATAACTTTTACAGACGATATAAAGGGCGTTTTGACATTTGAGCCAAAAGATATAGACAGTTTTGTGATTTTACGGCAAAATAAAACTCCCATGTACAACTTTGCCTGCGCGATTGATGACATGCTGGAAAATACGACCGACATTATAAGAGGCGAAGATCATGTCTCAAATACCCCAAAACAGGAGCATATCAGAGCCTCTTTGGGATATACGCAAAAGATAACTTATGCCCATCTTCCCATCATATTAAACCATGAGGGCAAAAAAATGAGCAAACGCGATGATGCTTCAAGCGTGAAATGGCTTTTGGAGCAGGGCTTTTTGCCAAGCGCGATAGCAAATTATCTCATACTGTTGGGCAATAAAACGCCAAAAGAGATATTTACGCTCCAAGAAGCCATAGAGTGGTTTAACATAAAAAACATATCCAAATCTCCCGCAAAATTTGACATGGATAAATTAAGGCAGATAAATAGAGAGCATTTGAGGGCGTTAAGCGACAGGGAATTTGCGAATTTGATGGGTTTTGAAGATGAAAATATCGGCATAATCGGTAAAATTTATACCGAAGAGGGAAGCGCGGTAAAAGAGATAGAGCCGAAAGTAAAAGCTATTTTTGCGCCAAAAAACGCGCCCGAAGGATTTGAAAAGGAGTTTGACACTCTGAAAACGATTTTGCAAAACGCGCCGTATTTTGAGGGATTTGACGATTTTAAGAGTTATCTCATGGAAAAGTCATCTCTGAAAGGCAAAGCTTTTTTCAAGCCGCTTCGCCATCTTTTGACAAATTCCGAACATGGACCGGAACTTGCAAATCTTTACCCTGCCGTAAAAACATACATAAAGGAAATCGTTAAATGAACAGTATATCCATAGCGTTTTTTCAGACGATACAAATTGTCATAAATATTTATATATGGATAATAATCGCCTCCGCGCTGCTCTCATGGATACGCCCAAATCCATACAATCCGATAGTCCGCGCCCTGTATTCGCTCACGGAGCCGGTTTACAACGCCATCAGAAAAGTCATACCAACGACTTTTGGCATGATAGACCTTGCGCCTATGATAGTGATTTTTATTTTGATACTTCTTGAAAATTTAATAGTCCGCTATGCCTTTTAAGTTTCTCTTTTTATCTCTCTTTTTTTGCGCCTCCGCGCTTTTTGGGGCAGTTTTAAGCTATGAAGAGTTGAAAACAAAACCAAAAAGCATCGCAAAAGATTATTATATTTACAGGCTTTTGCTTGAAGGAAATGCGTCCAAGGCTGAGATTGGCGATTTGTACGATGAAGTAAGCCGCATGAACTCAAAACTCAAAAAAGAGTTTGCCAAAAACATTGACATTAACCTTAAAAGCGAATGCATGAACATTAACGCAAAAAACCTTTTTAATGCAAGCAACGAGTGCCTGATAAAGCTTTTAACGCCGCAGTTTGTGGAAACGCTGAACTCTTCTGCCAAAACAAATCTTGCTGACAGGCTGAGGAGCGAGAGCAATTTTACGGCAAATTGGATAAGCGTTTTAAACAGTAAAGAGCCGTTTAAAATTATAAAAAAACATGGCTTATCAAAAGAGTTTTTGAAAATTTTCAATGAAATGCCCAAATCCTATAAATATAAATTTAACTTTAAACTTGATGAGGGCTTTTTATTACAATTGGAAAGTTCGCCCGATTATTACGAAGCTTTTGTGAAAAACATTGTTTTCAGCCGCGAAGAGTTCAAAAAACTTTCAGATTCTCTGCTCTATATGCCGCAAAGCGGTAAACTCACGCATCAGACATTTTTTTACCTTGGCATAAACGCGCTTATACATGAAGATGAAAAATTGGCTGAAAAGCTGTTTGAAAAAGCCGAAAAAAGCGCTTATTTCAGGTCTGACGCGGATAAGGCGCTGTTTTTTAACTATCTTGCAGGCGGCAACGAAACTGTACTTCGCAAACTTGCGGAAAGTTTTGATTCAAATATATATTCGCTCTATGCGCAAGAAAAATTGGATATTCAAGCCTCAAATGTCATATTTTTGTCCACTTCGCGCGAAAAAGCGGCACATAAATTTAACATGCAAGACCCCTTTTCATGGACGCTTTTACTTCGCAGCATAAAAGATATGAGTAAAAATGAGATGGATATTTTTACCGCCGGTTTTGAAGCGCAGGAGACGCTGCCGATTTACGCTTTTTTGATGGAAAGAAATATGCGTTACAAATACCATTATTTTATAATTCCATTTGAAAAATATTTACAAGATTTTGAGAATGAAAGAAAGGCGTTAATACTCTCTATCGCGAGGCAGGAGAGCAGATTTATAACTTCGTCCGTATCGGCTTCGTATGCGCTTGGAATGATGCAGTTCATGCCAAGCGTTGCTTCGGATATAGCGGCAAAACAGAAGATAAAAGATTTTGATTTGGACGACATGTTTAACCCCGGCACGGCTTATAAATTTGCAAATATTCATTTGAATTATTTAAGCAAATATTTGCATCACCCGCTGTTTGTCGCTTATGCTTATAATGGCGGCATCGGCTTTACAAATAAAATATTGCAAAAAAAAGAGTTGTTTCAAAGCGGAAAATACGAGCCGTTTTTAAGTATTGAACTGCTTCCGAACGCGGAGAGCAGAGAATACGGCAAAAAAGTTTTGGCAAATTATGTAATTTATATGGAATATTTTGATAAAAAAACGACCGTTACCGACCTTTTGGAAACCTTAATAAAACCCGTTCAAACGGATAAATCTCCACAAAAAGATTGAGATAATCCTCCTCGTCTTTCGGTGCGGTTGCAAGAAAATATTTGCTCCATGTATTCTTAACGGGCAGGTACTGCGCTATTTCATCATGTTCTGAAAATTCTTTTACAAGCGATGGTTTTAAGTTTATCGTAATATTCGGTTCTCCTATGTCAATATTTCCCTTTTTTGAGTAGTAAAAAACTAACGCTGCCATGTCAAGTCCGCTTTCGGAATATTTCTTAATGTTATTTAAATATGTAGCGCTTATCAGCAGAGTAGAGCCGTCATGAAGCGCAAGCCGCGCTTTTTGCGTATTGATGATGGATTGTTTGATATTTATATTTTCGCCGTTTTGTTTTGAAACACAGCCGCAAAAGAGCGCTGCGATTACAAGCAGTAGAAAAATGTGCAGACTTTTCAGAAAAACTCCTTTTTTTGTAATTCGAGCAAATTTTACGCTAAATGGCTTGATAAACTCATTAAAAGATAAATCTTTTTTTGCTATAATCAAGCCTTGTTTTAAGCGAGGTTACATGAAAGAGATAATAGATGCCGTAAGCCGTGCGGCAATACGCATCAAAAAAACGATAGAATTCGGCGACACGGGATACAGTAGCCATATCAACAAAACGGGCGATACGCAGTTAAAGCTTGATATCGCAAGTGATTTGATAATAGAAGAGGAATTTTCCAAAGTAACTTCCATCAAAAGCATCATCAGCGAAGAGAAAGAGGAAGCCAAAACGCTGCATGAAAATGGCAAATATATCGTAGGATATGACCCGCTGGACGGTTCAAGCCTTGTAGATGTAAATCTCGCGGTCGGTTCCATATTTGCCGTTTACGAAAAAGAGGCAAACGCAAACTCCATCGTTGCGGCGATATATGTTGTTTACGGTCCGCGCACGGAAATGGTCGCGGCGATTGACGATGTAAAATTGTACAGACTTGATGAGAACGGCAGTTTCAAAGAGGTAAAAACTATCAAGCTTAATGAAAAAGGTAAACTGAACGCTACAGGCGCAACGCAAAAAGGGTGGACGCCGTACCATAAAAAGCTTATTGACGAAATATTTGCGGAAGGCTACAGACTGCGTTATTCGGGCGGCATGGTGCCTGATTTGCATCAAATCCTTTTAAAAGGCGGCGGACTGTTCTCATATCCTGCGACAACCGATACTCCAAAGGGAAAATTAAGACTGCTATTTGAAGTGTTTCCATTTGCATTTGTCTTTGAAAAAGCGCTTGGCGCGGCAGTGGACGGCAAAAAAAGGATTTTGGATTTGCACGCTTCGCATATTCATGACACAAGTCCATGTTTTTTTGGCTCTCATGAAGAGATAAAAAAGGTTTTGAATGAATACGCAAAACACTGAAACCGCCGCAAATAAATATGAATTGAACCTGCAGCAAAGAAGCGAGATTTTGCTTGCATGTCAAAAGGAGAGAGGCGTTGAGAGCTGTTTTGCATGCGAGAAAATTTTTGAGTGTGAAACAAGAAAAAAATATGTCAAATCTGTTTATGAGAGTATGTCTCAGGGCGAAGGCGGCGGATTTGAATTTTAAAGGAAAATGATGAGCAAAAAAGCATATATTACCACACCTATTTATTATGTAAACGATATTCCGCATATAGGACATGCATATACTACTATTATCGCCGATTCGTTGGCAAGATTTTATAGGCTTAAAAATTACGATACTTTTTTTCTGACGGGCACGGACGAACATGGGCAAAAAATAGAGCAAGCCGCCGCCGCAAGAGGTAAAAGCGCCAAAGAGTATGCTGACGAAATAAGCGCGAAATTCAGGGCTTTATGGGATGATTTTGAGATAAGTTACGACTGCTTTATCAGAACAACAGATGAAAATCACAAACTTGGAGCGCAAAAAGCGTTTGAAGTAATGTTCAAAAACGGCGATATTTATAAAGGCGAATATGAGGGGCATTACTGCGTCAGCTGCGAAACATTTTTCACGGACTCTCAATTGATAAACAACGAATACTGCCCGGACTGCGGCAAAGTAACGACAATCGTAAAAGAGGAAAGTTACTTTTTTCGTTTGAGCGCATATCAGGATAAACTTTTGAAATGGTATGAAGATGCGGACGAATGCGTTATCCCGAAAGCCAAAAAAAATGAAGTCATAAGCTTCGTGAAACAGGGATTGCGCGATTTGTCCATAACGAGAGCGAGCTTTGACTGGGGTATAAAACTTCCGCCTTCTTTGGGCGATTCGAAACATGTGCTATATGTTTGGCTTGATGCTTTGGTGAATTATATAAGCGCGCTCGGATACGGCACGGACGAGAAAAATATCTCTTATTGGCCTGCTTCGTTTCATTTGGTCGGAAAGGATATTTTGCGTTTTCATGCCATCTACTGGCCTGCTTTTTTGATGAGTTTAAATCTCCCTCTGCCAAAACATATAGCCGCGCATGGATGGTGGACGCGAAACGGCGAAAAAATGAGCAAATCAAAAGGCAATGTCGTAAATCCGCGCGAAGTAGCCCAAGCTTACGGGCTTGAAAATTTCCGATATTTTCTTTTAAGGGAAGTTCCTTTCGGGCAGGACGGCGATTTTAGCCAAAAAGCTTTGATAGACAGGATAAATTCGGATCTTGGAAATGAGCTTGGAAATCTTTTAAATAGAATTATCGGCATGAGCGGCAAATATAGCGGTTACAAACTGGACTCTTCGAGCGTTTTGAAATTTTACAAAAAAGATATTGATGCGGCGGATGCTGTTTTGTGCAGCGCGGAAGCCTACATGTACGAGCTTCAGACCAATAAATATCTTGAAGAAATTTGGAAAATTTTAACCCTTGCCAACCAATCCATTACTATATACGAGCCTTGGGTCAAAATCAAAGAGGGCAAAAACGAAGAGGCGGCGGCGATAGTTGCTCTGAGCGCAAATCTTTTGGCTAAAGCCGCGGTTTTATTTTCGCCGATTATGCCAAAAACCGCGTTTTCTATCGCAAAAAGTCTCGGTTTTGAGCTAAATACAAAAGCCTACGAAAAACTTATCGTAAATAAAAATCTTTTGGATAAGACTGTCATAACGCCCATTGCGCCGCTATTTCCGCGCATAGAAAAAGAGTTGATGAATACTCCCGAGCCAGAAGCGCAAAAAAAAGAGGCAAGAAAAGATGAACAACTGATAAGCGCGGACAAGTTTTTCAACTCAAAAATTCAAATCGGCTCTATCATAAAAGCCGAAACGATAGAAAAGAGCGACAGGCTTTTAAAACTTTCAGTAGATATCGGCGAAGCGGCTCCGCGTCAAATACTCTCCGCCATCAAAGCCTATTATGAGCCGAAAAATCTTGAGGGCGTTCAAGTTTGCGTAGTTACAAATTTGAAGCCCGCTAAAATCATGGGATTTGAATCATACGGAATGGTTTTGACGGCGGAGGATAAAAACGGCATTTCGTTAATTACTCCTCAAACATTAAAAGATGTCGGCGCTATCGTAAAATGATTATTGAAAATCTGGCTCAAATCTGCTCGGGACATCTGTTGAAAGAGCCTTTGGTCAAGTCGGTTTCAAGCTTTACATGCAAAAGCGATAAAGTAACGAGCGGAGGGGCTTTTTTTGCGCTGAAAGGAACGCAGGAGGAAATTTCTCAAGCGTTGGAAAACGGCGCTTATGCCGTCATACATGAGCAAAACATACAAACAGATGACAATGAAACGGCATGGATAAAGGTGGACAGTATAGAAAAAGCTATGATTCGTTTCATGCGGTTTTGGGTAGAGACGCGCGAGTTAAATGCTGTGCATTTGTCTGTTTTGCAGTTTGACATGCTGAATTCTTTCAAATTGCAGTTTAAAAACGCGCCGCTTGACGGCAGCGTTGCGGAAGCGTTTATGACAGTCGCGGGATTAGATGCGAAAAGTTATATTTTCTCAAAAAACCAAGAGCTTTTAGAGCAGATATCGCCGCAGTTTGAAAGCATGGATGAAAGTTCTAAAGCCGCCGTACTGCAATCGCACTCTATATTTAAAACCACTTTTGTGTGTGCAGAGAGTTATTTTAAAGAGTTTATGATTCCGCCGCTTTTTGTACCGAATTTCGCCGCTCTCATAGCTTTTTTAAAGAAAAAATCGCTTGATTTTAAGATAGATTCTTTGGAAAAAAGCGGACATTTTGAGCCGATATTTGTAAATACCGCTTTGGAAGCGCGCCCCTTTGGCTCAACGCATCAGGCGGTTATCATGGAAACGGACGAAAGACTGTTTGAAAAAGAGGCAGAGTGGATAAAAAGCTATGTTTCCGAAGAGTATCTACTCATTTTGGCTCCGCACAATACAAAAGTTTCAATCCCATGCAAGCGGTACACTTCGGTAAAATCGCTCCAGAGTATAAATATCTCTTCGCTTAGATACATTTTGGTTTTGGGAGATAAAGAGGAGATAACCGAGGCTTTGGAAGAGCCAAAATGCATTCAAAAAACGCTTTTTTGAGCTGATTTTTCAGGCGCAGTAACGCCCTAAATTTTATTTTGACATGAAAAACGCGCCGCTAAACCTGCTATTTCACTACTGTTTTTGTAAAATTTATCTCCGAAATCATTATGGCAAACGCGGCGTTTCATTCCATTTTATCTTTCAAAATCAAAAAGAACAAAGGCTAAGGCTGCTCTATTTTGCTTGCAATTTTTTTATTCGCATACAGTAATCTTATAATTACTTCTTCATTTTTATTATTGTTTGAAGGAATTAAAACTGCTTTAAAGATGATTACCAATAGTATCGGATTCGTGATTTTTATTGATGTTTCTTTCTTACATGGGCTTATAAAGCGGCGCATCTGCGAGTATTTCTGCTTTTGTATGGTTTTGTCGTCTTTTTTGTCAAATTCACCGTATCTTTTTTCTAATGCCGCCAACTTGTTTGTTTTATATATCTTTATTGTATGTATTTATCTTAGTATTTTTTTTGAAATATAAGCAATGTTATCATATATTTTTCATCTGTTTCTATTCTAACCGTGTTAAAAAATTTTTTACTTTTGCCGCCAAATACATGAGAAGTCCATTTATTGGATTTGAAATTTATATATTCCTCATATTTATTGTAATCTTTAAATACTTCTCCAAACTCAAAACTTGCGATATTGCCAGCATGTACAGAAACAAGAAATAATATTAATCCAATTATAATTGTTTTCATTGTTCTATCTTTTTTATACATAATTGTGCCCAACCGATAGCTTTCAGCCGCGAAAGGTTATTGCTAAGTTTTAATTTATTAACTGAAGCTGCTTTCGCTATTTTAATATAATTATTAGCTGCCTCGTAGCGCTTTCCATGAGATATTTTTCCAAACCGTGTTTATTTGATATTTATCTTTTTGATAAAACTTGCCTCTATCTCTATGCGCATGAGTTCTCTGTCCATTTCCTCTGTGATTTCAACTACATCGTTTTCATCTATCTAAATGTCATGCCAGAGTTTATTGTCTATCTCCATGACAATGCTTCCCGTCTCGTCCGCAAACAGATACCTCTCATCTCCCAAAAATTTTTCAATCTTTCCTCTAAGCGTTAAGGGATAGTCTCCCTTAAAGTTTTTGCCGTTTCAATCGTTGCAATGTCTGCTTTTGTTCCCTTGTAGCCGTCTCGAGGCAGATAAGGCAATCAGCGCGGCTATAAGTTTCAATGTTATGTATTTCTCCCAAAATAATTTTACATATTCTATATATTTTAAAAATTTATCAAGTAATTTTACGCGGTATCAAAAAAAGCGGCGGCGGTTGCTTCGCAGCGCCGCTCGCTACATCCAGTCAATAACCTTAGCCACTTCGCTTACGGCAAAGCACTTTATGCCGTTTATCTCTTCAAGCGGGCGCGATGGGACGATGGCTTTTTTGAAATGCTGCGTTTTTGCCTCTTTTAAGCGGCTGTCAAGCTGAAAAACATCTCTTATATCGCCGATAAGGCTGACCTCGCCGATAAAAACCGTATCTTTACTTAAAGGGCGGTTTCTAAAACTGCTTATTATCGCCGCTATTATCGCTACATCGGCGGCTGTTTCGGTTATTTTGATGCCGCCTGCGATATTTATAAACACATCGTATCTGTTTAGCGGCAAATCAAGTTTTCGCTCCAAAAGTGCGAGCAGCATGGTCAAGCGGTTTAACTCGTAGCCTGTTGAGGCGCGTTTGGGATTTGGGTATGTGCTTTCGCTAAGCAGCGCCTGAACTTCCAAAACTATCGGACGCGAACCCTCCATGACAACCGTTATCGCAGAACCTGCCTGTGAATCGTTTCTTGTGAAAAATTTTTTTGATATATCTTTCGCGCTCTCCAAACCCGTTTTTGTCATTTCAAAAATGCCCACTTCGCTTGTAGAGCCGAAGCGGTTTTTAAATCCTCTCAGTATCCTAAGCTCTCTATTGGAATCTCCCTCAAAATAAAGCACGGTATCCACCATGTGCTCAAGTATCCTTGGCCCCGCGATAGAGCCTTCTTTTGTGATGTGTCCTATGATGAAAACCGCCACATTTTTATCTTTGGCATAGCGCATAAGTTCAAATGTTATCTCCCGCACCTGCGATACGCTTCCTGGCGCCGAGGATATTTTTTCGCTGTAAAGCGTCTGAATGGAGTCTATCACAAGCACGTCAAATCTTCTTAACGAGAGTTCATGCAAAATAGCGTCAAGGTTTATTTCGCACAAAAGATAGAGGTTATCATGGGAGCTGTTCAGCCTTTCGGCGCGGAGTTTTATCTGTCCTGCGGATTCTTCGCCGCTTACGTACAGTACGCTTTTGCCGCTTTTGGCTAAATTGCCGCCTATTTTTAAAAGCAGCGTTGATTTGCCCACGCCCGGACTTCCGCCTATAAGCGTGAGGCTTCCCTCCACGATACCGCCGCCTAAAACCAAATCAAGCTCTTCATTATTGGAGCTAAATCTCTCAACGCTTTCAAATTCTATTTCGGTGATGGATTTTGCGCTGCTTGATTTGGAGTTTGTTGAGGTTTTGGCGGTCTCTTTTAGAACGCTTATCTGCTCCTGCGTTAATTCCAAAAACTCGCCCCATGCGCCGCAATTTGGGCATTTGCCAAGTTCTGCCGCGCTTTGAAAGCCGCATGCTTGGCATTCGTAAATTTGTTGTTTTTTCTTTGTCATAGTTACTCTTTTACGCCGAAAATCGCATCCAAAATAGTATCTATATAACTCTCCGCTTCAAACGGTATAAGGTCGTCCATGCCTTCTCCAACGCCGACATAAAGTATCGGAAGCTGCAATGTTTTGGCAATGCTAAAAAGCGAACCGCCTTTTGCCGTGCCGTCAAGTTTTGTGATGATAAGCGCATCTATGCCTATCATGTCGTTAAACGCCGAGGCTTGATTTGCCGCTGAATTTCCCTGCGTGCCGTCGAGTATCAAAATCTTTCTGTGAGGCGCGCCGCTTTGGGCTTTGTCGCAGATTTTTACTATTTTTTTCAGTTCGTTCGCGAGGTTTATTTGATTGTGCAATCGCCCTGCCGTGTCTATGATAACATTGTCAATTTTTTTCGCTTTTGCGGACATTATCGTATCGTAGGCAACAGCTGATGGGTCGTGTCCTTGTTTGGCGTAAATTATCGGAACGGCTACCTTTTCGCTCCACTGCTTTAACTGCTCTATCGCCGCCGCTCTGAAAGTATCGCCGGCTCCAAGCAAAACGCTTCTGTTTTGTTTTTTGTAAATATTTGCAAGTTTTGCGATAGTCGTAGTTTTGCCCGCCCCGTTTACGCCTGTTATCAGTTCTACAAACGGTACTGCATGAACGGGCGGTTTATCGTCATAAATAAAATACGACTTCAAAACTCTTTTTACATCGTCTCTTGCAACGCTGTTTTGAGGCGGCAGATAGTAGATTATCTCCTCTACGAGTTCATAAGCGACATCGGCTTCCAAAAGCATTTCTTCCAAAATTTCCTTGTCTATTTTTTGCGCGGCGGGGACTATATCCCTTATCGCTTCAAGAGTTTTGCCAAGCCCTTTTTTTATGGAAGCAAACATTAAAAAATCCTTTTCAAATCCGCTTCCATCATCTCTTCGGGGATTGCCCCCGTGTAGTCGGTAACATATTCGCCGTTTTTATTGTATATCACCATGTAGGGTATGCTCGTTACATTGCCAAGAGTAGATGAGAGTTTGAAACTGTTTTTATCAAGCGCAACGGTAAAATCCACGCTTTTGCCCGCCGTAAAATTTTGAACTTCGTCAAGCGGCTTGTTTTCAAGGATAACGGAGATAATGTCAAGGTCGTTTTTATATCTGTTTTGAAGATTGTTCAGATGCGGAATCTGAGCGTTACATGGAGTACATGCAGTCGTAAAAAATACCAGCAAAAGCGATTTGTCGTTATACGTAAAACCGTCAGCCGTTTTTTTAAGCGTTACCATGCCGCCGTCAATCGTTTTCAGTGTGATGCTCTGGTTTTGTTTCAGCGGCTTGTCAGCAGAACTGCAGCCGAAAAAAACGCTAAAAACTAAAAACTGTACTGCGAGGAGGGCGTATTTTATCACGGAGTTATCCTTATTGTTGTAAAATAGTTTTTTAAAAAGGGATTATAGGCAAATGTCGCTTAAAAGCACAAATAATATTTCAAAAGCCGAATTTCGCAAGTCTTGTCTTGAAAAACTAAAACGCGCTTCCTGCGAAAAATATTTTAAAAACTCTCATGAGAGCGTGAAGGCTTTAAGCAAAATCCTTGAGAAGCTGCATTTTAAGACAATATCCATGTACATTCCGCTTAAAATGGAAGTTGATATACGAACTATTTTCCCAAAATTCAGACGAAACAAAACAATCTATGTGCCGTTTATGGAATGTGTCAGTTTTAAATTGGTAAAATACAGACTGCCTGTTTGGAAAAAAAGGTTTAATATTTTAGAGCCTGCCAATTCTTGGGGGCTCAGGCAAAAAGTTGACGTAATAATAGTTCCTGTCATCGGGGTTGACGGGGATTTGAGAAGAGTAGGTTTTGGCAGGGGAATGTATGACAGGTTTTTTTCCGCTCTAAAGCCAAAACCATTTACCATTTTTATTCAACTTGCTAAATGTTTTACCGAAAAGAGGCTTTGCGAAGCTTACGATGTACAGGCAGATGTTTATATAACCCCGACAGATATTATGATAAAAAGAGGAAAAAATGTTTTTAGAGTTAGGAATAGGGGTAGCTGCGGCTGCGATTACGGGAGCCGCAGGCTTTGCAATAGCAAAAAAACTTGATGCGGCAAATTATGAGATTTACACTACGCAGGCAAAAGCGAGAGCAAAAGCCATAGAACATGAAGCCGAACTTGTGCTGAAAAATGTGAATATAAATGTTCAGGAGGCAGAGTTAGCCGCCAAAAGACGCTTTGAAGAAGAGTCGCTAAAACTCAAAAAAGAGTATGTTATCAAACTGACCGATGTTGAAAAAAGAGAGATATCTCTAAAAGAGGATTTTAAAAAACTCTCAAGCGACAAGGAAGAGATTGAAGAGTTCAAGAAAAAAACCGAAGAGTTAAACCAAGAAGCCGCGAAACTAAAACAAGATTATCAAGCCAAATTAAAAGAGGCTATCCGCGTTTTGGAACATTCGGCAGGTTTGACCGAATGCGAAGCGAAAGAGATAATTTTAAAAAAGGTAGAAGAGCAGTCGCGCGCCGAGATAGCGCATGTAGTCAGAAAATACGAAGAAGAAGCCAAGCAGGATGCAAAACGCAGGGCAAATTATATTTTAGCGCAGGCTACAACTCGTTTTGCGGGAGATTTTGCGGCTGAGAGGCTAATAAATGTCGTAAATATCAAAGATGATGATTTGAAGGGGCGCATTATCGGAAAAGAGGGCAGAAATATCAAAACCCTTGAAATGCTTTTGGGCGTGGATATTATCATAGACGATACGCCTAACGCGATAATTTTGAGCAGTTTTAACCTTTACAGAAGAGCCGTTGCGACAAAAGTTATCCAACTTTTGATAGAAGACGGCAGGATTCAACCCGCGCGCATCGAAGATATACATGAGAAAGTCAAAGAAGAGTTTGAGCAAAGCCTTATAGAAGAGGGCGAAAATATCGTTATGGATTTGGGACTTACAAAAATCCACCCTGAGATTATAAAGTTGATAGGCAAATTGAAATTCCGCGCAAGTTACGGGCAAAATGCACTCGGACACTCTCTTGAAGTTGCAAATCTTGCAGGTATTATCGCCGCAGAGCTTGGCGGAAATGAACAATTAGCCAAAAGAGCGGGGCTTTTACATGACATAGGCAAAGCTTTAACACAGGAGTTTTCTGGAAGCCATGTTGATTTGGGCGCTGATGTGTGCAAGCGGTATAAAGAGCATGCGGTTGTTATAAATGCCATATACGCGCACCATGGACATGAAGAAGCCGCGTCCATAGAAGCCGCCGCCGTATGCGCCGCCGATACGCTCTCCGCCGCGCGTCCGGGCGCGAGAAGAGAAGTGCTTGAAAGCTTCTTAAAACGCGTTCAGGATATAGAAGATATAGCAAAATCAAAAGAGGGCATCAAGCAGGCGTACGCGATAAATGCGGGGCGCGAGATAAGAGTTATAGCCAACGCCAAACTCGTAAATGACGACGAAGCCGTGCTTTTAGCAAAAGAGATAAGCAAAGAGATAGAGGCTAAGGTTCAATATCCGGGCGAGATAAAGGTAAATGTGATAAGAGAGACCAGAGCGGTTGATTACGCCAGATAAACGGTTCAAGGTTACAATTTGGAAGATATTATAAAGGATTTGTCCGTTTACGGCTATTTGATACTTTTTGTCTATTCGCTGGGCGGCGGTATGGTCGCCCTTATAGCCGCAGGCATATTATCTTCGCAGGGCGGCATGGATATAAGGATTTGCATGGTTACGGCATGCGCTGCAAATATTTTGGGCGATGCCGCTTTGGTATGGCTTAGCAGATATAATAAGAGCATTGTCATGCCATACATCAAAAAACACCGCAGAAAGCTTGCTTTAAGCCATTTGCTCATTAAAAGACAGGGAGTGAAAATCATCATACTGCAAAAATTTATCTATGGTCTTAAAACTTTGGTGCCTTTGGCGATAGGTTTTACCAAATATTCCATGTTAAAATTTAATATCATAAGCTCTTTTGGAGCCTGCTTGTGGGCTCTTGCGATAGGGTTTGGAAGTTATTACGCAAGTACGTATTTTGCGAAATTTTTTGCTATGTTTGAGGGCTACGGTTATACTGCGCCGTTTGTTTTATTAGCGTTGCTTGGCATTATCTGGGCATATTTTACTTTTGCTACAAGAAAAAAATAACGCTATTTTTCGCGCCGTAATTCCAAAATAATCTCTTCTACTATCCGCTCCACTCTTTCTATGGACGAGATATTGCATTTTTCGCCGAGAGAGTGCGGAAAGCATATATCAGGTCCCACGGAAGCTGTCTGCAAAGAGCGGTTTTGCCTTTCAAAAATGCCGCATTCAAGTCCTGCATGCATAGCTTTAAACTCTACGCTTTTAAAAAAATTTTGCATTACTTTTTGAATTTTTTGTGCAAACGGCGTGATATTTGGCTTCCAAGGAGCTGAAAATCCTTCGGTTTTGACGCGGAATCCAAAGCTTTTCAAAAATTTTTCCGTCTCTTCGCACAAATTTTCCAAAGATTTTTTCTCCATCGCGCGCGCGAAAAATTCCACTTTGATTTTGCCGACTTCTGTTTTAATGGTTGAAAGATTGATACTCTCATGCGGAATTTTCAGGTTATCATCAAATGAGCGCACGCCTTGTTTGAAACCGTAAAGCATTGAAATTATCTCTTTACTGCATGTCAAAACGCCGCCATCTGCCGCCGCCTCTTTTATATTAAAACCATTTTGCAGACTGAAATTTTTCGGCGCGTAAATCACAGCAGACGCGCTTTTTGGTATAGAATTCATTCTTTCGCCGCCGTTTATGGATACAAGTTCGCACCTGTTTTTAGCAAGTTCATGCGCCAAAACTTTTATGGCGTTTGGGATATTTTTGTCTATATCCACTCCCGAATGCCCGCCCTGCAAATCTTTTATGCCCGCCTCGTAAGCGCTGAAACCTTTCTCGGCAGGCTTTTTTTGCGCGTCCATTTCGGCTATGATATCAACTCCGCCCGCACACCCTATGACTATCGCGCCTTCTTCTTCGCTGTCAAGATTTAAAAGATAAGGAGCGGTTATTTGATGTTCCAAATTGTTCGCGCCGATAAGCCCCACCTCTTCATCGGATGTAAAAAGGCACTCTATATCGTCAAATTTTTGCATCATATTTAACATCAAAGCCGCGCCTATGCCGTTATCTGCGCCAAGAGTTGAGTTTTTGGCTCTCAGCCAGCCGTCTTTTTCATATATTTCAACATTCGGCGCGTCTCCCAAGCAGACCATATCATAATGCGCTTGAAGGCAAATGAGCGGCGCTTTTTTGCGGCATATTATATTGTCAGCCTTGTCTATTTTTGTCTCATAGCCCTGCTCAGCGGCAAAGCGGACTATAAAATCCCTCATTTTCAAAGCGTCAAAACTGCATCGCGGCACTTTCGCGAAACTTTTAAATATCTCTACGGTATCCATTTTTAATCTTTATAGTTTTTTGGAAGATATGCTATTATTTCTTTTTTAAAATCAAACTTAAAAAGGCGTGCCATGAATGAAAAATCAAAGCTCCAAAAAGAGAAAGCATCAACATGGAAAGATATAAAACCGCTAAGAGATATGATAAATAACCTGCCCAAAATCAGCGCCAATATCGTTTTTGGCGATACTTTTACGCTCTCTTTGCCTTCGTTTGACGATGATGCGATAAAAAACTGCGCGCTTGCTCTGCGCTCATGGAGAAAGGGACCTTTTCAAATCGGAAATCTTTTCATAGACGCGGAGTGGAAAAGTTTTATTAAATACAATATTTTGCGCCCGCATTTTAATCTGAGAGATAAAAAAGTTGCCGATATTGGCTGTAACAACGGATATTATCTTTTTAAAATGCTTGAAGACAAGCCGAAAAAACTTGTCGGATTTGACCCCGCGCCACTTTTTTGGTGTCAATTTGACTTTATCAACAACTTTGCAAAAACGGATATTGTATATGAACTTTTGGGCGTGGAGGATTTGGCGCAGTACGGCGAAAAATTTGACGCTATTTTTTGCCTTGGCGTTTTGTACCACAGAAGCGACCCGCTTGGCTGTTTGAAGTTTCTATTCGGCGCGCTTGAAGAGGGAGGCGAATTGTTTTTGGATACTTTTATGATTGATGGGGACGAAGATATCGCGCTTTGCCCGAAAAAAAGCTACTCCAAAATTCCAAATGTCTATTTTATCCCGACCATTAATGCGTTGAAAAATTGGTGCGAACGGGCTGGTTTTAAGAGTTTTGAACTGCTTGGCGTAAAGAGCGCGGATACAAGCGAGCAGCGAAAAACGGAGTGGATTTTGGGGCAGAGTCTGGAAGACTTTTTAGACCCGAGCGATAATTCAAAAACAGCAGAAGGTTACCCCGCGCCCAAAAGAGCTTATGTAAAATTAAAAAAATAACGCTTTTTGTTATGCGCCGCTTAGCGCGGCAATCCATAAAAATGCCTTTTGCCATATAATCCCCTTCCGTCATTCCTGCGCTCCATTATGTCATTTCATCGTCCCCTTCCGTCATTCCCGCGCAGGCGGGAATCCAAAAAGAAATTTAAGAAAGCGGCGCAATTCCGTCATTCCCGCGTAGGCGGGAATCCAAAAAATTTATAAATAAAGACAATATAAAAAGAATTGACATTTTATAACTCTCTTTTATTTTCTTTCATGCTTTTATATTTTAAAGTCATTAGTTTGGATTCCCGCCTGCGCGGGAATGACATAGGGGGGCGTGCTGGAATGACGAAAAAGGAGCGCATGAATAATGAAAGGGAGCGCTGTGTTTTGCTTGTCGTTTTATCGCGGGTATGACATAAACGGTTGTCATTACGCTACAAGCTGACAAAATTACTCAAATTCTTTCCGTCATTCCCGCGCCACATGCGAAGTGCGTAATTTGTCTCTTTTTGTCATTCCCGCACTCCATTATGTCATTCCATCGTCTCCTTCCGTCAATTCCCCACCCCTTTCGTCATTCCCGCGCAGGCGGGAATCCAAAAAGAGTATTCACAAACAAACAGGACAATATAAAAAGAATTGACATTTTATAACTCTCTTTTATTTTTTCACATTTTTATATTTTAAAGTTATTAGTTTGGATTCCCGTTTTCACGGGAATGACGGAAAGGGGCGCGGGAATGACAGAGATACATGTATGCGCTTTTTTGCCGTGCGGGAATGACGAAAAAATTGCACGACGAGAAAAAACATAGAAAAAAAGAAGCCGCATATTGCTTTGTTTGTTGTGTTAGAGATTACATAGCTAATAAAGAGCATGAGAAATAACGAAAAGGCTTTTTCTGGATTGCCGCGCTGACGCTTGCAATGACGGATGGATTGCGTGTGCGGCGTATAAGCCGTAAATGGCTAAAAATGCGCGGGGTTTGCAAAATTTGTATCAAAGTCCGCTGTTTTGCAAACTGCGCAATTTGTCTTTTCATGACAAATTTACTCCGCAAATCTCTCCCTGCAAGCCGTAAAAATCTCAAATTCTTGCAGGTTTAAATTACTTTTTCTCCAGTGCAACTACGCCGTTTGTGGCCGTTTGTATTACTTGGTCTCCTGTTTTGAATATCTCCTCGTTGATTTTAAATATATCTTTTTTGGATTTATTCGGGTAGTCTATCTGACTTAAAATATGGCGTATTGTATTGAGCCGCGCCTTTTTTTTGCTGTCGGAGTAAACTATCGCCCATGGGCACTCTTTCGTGTGAGATGCCAAAAACATGGAGTATTCGGCCAATGTATATTGATCCCATAATTCTTGCGCTTTTTCATCTATCGGCGAAAGCTTGAAATGTTTCAACGGGTCTTTTTTGCGCTCTTCAAATCGTTTTTTCTGCTCCTCTTTTGTAACGGAAAAGTAAAATTTAAATATCTTTATGCCCGACCTTGCAATGAGCGATTCAAATTTCGGCGCTTCTATCAAAAATTCCTGATACTCCTCTTTTGTGCAAAATCCCATGACAGGCTCAACTCCCGCGCGGTTATACCATGAACGGTCAAAAAATACTATCTCGCCGGCTGACGGCAAATGTTCAATATACCGCTGAAAATACCACTGCGTGCGCTCTTTATCAGACGGCTTTTCAAGAGCCACAACGCGCGCGCCTCTGGGGTTGATATGCCCCGTCATCGTTTTTATCGTGCCGCCTTTGCCCGCCGCGTCGCGTCCTTCGAAGATGATAAGTATCCTAAGCCCGCTCTCTTTGACGAATTTTTGGAGCTTTAAAAGCTCTATTTGAAGGTCTTTGAGTTTTTTTTCGTAATCAAGTTTGCTTTTTTTTACCCAAACCTGCACAAATTTATCTTTATCTTTCGGCTCTTTTTGAGCCTCCTCTTTTTTTTCTGGCGTTTTTGCCTCTTTTTTCGAAACTTCGCCCGTTTTTTTCTCTTTTTTAGCCATATTTGCCCCTTGCCGTAAAAATTTTCTTAATCATAACCTACAAAGGCTTAATGTGTCGTTTATCAACATTCGGTAAAATTACGCAATCATTTTTTAAGGCTTTTGACATTGAGAAAAATTATCGCCGCTTTGATTTTGTCATGTATTTCGCTTTTTTCGCAGCAGGTGAAAATAATTCCTCCGGAAGAGGCTTTTAGCGTAAATTTTGAAGAAAAAAACGGTTATATCATCGTCAAAATAGAGATGAAAGAAGACATTTACTTGCTTGCCGACAAGCTTTTAGTGGAAGTTATATCGCCCAAAAAATTGGATATTACGCCTATGCTTTCATCTCAAAAACCAGAAATTTTTAAGGGACAGAATGTCTATTTTGGTTTTTACGAGACGGCTATTTCAAAGGAATATCTGCGCTCCAAAGGAGCGAAGGGTAAAGTTGATTTGAGGGTCAATTATCAAGGCTGCGCGGGCGGAGGCATCATCTGTTATCCGCCGATGAACGCCATTTATAAAAGCGATATTTCAAGCGGGCGCAGCGGTATTGCCGATATGCTGCAAGAGAGCGGCTTTATGATTTCACTTGCGAGTTTTTTCGGATTTGGACTGCTGCTCTCCTTGACGCCATGCACATTTCCTATGATACCGATACTCTCATCTATTATCGCCAGACAGTCAAAGCGCGGCATGACGCTAAAAAAAGGGTTTTGGCTTTCGTTTGTATATGTTTTTTTTATGTCCATAGCGTACATGATGGCGGGAATTTTGGCGGGAATTTTCGGCTCAAACTTGCAAATATACCTGCAAAACGCTTGGGCTATAACCATTTTTAGCGCGATATTTGTTCTTTTGTCGCTCTCCATGTTTGGATTATACAGGTTTCAACTCCCCGCCTCATGGCAGACAAAATTTTCAAAATTAAGCGGCAGGGGACATGGCGTATTAGGCGCGGCTTTGATGGGCTTCACTTCGTCTTTGATAGTCGGTCCTTGCGTAGCCGCGCCGCTTGCCGGAGCGTTGATATACATAGGACAGAGCGGGGACGCGCTTTTGGGCGGAGCAGCGCTGTTTGTCATGAGCATGGGCATGGGCGTGCCGCTGTTAATAGTGGGGGCAAGCGCGGGTAAATTTTTACCAAAACCCGGTTTTTGGATGGATATCGTGGGGCAGTTATTCGGGTTTATCATGCTTTGCGTTGCCGCGTATATGTTTTCGCGCATCATACCGCCTGATATTTCTTTGATATTGTGGTCGGTTTTGATAGCTGTTTTCGGCATTTATCTTTTTGTGATAAGTTCAAAATTCAAATTTAAAAAAGCGTTGAGATTTGCCGCCGTTTTGGTATTTATATACGGCGCGGTTTTGTCAGCGGGCGGCATTTTGGGCGGCGCTTCGTTCAATGTATTTGCAAATTTCAAAACCGAGCAGGCTTTAAAACTGCCTGTTGATTTTGTAAAAATAACAGATATAAAAGAGCTTGATTTGAGCGTCAAAAACAGCGCCAAGCCCGTCATGGTGGAGTTTACAGCCGATTGGTGCGCTGTTTGCACGGAGTTTGAAGAGAAGACTTTGAGCAAAAAAAGCGTCCAAGACGCGCTAAAAATATTTACGCTTTTAAGGGTTGACGTAACAAAAAATAGCGATAAAGACCAAGAGTTGATGAGGCGTTTTTCGCTTTTCGGACCGCCTGCGGTTATATTTTTCAAAGACGGCGCGGAATTGACGGATTTACAGATAACAGGCTTCAAAAACGAGCGGGAATTTTTGGCGCATTTGGAACAGATAGCGCAGTGATTGAAGTTTTGGTCGTGCTGGACATAAAAGAGCTTGCAAATCAAAAAGAGTTTGAAGAGTATATCCTGAAAAACGGTTTTGAATGCGCCGCGCCTTTCGCATATACGGGCATGAGCGCTACGCCTGTTTTCAACACGCAAGCTTATACATTTGAAGTTTTTTCAAAAGCTTTTGACGCGGCGGGCGTGGAAGAGTGCAGGCTTATCTGTCAAATCGGCGGCTATCCGCCCGAAGCTTATCTCTACAAAAAAGAGGAATTTTTTACGGAACTGAAATAATGGCTTTATGACGCGAAAAATTAAAGCGTTATATCTTTATTGCAAAAAATACACGGCAATCCATCTTTTCCGTCATTCCCGCGACCTCCTTATGTCATTCCCGCGTAGGCGGGAATCCAACCTCCTCATTTCGTCATTCCCGCGCCCGAACGGCAAGCGGAGCGCATATCGTGAGGGAATGCGGGAATCCATTCTGCGCATAAATATTATATAAAATTTGGATTCCCGTTTTCACGGGAATGACAAAAGGACGATGGAATGACAAAGGGAAACGATGGAATAAGAGAAGGAAACGCAGGGCATTGGCATGACAAAATGGCGCGGGAATAATGGAGGTTTTATATTTTTCTTTTTTGGATTGTTGCGTTTTTGTGTCTCATAGGAATTATTTGGATTCCTGCCTGCCTCGTGATGAGATTTCTATGAAAGGCTATCACTCGCGCGGGAATGAAGCCAAATTTCGCAAAAAAAGCGTGCAGGAATACGAAAAAGATCGGTACAAGTCTCTATTTTCCGCTATAAAAATGCGGTTTCAAGCCCCAAAGCCGAAATTAAATAGACTAAAACCCCTCGTTCATTACCAAATATAGATATTCCGTCTCGTCATCGTCCAAAAAAAGCGTTTTTTTCGTGCCAAAAAGCTCTTTTAATTTCGTTATATGCAGACCTTTGTTGTGAATGCACTCTATGTGGGCTGGCAAAAATGCCCTTGCAAGAGCTATATTTTCATCTTTTATTTTCTCTTCGCACAAAAAGCAATATTCCAAAGAGTGAAGCCTGCCCTCAAACTCCAAAAGTTCCAAATACGACTCAACCGCGACTCTTTTAGGATTTTGTTTGTGCCATTTTTTTGAGCATGACAAAAGCAGGTCAAAGTAAAATTTGTCTATATTTTCCACATCTTTTAAATGGTCATAGAAAAGTTTCACAAAATTTTGCCAAAAATAAAACCTGTCCCTGTCCGTGTTCCAGCTTTGCGCAAGATGTATGACGCTCCTTAACTGCGCAAACTTTGAACGCATGGAGATTTGCGTCTCAAAATCTATCAAATAGCCGAGATTTATCACAGAGTGCCGCGCTCCGTAAAACCTATATGTTGTTTTAAGGCTGTGTTCGCTCAGTATTGTAACGATTAGATCTTCATCTTTAACTCTGTTGATGCGTATGATAAAGCCTTGCACTTTTCCCCCTGCATGTGCGCTTATTTTAGCAAACATTGGCTAAGATTAAAGAAAAAACAAAGGGCATGTATGGATTTTTTACAAAGCTGCATCATGGCAAACCATGAAATTTATCATTTGCTAAAAAGCGAAACAAACTTAAAAATAGAGCATCAGGAAGGTTTTGGCGGCGATATAAGCTTGGAAGCCGACTTGAAAGCCGAAGCCGTTTTTATAAAATATCTGCAAAAATTTGGGCGTATTTACAGTGAAGAGAGCGGCATGAGCGGAAGCGGAGACGATGTTGTGATAATAGACCCGATAGACGGCAGTAAAAATTTTGCTTCAAATATCCCATATTTTGGCTCTTCCGCCGCGCTGAAAAAAGGCGGCGAAGTCGTCTGCGCCGTTGTTGCAAATTTTGCCGCGGGATACATGCGCATAAAAGACAAAAACCGCTTTGAACGCCGTTTTTTTGGCGATAAAACAGCGCAAAAGATAACTTTAACTCCGCTTTGCGGCATGGGCATTTTTGAAAAATCATACCAATCCGAAAAACTTGTTTCAAGTTTAAGCCAAGAGGAGTTTAAATACCGAAGTTTGGGGGCTTTGGCTCTGTCTTTAAGTTTGGCTTACGAAGTGGATTTTGTACTTTTTGAAGGATGCGTCAGAGAGTTTGATATCGCAGGCGGGTGGTACATGTGCGAGGGTTTGTTTAGATTTAAAAATGATAAATTTCTGCTTGTAAGCAAAGATAAGGGAATATTTGATAAAATTTCTAACTTTATAAAGGAGCAGAGCGTAGATGGATTTTTCTAAAATATTTAAAACGCGTAGAGAACAGCCCAAGCCGACTGAAGCTCCAAGCCACTGGGTAAAGTGTGAAGCGTGCGGTTCTTTGATGTACAAAAAAGAGGTTTTGATTCAGGCGAGCGTTTGCCCGAAGTGCGGATTTCACATGAAAATAGGGGCTTTGGAGAGAATTAACCTTTTAAGCGACAAGGATACTTTTGTAAGTTTTGACGAGAATTTAATACCCATAGACCCCTTGAAGTTTGTGGACAAAAAGTCGTATAAAAAAAGAATAGAGGAAGCGCGGGAGAAAACAGGCAGAAATTCGGCTGTCATTTCGGGAGAGTGCAAGATAGAAGGCATCGGAGCGCAATTAGTCGTATTTGACTTTGGATTTATGGGTGGAAGTTTGGCATCCGTTGAGGGCGAAATGATAGTGCGCGCGGCAAAAAGAGCCGCAAAAAACAATCAAGGACTTGTGATAGTAAGCGCGAGCGGCGGCGCACGAATGCAGGAGAGTACATTTTCTCTCATGCAAATGGCGAAAACTTCAGCTGTTTTGACAAAACTTTCTGAAAAAAAACTCCCCTTTATATCCGTTTTAACGGATCCTACGATGGGCGGAGTGAGCGCATCTTTTGCATGGCTTGGAGATGCCATAATAGCAGAGCCCGGGGCGTTGATAGGTTTTGCGGGACAAAGAGTCATCAAGCAAACCATCGGCGCGGAACTGCCTGAGGGTTTTCAAAGGGCTGAATTTTTACTCCAGCATGGATTGATTGACATGATAGTAAAAAGGGGCGATTTGAAACGCACGATAGCGGATTTGCTTAGATATTTTACAGATGCAGAACTTGAACAAAAATCCGAAAAGGCTGCAAAATCGCAAAGCTAAAACTGTATGCGCTCATAGACAAAGCGACGCTGATAAAAAAGGGCAAATCTATGGAGTGGATAGCCAAAAGAGCAAAAGATTTGAACGCTTCATTGATTCAGTACAGGAATAAAACGGGCGGCTTTCATGAGAAAAGAGAGGATATATTGACTTTAAAATCGCTTTGCAAAGATATGCCGATTATCGTAAATGACGACATGGGATTGGCGGAATACTGCGAAGGCGTTCATTTGGGGCAGGAGGACATGTTAAATTTCGCAAAAGATATCAATACCGCAGCAGATATAGTCCGCCGCGCTCTTGGTACGAAACTTTTCGGTCTTTCAACGCATAACGCCGAAGAGATAAAAGCGGCGAATTTTTTGAGCGTGGATTATATCGGGCTTGGCGCATACCGCAAAACGGATACGAAAGAGACGGATAATATACTTGGGGATTTGCTTGATACGATTGCGGGGTTTTCAAAAAAACCTGTTGCGGCTATCGGCGGAGTAAAACTTAGCGATGAGTTTAAAAATGTAACATATCTTGCGGTAGGTTCGGGGCTTTATGAAAATAACGATATATTCCATTGAAAAAAATTCTCATGGGAGCGTTAAGGATATGATTGACGAATTTTCAAAGATGATTTCGCGTTTTGCCAAGATAGAAGAGATACCGCTTTTTAACGCCAAAATCGCCTCAGCGCAGAGCAAAGGGGCGGCGGAAGCGCAAAAGGCGTATTCGCAGAGCTTTGAGCCGTATCTGAAAAATTATACGCTCGCGCTGGATAAGGGCGGAGAAGAGTTGGACAGCGAAAATTTTAGCAAAATCTTTGAAGAGGGCGCGGATATAAGATTTTTCATAGGCGGCGCTTACGGCTTTGAGAGAGAGTTTTTAGACCGCACTCAAAGAGTTATAAGCTTAAGTAGATTAACATACGCGCATAAAATAGCAAAATTGGCGTTGTTTGAGCAGATTTATCGCGGGCTTTGCATAAAAAACAACCACCCATATCATAAAGAATAAACTGAAATTAAGGATAAAAATGAAGCAGAGCGATATTGAATTTTTCAAAAACTTACTTCTTGAAAGAAAGGAGCAGGTTTTAAAAAATATTGACGGAGCGGCGAAAGAGATTGAGAGCATGGATATATCGGACGCAAGGGACGATGCGGATTTTGCGGCTTTAAATACGAGCAGTCTCATAGACCATGCGCTAAGCGTTCAGCAGTCGCAGGAACTTTTTGAGATAGAGTACGCTCTGAATAAAATAGAAAAAGGCGCTTATGGGATATGCGAAATGTGCGAAGAGGCGATAAGCATACAAAGGCTGAAGATCAAGCCTCATGCGAAATATTGCATAGTTTGCCGCGAAATTTCCGAAAAAGAGAAAAACAAAAAAAGGAGTTTTTGATGGGTATCAAATTATATATATTCTATTCGGTCTTGCTTTTGGCAATTGTCGGTATTTTTGTTTACAGCGTAGTGCCGAGCGAAAACGCCTATTATACGCTGGCATTTTTCGGCTACAGTTGGGAACTGCCCACAGCTGTGTGGTTTATCCTGCCGCTGTTTTTGCTGTTTGCCGCTTCCGTAATTCACATGCTCTTTTACTCCGTGAAGAATTTTTTGGCAAAACGGCTTATAAAAAAAGATTATGAAATGCTTGTGCATCACATAAGGCATACGCTTTTGGGGGAAGAAAAAGAGTATGAATACAAGACCGAGCCTTTCAAAGTTTTGGCGGCAGCGGTAAAAAAGATGAAGTACAACCCAAAAAGTATTGATGAAAAGACGGGCGAAAAGGAAATTGACGAGATATTCGACCTTTTGGAAAATATCAGAGACGGCAAATATGCGGATTTGAAAAAATTCCGACTAAGAAGCGATAATGAACTTTTGAACCAAAACCGCTTGAATTTCTCGGCAGACGATAAAAAATCCATAGAAGAGATATTAAAATACTGCAATACGCTTGAAAGCGAAGTGTGCCAAAAAGCCTTCCATGCGCTTTTGCAGAAAGCTTCATATTCGGATATCAAACGCTACAATTTTAATCTAACGAGCGAAAACCTGCTTGTTTTATTTAAAAGATTTGCTGATAAAGACGACAGTTTTACACTGAATATCAATGAAATAAAAGAGCTTTTGGAAAAAACTCCGATGAATTCAAATGAATTTTTAAGCACGGCAAAAGTTCTAAAAACGCTTGTGGATCCTGACGCGCTTTTGAAGCTTTACGACAATTTGCAATCCAAAAACCAGCATGCCACATTTGCGTATTTATATATACTTTTTGAACTAAGGCTCATTGAAAAAGCCAGAGAATTTTTGGAAAACAACGAAGAGAGCGGCGAGTTTGAAAAATTTAAGATTTTACTCTTTTTACGGGATAATGAAAAAAATATAGACACAGATCTTATTATTTGATGTTTCATATAGATTTTAGCCAAAATCCGACCGCTTTGGCTCCCCTTGCGGGCTTGACGGATTTGCCGTTTCGCCGTATATGCAAAAAATTCGGCGCAGATGTTACATTTTCTGAAATGATAAGCGTAAACGCGCTTATTAGAGATTCCAAAAAAACTTTTCACATGTTAAAACGCGCGGACAATGAAGACAGATATATTGTTCAATTAGCGGGAAGCGATATGGCTGGCATCGTCAAAGCCGTTGAAATTTTAAACGACATGGACGGTATCGCGGGCATTGATTTGAACTGCGGCTGTCCCGTGCCAAAGGTCGTAGCGCAGGATGCAGGCTCTTCGCTTTTACGCGATTTGCCGCATTTGGCAAAAATAGTAGAAGTCATAAAAAAACATTCAAACAAACGCTATACTTCAGTCAAAACCCGCATCGGTTTTGGTGAAAAAACGCCCGAAATCATCGCCGAAACGATAGAAAAAGCGGGAGCTGATTTTGTAAGCGTACATGGACGCACAAGAAGCGGCGGATACAAAGCTGATGTGGATTATGATGCGATAAGGCGCGCGAAAGAGAGCGTGAAAATCCCCGTTTTTGCCAACGGCGACATCACAACTTACAAAAAAGCTTTGGAAGTAAAAGAGTTTACAAAATGCGAGGGAGTGATGATAGGGCGCGGCGCAGTGGGCAATCCTTGGATATTTTATCAGCTAAAACATGGCGAAAAAAGCGTTGATAAATCTCTTATGAAGTCGATCGTTTTGGAGCATTTGGAGCTTATGAGGGAGTTTTATGGAGATGAAAAAGGTACGGTTTTGTTTAGAAAACATTTACATGCATACTCAAAATACTTCCCCGAAGCCGCCGCCTTTCGCAATAGAATAAACTCCGTTTTAATCGCAGATAAAATGCAAGAAGAGATAGAAAATTTTTTCTCCATGCAAGAGTGAAATTTATTATTTATTTTTTTAAACCATACCATTTGCAAAGCGGGCAACTCTTTCCATTATTTCTATGAGACATAGAAACGCAATAATTATTATCTTCCGTCATTTCACCGCCCTTTTGTTATTCTCACGCCTTTTTCGTCATTCCCGCGCCGAACGACAAATAAAATACATGTTGTTTAGCCATTCAAATACCCTTTTTCGTCATTCCCGCGCAGGCGGGAATCCATTCTGCGCATAAATATTATATAAAATTTAGATTCCCGTTTTCACGGGAATGACATAAATGGTTGTTATTGCAAGCCGATAAAATCAACGCGAAACATTTTCCGTCATTCCTGCGACTTCTTCCGTCATTCCCGCGCCGAACGACAAATAAAATACATGTTGTTTAACCATTCAAATACCCTCTTTTTGTCATTCCCGCGACTTCTTCCGTCATTCCCGCGTAGGCGGGAATCCAAAAAGAATATTTACAAACAAACAAAGATGGTATGAAAAGAATTGACATTTCATAACTTTTTTTATTTTCTTTCACATTTTTATATTTTAGAATTATTAGTTTGGATTCCCGCCTTCCCTCACGATATGCGTTTCCTGCGGAAACTTGTCATTCGGTCGCGAGAATGACGAAAAGAGGGCGGGAATATGATGTATGCGGTATTTTGACTACCCAGGTGTGTGTTTTTGGATTCCCGTTTTCACGGGAATGACATAATGGGGCGCATGAATAATGAAAGGATGCGCATGTATGCTCTTTTTTGCTCACGCGGGAATGACGAAAAAGGGTGCATGCGCTTCGTTTGTCGTTCATGGGAATGACGGAAGGGGACGATGGAATGATATAGGGGGTTGTTGCAATGACGGAATTATATTTTACGCGGAAATAGTGAAATTTTGGATTAGCTTAAAATTATAATATCAACATCGCATCGCCGTAAGAGAAAAAACGATATTTTTCTTTCACTGCTATTTGATATATATTTAAAGTATCTTTAAGTCCGATAAAACCAGCTACTAACATGATAAGAGTGGAGCGCGGCAGATGAAAATTTGTCAGCAGATAATTTACGCGTTTCGGAGGATTTAGAGGATTTAAAAAAAGGCGGCAAAAGCCCTGCTGTTCGTTTGTTCTTGCAAAGTATTCAACTGTGCGCGTTGTTGTAGTGCCAACGCAAAGCAATTTTTTATCGCTTTGTATGATATGTTTTGCCTTATCGGAAATAGAAAAATATTCTGCATGCATTATATGTTCGTTTATATTTTCACTTTCTACGCCTTTGAAAGTTCCAGCGCCTACATGCAGGGTCAAAAACTCCGTCTCAAATCTTTTTTTAAGCTCTTCAAACATTTTTTCGCTAAAATGAAGCGATGCGGTGGGCGCGGCGACAGAGCCTTCATGTTTGGCAAAAAGCGTCTGATAATCGCTCTCGTCCTCTTTCGTATCCGACCTTTTGATATACGGCGGCAGCGGCACATGACCGATTTTATTTAAGATTTTAAAGAGAGAGTGCGCATCAAGTTCATGCTCATTTTGAAAAAATTTCACAACTCTTGTGCCGTCTTCATAGAGAGCAAGCACGATTGCTTGCAGGTTTTCGTCAAAAAAAAGTTTTGAATTTACTTTAACTTTGCCTTTGATATATACTTGAAAAGTATTATTTGCAAACGCTGAATTAAGCAGCATTTCTATTTTACCGCCGCTTGATTTAGTCCCGAAAATACGCGCTTTTATAACTTTTGTGTCATTTAAAAGCACGCTTGCGTTAAGCGGTAAAAATGAAAAAAGCTCTCCAAATTTGGCATGCGTGATATTTTGACTTTTGCGCTCATAAACAAGCAGTCTCGCGTCTTCTTTGGGATTTATCGGGTGCGAAGCTATAAGCGATTTGGGCAGGCGGTAGTCGTAACTTGCGCTGAGATTCAAATCAAGCGTCTGTATTTTTCTTGTCCTCTTCTTTGTATGGGTTCACCAAATGCGCCATCAATATGGACAGTCCGTACAAAAGCAGCAGCGGTATAGCCATGAGAATCTGCGAAATGACATCGGGCGGAGTGATAATCGCCGCGAATACAAATATCAAAACCACTGCATATCTGAAAAAATCTTTCAAAGTTTTGTCTGTTATAAAGTTGATTTTCGCCAAAAAAAGGCTGATGACGGGAAGCTCAAAAGAGAGGCTGAAAGCAAATGTAAATTTCAAGAAAAAGTCTATATATTCGGTAGTTTTCGGGATATATACAAAAATGCCTTTGCCAAAATATATCGCAAAATTAAGGCTCATGGGAAGCACGATATAGTAGCAAAACAAAAAGCCGCCCAAAAACATCAAAGTCGCGAAAAAAACGAACGGCAGAACATATTTTTTCTCATTGTCGTAAAGACCGGGCGCGATGAACAGCCACAACTGCCAAAAAATAATCGGCAAAGCAATGGTAAGTCCTGCAAAAAACGATATTTTAAAAGCCGTAAAAAGTCCCTCTACTACGCTGGTGGTAATCATAGAGCCTTTATCGGCGCAAAGAGTTGATGCGTCAAATTCTCCCAAAACGCCCGATAAAGAGACGCCGCTTGAGCAGACGGCTGAACTTAGCGGCTGGGTTATCCAAAACATGATATCTTCCCAAAAGGCAAATGCCGCCAAAAGTCCTACAAGTACCGCCAAAGCCGCTATCATGAGGCGTTTTCTCAATTCAATAATATGCGGTTTTAACTCTTCAAACACTATTTTGCCTCATTCGGATTTTCTTTTTTACTCTCATCTGCATGGATATTCGGATTTTTTTGTTTGCCGTCGGTTTTTTTAGTTTTCAGCTCGTTTATAGCCGAATTTACTTCAGCCGCGTCCTCTTTGATATTTTCCAACTCTTCAAGCGAGAAGCTTTTTTTGACATCTTGCGTATTTTTTTCCAAAAGCGCGCGGTATTTTTTGGAATCCTCTTTTAACTCTTCCAGATTTATCTCTTCTTCTATCGCGCTTTTTGCTTCATGCACCGTTTTGCTGACGGTTTTCAGCGTTTTTACGACTTTCATGAAAGCTTCGGGCAGTTTGTCCGGTCCTAAAAATATGATGATAATGATTGCTATGACGACAAATTCAAAAAAACCGATTCCAAACACAAAAAACCTTTATCGCGCGATTTTGCGGCGTATATAAATTTACATGCGCCCAAACAACGGCGTTAATTTTACCTAAATTCACCTAAAATTTTACAGAAAAAGCAGGGTTTGCAAAAAGAGTTTATAAAAAAAGCGGGAAATTGGGAAGTTTTTAAAAGATTTGACCGTTAAAAACTTCCATGCCATAACTATTTATCGCGGATATTCAACTCTTTGATAACTTCTTGGTATTTGGCATAATTTTTACTTTTAAGATACTTTAAGAGGCGTTTTCTCTGCCCCACAAGCTTTAAAAGTCCAAGCCTTGAAGAGTGATCTTTGACATTTATTTTCAAATGTTCCGTCAAATAAGTAATGCGGCTTGTTAAAAGCGCCGCTTGAACTTCGGGCGAACCCGTATCACCATCTTTTCGCGCAAATTTTTGTATGATTTCCTTGCGCTCTGCCGAATCCAAAGCCATTGCTGACCTCCTGACTGGTAAAATTTTCCCTATTATCGGGAGCGGAATTATAGCATTAAAACCAAAAAAATAGCTAAAATGCAAAAAATAACTCAAAAAAGATTAAAAAACTCCTAATTAGCCGCTCAATTAAAGCCAAAAATAGGAAACTTTTAGTAAAATTGCGAACTTATAACTTTCTAAACAGGAATATTTATGCTATTAACCAAAGCCAGCGAATACGCTCTGCTTTCACTGATAATCATAGCGCAAAGAAACGCTCCGCAAGATGTTGATACTCTTTCGGCGCAGCTTGGCATATCAAAAAGCTTTTTGGCAAAAGTCCTTCAATGCCTCGCAAAAATGGGCGTTTTGCACTCTTTTAAAGGAGCGAAAGGCGGCTTTGTTCTTGCCAAAGACCCTGAAAAACTTACTATTAAAGAGATAGTGGCATGCGCTGAAAAAAAACCCACAATTGTTTTTGAGTGCGCTTCTTCCGTATCAAGCTGTCCGAATAACCGCGCTGAATATTGCAAAATATGGCCGTTTTTCAACCGTTTTCAGGGCAAGGTAGATGATTTTTTAGGAACAATAACGCTTTCTGATATCATGAAAGAATAATGCCGAACTCATGCAGTATCTTTTCCATTTATCACATACTGACCTTGACGGCTACGGCTGTCAATTTATAGCAAAATGCTACTTTAAAAATGCCAAATTTTATAATTCAAATTACGGCAAAGAGATAGACGAGAAATATTCCGAAATTCTTGACGATATAGAAAACATCAATGCCGATAAAAGCGTCATACTTATAACCGATCTGAATCTCGCTTTACAGCAGGCGAAAAGCTTTGAAGAGAGGCTAAAAAGCGTCAAAAGCCCCGTAAAGCTTATATTGTTAGACCATCACCAAAGCGGCGAAGAGTGCGCCAAAAAATATGCATGGTACTTTTTGGATATTTCAAGATGCGCGTCTAAGATTACTTACGACTTTTTTTCAAATATTTACGGCGAAAAAAAACAGCTCGGAAGATTGGCTGATATTATCAACGCGGTGGATATCTGGCTTGATGAGAGCGGAGATTTTGAATTTGGCAAAGTCTGTCTAAATCTCATCGCAAACGCAAAAGAGTTAAACCGCATCATGTTTGACGAAGCCAATACTGAGTTTATGTTTTATCTGCTTGAAAAAAGTATGGATTTTATAGACAAACAGCGCTCGCACATATTGCTTGATGATAATATCCATGCGATAAAAAAAAGTTTTTTCCAAAACGGCGTCAATGACACGCTGGGCAATCTTGTCTCCAACTATAATGTGGAGCTGCTGAATAGGTTTAAGGATAAGATGACCATTTTTTACAGCGGATACAAGGGCATTTTGACATTCAATATCGGTGCGGTTTCTATCATCGGCAACAATTTTTTGGTGCAAAATCCCGATTATGATTTTTTCATGGATATAACTTCGCGAAAAACCGTAAGTTTCAGGGCAAACGGCAAGGCTGATGTGAGCAAAATAGCGCATGAGCTGGCAAATGGCGGCGGACATCAGAACGCGAGCGGCGGCGCGATAACTCTGTTTCGCGACAGCTTTATGTATGAAAATGTGAAAAATCAGATAATTGAATTGATAAAATCCAGAGAGGAGCTATGATGGATTATGAAAATTACAGCGCGGAAGATTATCAAAATGAGATTAAGGACATCTCTTTGCAGCTTGCCGATATGCTGGAAGCGGCTTTGTATTTTGCAGGCGTGAAAAAAGCGCGGCTTGAAGAGGCGATAGATGCGTATTTGGACGAAATGGATAGAGTTTTGGAGGGCGATGAAGACGCGCCCATGGGCTTTGAGGAGATAATTAAAGTCATAAAACATTTAAAAAACACAAAAAAAGAACTGTTTGTGAATTGACATCTGCCATCGACAGCTTTACTTTATGGGTGTTTTGTAAACTTTCTTTATTTGCAAAATATGGCAATTCGCACTCTCTGTCATTGCGAGAAATAAAATAGCAAAGTAATTCTATGAATGGATTCCTGCCTACGCGGGAATGACGGAAGGTTTGGATTCCCGCCTTCTTGCCCCAAAAGCGTTGCTTTTGGGGACCCCAATCTCACGATATGCGCTCCGCTTGTCGTTCGGTCGCGGGAATGATAATCCTCTATGTCATTCCCGTGAAAACGGGAATCCAAACTAATAATTCTAAAATATAAAAATGCGAAAAAAATAAAAGAGAGTTATAAAATGTCAATTTTTTTCATACCGTCTTTGTTTGTTTGTAAATATTCTTTTTGGATTCCCGCCTACGCGGGAATGACGGAAGGTTTGGATTCCCGCCTACGCGGGAATGACGAAAGAAGTCGCGGGAATGACGGAAGGTTTGGATTCCCGCCTACGCGGGAATGACATAGTGGGGCGCGGGAATGACGGAAGGGGGCGGAATGATGAATTATCAAAAAGACATATCTATATCTTCATTATTTTGTTAATAGATAACTTGCAAAGTACTTAAAAGTTATCGTCTATCTTTTTCATTATTTTGTCGGTTTCGCTTAATACAAAAATGATTTTTTGATAATGCTCGATCTCTTCGTATGTCATGGTGCGGTTTTTGCGGTCTTTTAGCCATTTTTGCGCGGGTTGATAGCCGCCGATGTAAAATTCCCATGCGGTTTGCGGGACATTGTCAAAATACTGCGCGGCGTTTATCCAGACTTTGCTATCTTTAAAAGCTAATTTTTCTATCGTATTGTTTCCCGCTTTTGGGAAATTTGCCATATTTTTTTGCGGCGCGGCAGTTTCTAAAAGGTGCAATTCGCGCAGCGTTTTGCCAAATGCCGCGTAAGCCCAAAATTCTGAGGCGTCATGCGGATATGGAACGCGCGGAAAATCGATCTTTAAAAACTCTTTGTATTTTTCGCGGTATGCGGGAGAGTGTAAATGCGCGTAAATATAATCCAATAAATCAATCGGCGCAAAACTCTCATCATTATTTTCTTTTTCCTCGGTAAAACGCAGTTTTATTTGTTTGGATATTTCCTCAACAATCTCTTTTTTTAGATTTGACTTGCGTTTTTCGTCCGCGAAAAGTTTATTGGGATAAATATAGAGAGGGAAAGCATATCCCGAACCGAAACGCCCAGCTGTACCTGTTAAATTAAAATCTGTTATATCTTTTGTAATAAAAATATATCTCCAATCACTAACACATTGCCTTGATGCTATCAATCCAATATTTTCGCCTTTCAAAAAATGCCGCATAACTTTTTTTACAGTTCTCCAGACAAGGCTATCTTCATAAAAAATAAACATGGTGTCAAATGGACGATATGAAATAGGCTTGATATAAGCAGATAATTCCTTGTTTTGGATATTTGACCACCCTTTTACTATATTCCAGCCTTCTTTGCGGCTAACTTTAAATTGTTCATGCAGATAATGCGCTTCCCCCGAACTCTTTTTAAATGTTTCAAACCTTTGAAAAAGTTCCTGCTGGTTTTCAGAAATGACAAACTCATCATGAGCAGTTGTTATACCAGCTCCATTTATCGGAAACAGCTCTTGCAGGCTAAAACCTTTTTCATACTCTTTTTGCAGTAAAAAATCTTTCGGCGCGAAAAAATACTGCGGCGCGGAAAATCGCAATTTATCCCAAGTTACGGTTTTTATATCGTTATTTGATAAAAAATCATATTTTTCATTCTGTCTGCCGTATAAATCACAATAAAAAACTTCCGCCAATTCACCAGCTTTTTTGCGCCCTGTTTTTACAAAAATATTGATACTTGCGCCCTGCGTAATATTAAATACATTTTCATCTTTGCCGCCATCTGGCATAATTTCTTTTTTCTTTGAGTTCCCATGTAAATTAAGAATATAAATTTTGTCAAATTCATTCAATAAAACATAACGCATTCCCCTGAAAGTCAAACTATCCAAAAAACTATTATCGGTAATATACGCTAAAATTCCTCCCTTGTTTTTGTGAATAAAGTGTTGTCCAAAGCGGATAAATTTCATATAGTCATTGTTAAGCCATTTTGAGTTTTTTTCTTGTAATCTCCCCCCCCCCCCCCGTAGGCTCTTTTTTGTAATCCTCCATCAATTTCATTATCCAACCGCTTTTGTTTTGGCTTTCGCCGCTATATGGGGGATTGCCCAAAACTACCATAACGGGCGCATTGTTTTTGACTTTGGCGGCTTCGTTTGCCTCGTTGCTTAACCACTGCGCGAATGGTATAGAGGGCGCGTTTTTTTCGTTGTTTTCTAAACTATCGGTTAGATATATATGCAGTCTCTCGTCAGGATTATGCCCCAAATCGCTTAGTATCATTTCGAGTTTCAAATGCGCCATTGTATAAGGCGCCATCATTATCTCAAAGCCGTTTAGCCGCGGTATCAAATGCTCTTTTACATAAGCGTCCCACAAGCCTTTATTGCCTTCAAACTTGCCGTAAACCGCGCGCACCACTTCGGCAAGAAATGTGCCTGTGCCTGCGGCTGGGTCAAGTATCTGGACTTTGTGAAACTCTTTTTGTACTTTTTCTATCTTTTTGGTTTTTTTGTTCTCTTCTTGTACTTCAATCATAACTTTTGACTTGTCAGCCAATCCCTCGGCGATATGAAAATCACTTTGCAAAATCTCATCAACGGCGCGGACGATAAACTTTACTACCGCTAAGGGCGTATAATACGCGCCTTTTGCGTTTTTTAATTGTTTGTCGTATTTAGTCAAAAAGTCTTCGTAAAAGTGCAAAAACGGATCTTTGTCTTTGCTGATAAACTCTTTGTGTATCGCTTCGGTATCCATGCGGTTGAACATGTCGGCGAGCGAATCCACGAGCCATTTTATATTTTCGTCAAGTTCGTATCCTGCTATATAGCGAAAAAGAGAGCGCAAAAAGGGATTTGAGCGCGGGATAACCGCGGCTGCTTTTTGGCGCGTAAAGTCTTCGCCGCCGTTATCTTGAAGCCTTGCTACAAACATGCCGTAAGCTATGCTTTGCGCGTAAATATCGGCAAACTGCGCGCTTGTCATGGAGGATAGCAGTACCTCTTTGAAGGCGCTTAACTGCTGGTTTAGGGAGTTGTTCTCATCGCCCGCGTCAATCGTTTTTTCAATCGCTTCAGCCAAAAGCTGGGTTTTGGCGGCCATAAATTCGGCTAAGACTTTGGAATCTTTCAAAACTTTGCCGTTATATGACGAAAAATCTTGGATATTTTCAATAAAAGCGGCGAAGTTTTCGGGAAGCGGTTCTATTTTTCCGGGCAGAGCTTTGGCGATAGAAACTTCCGCGATGAAACTCTCGCCTTTGAAAAATTGAAATGTCAGATAATCGGTGATAATTAAATTGTCAAGCGCTTTTTTGTATCTGTCAAACTGGCTTTTGTACTCTTTTGAGTTTAAGTTTTTGCCGATATCTTTGGCTTCTACGAAACCAACGGGAATATCGTTTGAAAACAGCGTTATATCCGGCGCGCCGCACTCTATATGCCGCGCTTCGTTGATGACGGTAAAGCCTGTCATTTTGCTTAATAATAAAGCCAAATCGCCGCGAAACGAATGTTCGGTCGTTATGCCCTGCGCGTAGAGCGAATTTATCGTTTTGATATATTCGGCTGCCGCCGATGTCTCAATCTTCTTCATTTCCACTCTTTTCTTCGGTGCATGAGAGCCGCAAGGCTAACTCTTTTGAAGCTTTGAAGTCGGCTTTGCCGCTCGCAAGTTTGGGCAAAACATCAACTTTGTAAAATTCGCTCGGCATTAAAAGCGGCGCAATGGCGGCGTTTTTGACGGTCTGCAAAAACTCTTCAAGGGAAAGCTCGCCCGTAAATAGAAGTATGATTTTCTCGCCTTTTTTGCTGTCCGTCAGAGCGACTGCCGTTAAGTCAATCTCGCTTTTAAACAGAGCCGTTATCAAGCTTTCAACGCTTGTGAGGCTTATCATTTCGCCGCCGATTTTCGCAAAACGGCTGTATCTGTCCACTATCGTAACGAAGCCGTCTTCGTCCATGTGTCCCTTGTCGCCGCTTTTGTAATATCTCCAATCGCCGATTTTCACGATGGCTTCGTTGGTTTTTTCTTCATTTTTGTAGTAGCCTTTCATCACCTGCGAACCGCCTATCAAGATAAGTCCGTCCTCGCTTGTCGGCAATTCTTGCAAAGTTTCGGGATCCACTATCTTTACGATAGTTCCCGGAAGCGGCATGCCGACCGTGCCTTCTTTGTGAAAAGTTAAGGGCTTGTATGTCGCATACTCCAATGTGTCGGGCATATTGACGCATACGACAGGAGCCGTTTCTGTCGTGCCGTAGCCTTCGTATATGTTGATGCCGAATTTTATTTTAAAGCCGTTTTTCACATCTTCTTTGAGTTTTTCAGCTCCCGCTACGGCGATGCGCACGCTTTGGAGCATTAAAGGGTGAAGTTTTCTGTTTTTTACATAAAGCCTGAAAAATGTTGAAGTTCCGAGCAAAATACTTGCGCGGTACTGCACGCACATTTTGCCTATGCTCGCGACATCGGTAGGATCTGCTATACATATCGTAAGTATGCCCTCGCAAAGCGGCATGAGAGTCGTTATCGTAAGTCCGAAAGAGTGGAAAGCGGGCAGAGAGTTCAGCACGACATCGTCTTTTCTGAAATTCAGCAAATCCGCCACCTGTTTGATATTGGCAAGCAGATTTTTGTGCGTAAGTTCAACGCCTTTTGGCATGTTTTCACTGCCGCTGCTAAACAGTATCACGGCGGTATCGTCAATATTTATACGCTCAAAATACAAAAACTCCAAAAGCCAAGTCGGGAACAGCAAAACTTTGAAAAATGTCTTTATAATATCCGTTTTTGTGACGGATTCTCTGAGGCTTTCGGCGTAAATCGCTTTGCCGTCCAAAATCTCATGGAAGTTAAAGCCTCTTGCTTCGAGTTTTTTTTCAAAAGTTTTTGATGTGATGATACTGTTTAAGCCGCCAAGTTCTATCGCGCTTTGAAGGTTTTGCGCGCTTAAAGTATAATTTAAATTGACCGCTTTTTTGCCAAGCGCGAAAAGAGCGAGATTGACTATCGCGCTCACGGCTGAGGAAGGCAGTAAAACGCCGATATTTTCTTCGTCTCTCAAAATGCCTTTTAGCTTTTTGATAAATAAAACGACAGAGCTTAAAAGCTTTAAGTTATTCATCTTTGCGCCTGTCGCATGGTCTATGACGGACATTGAAAACAGATGCGAATTGGCGCGTTTTAGCCAATGATAATGGAGGGGTTTTTGATTTGAAAGATAAAAATCCCAAGACGCAAGAGAGAGTTTGATAACGGCTTGCTTGACTTCGTTTGTTTTTGCGGTCGGCTTCAAAGCTTCCCCGAAAGCTATCATAATCTCGCGTTTGCCGCTGGTCTGGCGAAGCTGTTTGTAGTAATCGTCCGCCCGCGAAAAAGTAGAACCCCAAAGTCCTCTTAAATAAAACGGCACTATCGGCACATCTATGCCTTCTATCGCAAGCTCAAAGCCTCTTTCAAATTTGCCTATCTGCCCGTTGTAGCTTATAATGCCCTCGGGAAACAACGCTACAACTTCGCCGTTTTTCAGCCTTGCCCTGATGCCTTCAATCGCCGATTTGCTCGCTCCTCCCGCGATAGGAATAACATCAAAAAATTTAAATATCCATGTCAAATACCATTTGTCGTAATACGCGCGAAACATTACAAATTTCAGCGCACGCGGACTTGCCACCTGCAAAATCAGCCAATCTATCCAGCTTATATGGTTGCCCAAAAGCAGCGCGCCGCCGTGCGGAGGGATATTTTCAATGCCCTGTATGCTTGTCTTGTAGCCAAGCTTTAAAATCGGAAAGAGTAAAATCCTCGCGAACAGATGCGGCACTTGCTTTATCGCAAATAAAGCTCCAAGAAACGCTATCAGGGCGGTCATGGAAAATAACTGCGTAGTGGAAAAATCAAACAGCACAAATACTACCGTCAAAATCAAAAACGAAACCATGGAACAGTTTTGCACAAAGTTGTTTCCGGCTAAGATTTTGCCCATTTGCGAATCGCTTGAAAAATACTGTATGATGGAGTTCAAAGGGACGATAAAAAGACCGCCGAAAAATCCGAATATTAAAGAAAAAATTCCCATAGAAAAGGCGTGCTGTGCAAATGTCATGCCGCAAATCGCCGCGAACATTCCAAGCGCGCCGATGGGTATGATGCCAAGCTCAATATGCCTTTTTGAGTAAACGCCCGCTATTATGGAGCCGCTTATAAGCCCTATCGCGCTTACGGCTAAAATACCTTGAATGATGACGGCGTTGTTATCTTGCGTTATCATTTTGTAGTGCGCGGGAAACGCCGCTATGACCATTTGCGAAATTCCCCAAAAAATGCTTAAACCTATGATGCTAAGCCAAATGTCTTTATTGCTTGTCAAAATTTTTAGATTGGCGCGGAGATATTTCAGTTTGAAATACTCCTTAAAATCAAATTTTTCTTTTATGCCTTCTGTGCTGAAAAATGGAATCTTAAAAGCAAAAAACGCTTCCAAAGAGCTTAAAATTACAAGCAAAATCCCGATAGGCGACATGTGAGAGAGTATGGTATTTGGGTCTGTAACGCCCTGCATGTAGTACTTTTCAAAAATCGCCGAAAATATAAAAGAGCTAAGAAGTATGGCTATAATGGTCAAAGCTTGAATGACGCCGTTTGCGAGGCTTAATTTCTCAACTCCCGCAAACCGCTTGATAAGTCCGTATTTTGCAGGCGAGTAAAACGCGCTTTGCACAGCCAGCAAAAATGTCATGGCAAAGGCAAATATAAACCAGCCCTGATAATAGGCAAAAAGTATCAGCAAAGTAAGCGCAATCGCCGTAAGAGCCGCATATCTAATGACGGTTGTTTTTGAAAATTTGTCGTTTATAAAACCTGCGGGAGAAAATAAAAATATAAACGGAAGCAGTATCATAGCATTTATAATCGCGACCAAAATCACCAAAGTATTGCCGTCGAAGCTTTTTATCAAAACATTTTGGATAGTTATCTTATGCGCCAAATCAACGGAAGCGTTTATAAACATGATAAGCAAAAAAGGCAAAAACCCGCGAATTTTCAAAAGCTGCGCCATTTTGTCTCCTTGTTTTTGGGAAATTAAAACAGTTATTTTACCTTTTTAAAGCAAAATGAGTGATAAATGTTGTAATTTTAGGCTTGATTATTTCTTTTTTGGTATTTTTTAAGCTCTCACACGCTACATTTTACAAATATCTTTACATAAGGCAAAAAGATGAAAACCGCGCTCATACAGCAAAAATTTCACGGCAGTAAAAAAGAGACGATAGAGCATACATGCGAAGCCATAAAAGAGGCGGCAAAAGCGGGCGCGAAGCTTGTAGTTTTGGGCGAACTTCATCAGGACAGATATTTTTGCATGAACGAGGATACGGATAATTTTAATTTGGCGGAAGATTACGAAAAAGATGTGATATTTTGGTCGGGGACGGCTCATAAAAACGGCGTGGTTTTGGTAGCATCGCTGTTTGAAAAACGCGCGGCGGGGCTGTATCACAACACTGCGGTTATTTTTGAAAAAGATGGGCATATAGCGGGAAAATACAGAAAAATGCATATCCCTGACGACCCCGCGTTTTATGAGAAATTTTACTTTACGCCGGGCGATTTGGGGTTCAATCCTATAAGAACGAGCGTGGGCAAAATCGGGCTTTTGATATGCTGGGACCAGTGGTATCCCGAAGCGGCGAGAATCATGGCGTTAAAAGGAGCTGATTTGTTGATATATCCGACTGCTATCGGGTGGTTTGACGAAGACGATGAGGGCGAAAAAAAACGACAGCTTGACGCATGGATAACGATACAACGCGCTCATGCCGTGGCCAACGGTCTAAATGTCGTATCGGTAAACAGAGTCGGAAAAGAGTTTGACAACAAAGGCGTCATGGACGGTATCCGCTTTTGGGGAAACTCCTTTGCCGCGGGAGCGCAGGGCGAAATCTTGGCAAGCGCAAATGAAAAAGACGAATGTATTTTGCATGTTGATTTGGATATGAAAAGAAGCGAAGAAGTGAGGCGTATCTGGCCGTTTTTGAGAGACAGACGCTGCGATGCTTACATGCAAATTAGCAGAAGATTTATTGATTAGAGGGCTTTTGCATGGTTGATATGCATGTGCATCTTTTAAGCTCAGAGGTCGGATTTAGACGCTTTTACGATAAGCTTGCCATTATGTTTTTCGCAAGGCGGCTTGGCGCAAATCCCAGACGGCTTATAAAAAACAGTTACGAAGAGTATGTAAATACGCTCATTAAATCGGTCAAAACTTCAAAAAAAATCAAAAAAATAACGCTTTTCGGCATTGACGAAAAAATAGACGAAGAAGGCAAAATACTGCATAAAGATAATACGGTATGCGCGAGTAATGACGATGTATCGGATATTTACAAAAAATATCCCGATATTATTATCCCGTTTTTTTCGATAAATCCTTTGAGAAAAGATGCTTTAAAACTTATAGATAAGTATGCCGACGAGGGTTTTAAAGGGGCGAAATTTATGCAAAATTATTGGGAGATAGACACGAATGACGAAAAATTTATCCCGTATTATGAAAAGCTTAAAGAAAAAAATCTGCCCGTTATTTTTCACATAGGAAGCGAAAGCAGCCTGCCTTCAAATAAAATGTACGAATCTTTAAAAATGATAGAATTGCCGCTGAAACTTGGGCTTAAAGTGATAGCCGCGCACATGGCGTTAAGCTATGAGCCTTTAAAAATGGCGCGGGCTTTGAAGCGCAATCCCAAATACTACCCAAAAGAGTACTTCACGCTTATAGAAATGCTGAAAAAATATGACAATCTTTATGCCGATATTTCGGCTATTTTAACGCCTGTGAGGGCTAAAACTTTGAGGCATTTGAGCCGCGAAAAAGAGATACATCACAAACTTTTATACGCTTCGGATTATCCCGTGCCGTTTTCTATTATGCTGAACAGTTACGATTTGCCGTTTTTGAAAAGATTGAAATTTGTATTTGAGAAAAATCCGTTTGACAGATATGCGCTCGTAATAGGCGAATATTTTCCGCCCGAGAGCGCGATATATACGAATTATAAAAAGGCGCTTTCTTTGGGGGAGTAATCTTGCTGTGAAAAGCACGATTTTTGACGGCAAACGCGCGATTTTTGTTATTTAAGTTTCTGGATTGCCGCGCTGACGCTCGCAATGACTGAAAAAAAATAGTTATTTCCAAGCGCTTTGGCAATTCAGAAGCCTTTTAGTCTTCCCGCGACCGATACTGCGTCAGCGTCATCACGAGGCAGGCGGAAATCTAAAAGGAAAATAAAAAAACTCCGTTATTCCCGTTTCCCTATGTCATTCCCGCGTAGGCGGGAATCTAAAAAAGACATGAAATAATTCCATAAGATAAGTAAAAAAATGGTTTCATATATTATTTAACAACACTTTTATTGTTTTTAACTCTGGATTCCCGCCTACGCGGGAATGACGAAAAGGGACGATGGAATGACATAGAAGGCGCATATACTTCGCTTGTTGTTATATCGCGGGAATGATGAAAAGAGGTTGTGGGAATGACGAAAAGGACACAGGAATA
>JAITAB010000057.1 GCA_031284315.1 Campylobacteraceae bacterium
CGCTGAAATACTACTCTCGCATTGATTATGTGCATGAGAACATTTTGGAAGGTTTTACGAATTTTTTGGAAGAAGGCACGGTAATGTTTGAACTGCTTGCGGACTATATCGTTGAGAAAAAACTTGCAGATTATGTCTATAAAAGCGAGGATTTGATAGAGTTAAAGGGCAACAATTACCACTCCAAAAGAAATGAAATCAACAAATTTAAAAAGGCATATTCTGATGTGCATGTAGAAGCGCTGGAACCGAAAAAACACGCCGTACAAATAAACGCGCTTCACCGCAAATGGACAAACGACAGAGTAAAATATATGCCCAAAGAGGAAGAGGATAAATTTTTGGAGGGCATTTTATTTGAACAAAATGCGATAAAAAGGCTGCTCATGTACTACGAAGAGCTTGAATTGACAGGCATTTGTCTTTTTATCGGCGGCGAACTGAAAGGCTTCACTGTCGGCGAAAAGATAAACGAACATATCGCGAGCATCATCATAGAAAAAACAGACTTTGAAACGCTCGGCTGCGCACAGTTTCTGTTCCGCGAATTTTCAAAAGTGCTTAGGGATAAATACGAAGTTGAATATATAAATGTCGGCGATGACATGGGCTTTGAAAATTTAAAAAAAGTCAAAATGAGTTATCGCCCCGAAAAACTCATCGCCAAATATACAATTTATCAAAAATGACAATAAAACCTGCATGTAAAGCCGATTTGAAGGCATTATGCGAGATAGAAAACGAAGCGTTTGATAAAAATTCGTACGCGCTCTCATGTAAAAATTTTCTCTATCATATCGGCAAAAATCAGCTTTTTATCTCTAAAATTGACGATAAAATAGCAGGTTATATACTACTTTTGACGCGCAAAAAATCTTCAAAAGCAAGGATTTATTCCATCGCCGTAAAAAAAGAGTTTCAACAACAAGGCATTGGTAAAAAATTGCTTGAAGAAAGTTTCGCATGGACGAAAAAAAGCGGCAAAAAAGCGGTAAGTCTGGAAGTTAATGCGGCGAATTTTTCAGCGGTTAAATTATACGAAAAAGCGGGATTTGTCAAAATCAAAATTTTGGCAAATTATTATCCTGACGGCGCAAATGCAATACGCATGGAAAAACTTCTAACCAAATAAAGCCCTAAATTGGGTGCAGCGCTTCCAAAAAGCCAAATTGTCCCGCCTTGAATATGCGCGTGCCGTACTCTATCTGCCCGTCCGAGCCGATTTGTTCGTCAAATATCATATCCATCTCTTCATTGAAAAAGTTCGCGTTAATATGCTCCACGCCGATAGAGATAGCGTAATTTACCCACTCATACTCCATGTTGTTGCCCAAAAACGCATTGACACTCTCAATATACGGGTCTATCTTGCCTATAGAGTTCGCCAGATACATATTTTTTCTGTCTTCATACTGCGTAAAATTTAAAATATCAGGGTGATAATTTATCTGAGTACTCAAAAGCGCGTGCGGGGATTGTTTATAAACTCTAAGCTGCGAAGCGAGCAGGCTTGACATGGAGCGGCGCATATTCAGATAAACGGACGAGTTGTTTAGCGCTTTATTTTTTTCAAGCGATTTTTTAAAATTATCATTGGCGTTTGAAAAATAAAGTATCTCTTTAACCTCTCCATTTTGATTTTTTACCATGTCGTTCAGGCTTAACTCCAACTTACTTTCTCCCGAAAATATAACAACATCGCCCTTTACAAATTCGTTCAAAGCCTGTATTTGGGCGTTATAATCAATACCGCCGAAAACGACATTGTCAGGCGCATATTCATACAGCGACTTATGAAGCGTAGGTATAAATACATATAATCCGTAACTGTTTTCTACCAACGCGTCAAGTCCGTCCTGCGTTATGGGCGCGATGACATGCACATAAGCGTTTTTACGCATTTCGTTCAATGCCGCTTTTATCGCCTCTTCGCTCTCGTCTCCACTGTTAAATACAGTAAGTTCAAAATTGCTTCTTTGTCTGAAAAGATAAGCCAGCACGGCATTTACAGAAGTAAGCGCATAACTTTTGATACTCTTTTGCGGTATAAGAACGGCGAGTTTTATATTTTCCGAGTCATATTCCGCATCATAATGCATAAACACATTAAATACCTGCGCGTAATTTAGATAATTTTCCTCTAAATTTTGCGTGGCGTACTCTTCGCTGTATCTGCCCATGAAGCTGAAAAATTTCCCGTTTTCAAGCAATTTGGTCAAACATGCAGAATCGCATTTTGATGCGGCAGTATCCAAAAAAACGCTCTTTGGAAGCGGCACGGGAGAGGATTTATCACTAACGGCGTACGCCGCCGCACACAATAAAACGATAAAAACAACTATTTTTTTCATAATAAAGCCTTTACTTTCAACAAGTCGTGATAAGTATCTTTTTTGCTGGATTCGTTTCTTAAAAGATAACTCGGATGGAAAGTCGGTATAAGTTTTGCATTTTTATACTCAAATATCTCGCCGCGCACCTGCGTAATTTTTTTGTCATCACCCGTAAGATAGTGGTAACTCGTGCCGCCAAGCGCTACAATTATCTGCGGAGCTATTATCTCTATCTGCTTAAAAAGATACGGTTTGCATACGTTGGCTTCTTCGGGAAGCGGCGGGCGGTTGGCAGGCGGACGGCATTTGACGATATTTGCGATATAGACATCGCTTCGTTTCAAATGAAGCACATTTTCTATCATTTTTGTAAGCAATGCCCCCGCATTACCGACAAACGGTCTTCCCTGTTCGTCTTCGAAAGCTCCCGGACCTTCGCCCACAAACATAAGTTTTGCATGGATATTGCCCTCGCCGAATACGACATTTTTGCGCGTTTTGCAAAGAGCGCATAAAAAACACCCATGTACGCTTTTTTCCAGTTTGTCTAAACTGTTCGGTATGGAATTTGATTTTTGCGGCATAAATTCGCGTTTTTTATAGTATGTAAATCCATATGAACGGTACGCATAAAGCTCTTGCAGCATTTTCAGGGTTTCAAGTTTTGACATGAGAGTAATAATAGCCAATCTTGACTTAAAAAACTACTCTTAGAAGGCGCAGATTTTACCGTCACAGACGCAAAAAATCAAACGATACCGCCCAAAAAGCCCATTTAAAGCATCCAAAAAATAAAGTTTCGGCGTCAAGCCAAAAATAGTTTGACGCCGCATAAATTACTCCGCTACTTCAACGCTTACAGGATCGCTCTCCCATAAACCATGTTTTGTACAGTAACTGTGAGCGCTCAAACTTAACTTTGACATTGTCGGAACTATATTGAAAGTAACTTCCAACTGACCTTTTGCGCCCTGCCCGCCAAGCGTGCCCGCGACAAAATCAGCCCGCGCCAAAAGCGTTTCGCCGTTGTACAAAGAGACATTGGCGATATAATGGTCAAAATCATCAGGGTGTGAATACTCGTTTCCAACTTTTACCGTTACGGCAAACTTTTCGCCCTTTTTGGCTTGTGCCGCACAGCGGACAAACGGAGAGTGTCTATCTATGTAATCTTTTTTAGACTCCCTCTCAACTAAATCTATATCTACATAACGATTAATCTTTGGCATAAAAACTCCTTTTAAAAATCTACATGCAAATATACAGAATAATTGATTAGAAGGGCATTAAAAAAAGAGATTATTTTTGTCTTAATTAGATTCTTTTATAAAATTCGGCAAAAAACGGCAAAAACGCGCGGTTTATATGAAAACGCTTATCCTATCAGCGGCGGTTTTATTTTATGCGCATCAAAGCCCAAAGCATCGCTGTCGGTAACTCCTATTGACAATAAAGCCAATTGCGGCGGCGTCAATATATATATCGGTATTTCGCGTCCAACCGCTTTAATTATCTGTTTTCGCTTTGCTTCCATGAGATAAAAAGTGCGCGCATCGCTTACTACTAAAAAATCCGCGCCACTGTCAAACGCATCAAGCAAAACGGCTCCAGCCATTTTAAATGCGGTATCGGGCGCGTAACGAAGCAGTTCGTATCCGTCAGAACTAAACTCTTTGCTGAATTTTACGCATTTTAACTTTATCGCTTCAAAAAACTTATCCAATTCTCTATTGGAACGCTCGTCTATTCTTATATCCGCGCCGTAATACACTGCCGCTTTGAAGCCCTCAAACGGGTATTTTAAATTTTTTTCTATATTTTCTATCACCCCATGCGAGGCGGCAAAAGTATTTATATGCACAATGTCGGATAAAAAATCAGCCGTAAGTTCAAGCGGATTTAAAAACTGGTCTATCTCTTTTTTTATATCGGCGCCGCTTGCAATAAATCTCTTTGAAAGCAGCAGCGAAAGATACGAACTTGTGTCGCATGCGATAATACTCTCGCCGTTTTTGCCCGCTCTTGCTAAAATTTCAGCAAATCTTTTGGCGAAAAGTTTCGGATTTAGCGGATAATTTTCAGCTCCTATATCGCTCGCGTTGGTTTTTATAGCGTATTTTGCAATGTAAAATTCTTTTAAAAATCTCTCTCCTGCGGACTTAAAAGGCTTTGTGATGAGTTTTTTATGCAGTTTGTCAAAAATAATATAATTCGCCATACCTTACCCTAAAAACTTAAATTATTAATGCGTTTTGCTTCGCGTTTCGTTATGGAATTGGTGTCCGGAACATATTGCAAAATCTGCCGTTTAAGCTCAGAAATGCTATTCTCCATGTCAATCGCTTTTAAGTAGAGAAGCATTGTATTTTTTACGGAAACATGCAGCCATATACCGCATTTCTCATCAGCGCACAAACGAAGTATATCGTCTCTTTTTTGCGGATATTTTTTAATCAAGGAAGCGGCAAAGAGCATGAATGAATCGCCGAAATATTCGCGTTCAAACTCAATCGCGCCGGACGCAAAATAGTAAGATACAAACTCCTTATACAATTTTGCATCTTCATCATCTATAAATGTTTTAAAGCGCTCCAAATGTTTTAAAAACGCGCCCATATCCACTTCAAGGTCATTCATAGCATAAAATTCGCTTAAAGGCTCAAGCACGATAGTATCCGTTTTTAAAAATCTCGTGAGAGTTCTTACATGCACATTCAACGGCGCAACAAAAGAATTTACCCTGACGCCGATAAACTGATTGTTTGAAAAGTTAAATTCTCTATCTTGTTTTTTTATGCCGTTCAAAATATCCGTCAGCGTATCTTCCTCCTTGAGGGATATTTCATAATTTTTATAATATGGCAAAAAATCGCTTTTGGCGTTGAAACGAAATGCTTTTACGGCAAGCAAAGGCATACTTTCTCCTAAAATAAAGTTGTTTAGTGTAACTTAAAAACACTTAATATATATTTTTATATTTAAGCTTTCATGCAAAAAAACGCTCATGTGTAACAAAATGGAGCTAACCTTATATTAAAGAGGCTATCACTATAATAACAAACCGTTTTTGAGGAGAGGATTTTTTGGACAAAGAGTCGTTTATCATTTCACAGTTTCAAAACAGTTTCACGGGCGATGACGGCGCAGTTATGGGCAAATGGATTTACTCAAAAGACCTTTTTTGCGAAGATACGCATTTTAAGCGCGGCTGGTTAAATCCCTATCAAATCGCACAAAAAGCCATGCTTGCAAATATCTCTGACGCCGTAGCCATGAACGCAAAACCAAAATACGCGCTTTTGGGTATCGGCATACCAAAAGATTTTAGCTTGGAAAATATAACTCTGCTTTCCAAAGGATTTATAGAAACGGCGCTCATGTATAATGTAAAAATCATAGGCGGAGATACCGTCTCTTGTGAAAAAATCAATATTTCAATAACGATTATTTCCAAAAAACGCAGGCATACTTTATACCGCTTGGGGCTAAAAAAGGGCAATATTTTGGCATATACGGGCGTTTTGGGAGAGAGCGGGCATCAGCTTGACATTCTTTTAAACGGCGGCAGTATCGCTCCTCATGCGCGTTTTATAAAGCCTGTTTTGAGGGCTGATTTTATCAAGGCGGCGGCAAAATACCTAAGCTGCGGACTTGACATTTCAGACGGTTTAAGCAAAGACCTTTCGCGTCTTTGTATTTTAAATAATCTCGGCGTAAAATTTAGCAAAAAAATAGATAAAAATATCCTTTGCAGCGGCGAAGAGTATGAAATGCTTATAGCTTTTGCTCCAAAAAATATGGAGAAAGTTTTCAAAGCCGCTCAAAAAACAAAAACGCCGCTGACACTGTTTGGCAGGGCATGCGAAGGGAAATATTTGAGCGAATGCAAAGAACACCATTTTTAAAGGATAAAAATTGAATAGAGTTTTTTTTACTGACCATGCCGCGGTTGATCATGTACATTTCAGCAAAAATTCAAGCGATTTTGTCGTAAGCGAGATACCGCTTTACGAATTTAGCGGCGGCGGCGAACACTTTATCTTGCATGTGCGCAAAAAAGATTTGACCACTTGGGAGATGCTGCATATTTTCAGCGAAATTTGCGGCATAAAAATACGCGATTTCGGTTACGCGGGCTTAAAAGATAAAGAGGGTATGACAACGCAGTACCTGAGCATACATAAAAATTATGCAAAAGCTTTTGAAAATTTTTCGCACCCGAATATCAAAATTTTAAACGCAACATATCACAATAACAAGATAAAAACAGGGCATTTGAAGGGTAATCGCTTCTTTATAAGACTTAAAAAAACGCTTTCTGTGGACGCCGCAAAACTCTCATCTGCATGTAAAAAAATAGCTTTGCAAGGTTATCCGAACTATTTTGGCTATCAGCGTTTCGGCAAAAGCGGCGATAATTTTCAGCTCGGAAAAGAGGCGCTTGAGGGCAAAAAAAGGGAACGAAATCCAAAATTAAAAAATTTTTTAATCAGCGCGTATCAAAGCGAACTTTTTAACCGATGGCTTGCCAAAAGAGTTGCGATAAGCAAATATTTTGAGGATTTCAATCAATCAGAGCTTCAAAATGCATTGAAATGGGACAAAGAGAGTATAAAAGAGATAAGCGAAGAACCGCAGTTTTTTAAGATTTTAAAAGGCGACATTTGTCATCACTATCCGCATGGAAAGGCATTTTTGTGCAGTAATTTAAGCGCTGAAACTGCGCGGTTTTGCGCAAAAGAGATAAGCGTTGCGGGTTTTCTTGCAGGAAGCCGCGCGTTAAGAAGCGAAGGAATGGCGGCCGAAATAGAACGCGAAATTTTCAGCGAAGCGGAAGTTTTTTTGGACAAAATGGACGGTTCACACCGTTTTGCATGGAGCTTCGCGGAAGATTTTGAATATGTATATAAAGAAGAAAACGCGTGGTTTGAAATGAATTTTACGCTTCCCAAAGGCTCGTATGCTACGGTAGTTTTGGAAGAGATACTGCATAGAAATTTGAATGAATAAAATTTTTAAATTTTTTGAAATCATATAAATTTTATATGTTGAAGCCAAGCCGTTAATCGCAAAAAACGGCTCTATTACATTTATAAACGGAAAATTCCTTAGCGGCTGGCAATCTTTTTTTGCGAGGAATACAAAACGGTTCTAAGGCAAAATCTTCTGTCATTATGCGTACAAATTGACAAAACAATCCTTCCTTCTCTATTTTTGCAAGGAATGTAAACATTTAAGGCTATATTATGCGATGATTACAATACATTCCTTCTCTATTATTGCGAGAAATGCAAACTGATAAGCAACCTGCCCTTTCCGTCATAGCGAGCATCAGCGCGGCAATCCAAAAAAACACAACATGAAAAATCAAAATGCTACATGCGCCCCATTCCACCATTCCTGCGACCCATGCGAAATATACGCGCCTTTTTCGTCTTCCTCCTCTATGTCATTCTATTGTTTCGCTGCGTCATTCCCGCGATAGAACAACAAGCGGAGCGCATATCGTGAGGGAAGACGGGAATCCGCCCCTTCCGTCATTCCCCACGCCCCATTATGTCATTCCCGCGCAGGCGGGAATCCATTCTTTGCTCAATATTTTAATGTCTAAAAAATATAAAAATTAGTGGTTTTATTATTTTATTTCTGTTTTTTGTTTTTCTTTTTGGATTCCCGTTTTCACGGGAATGACATAAGGTGATATAAGAATGCGGGCGCTTATATATTTACTGCCGCGCTGTACGGGTGCGGGAATGACATAAAGAGGTAATTCCCGCGATAGAACAACAAGCGAAACGCATATCGTGAGGGAATGCGGCAATCCAAAAGGCAGTTTTGCACATTAACTCGGCATATAGTTAATTCTCTTATTTCGCGTTATTTCTTCGTCAAAACGCCCAAGCCTTTTTCAAGAGGGAGATATTCCAAGCTCATGCCGTATTTATCAGCCCAAGTTTCGCAAATCTTTTTTTCTTCTTTTCTGCTTGTATCATCCAGCCAAACTTGCGCATTTGGATTTAACTTGTCATAAATAGCCGGCATGGCGGGATAGCGGGCAAATGGGCATGTTATACCAGGCGGTCCGTCCACTATAAGCAAATCAATATTTTGTATATCGTTCAAGCATTTTTTCCGATACCAAAATGCAGACTTTTTATCATTATGTATATGTTTGCTCCGCCAGAGTTCAAGCGGCGCAATACGCAAATCCACAAAGTTTTCCAGCGAATTTTTTTTGATATTTTGGAGCGTTTGGTCGCCAAAATATTCCGAATGGTCTATGGAGTACAGCAAGCCAAAGCCGTTTTGGCGCATCGCATCACATATAACTATCGTGGAAACGCCGCTTCCAAATTCAACTATCTTTTTTGGTTTTGTCAAGCTGATATACTCATGCAGTCTTAGTAAAACATCGGGCGACATCGGCCAGCCGCGTGTCGGAGGCAGGGAATATTGAAGTTTCAACCGTTTTGATAGCCAGCAAAAACTCTCATGTTGGGCAAAATTCAATTTTTCAATATATTGAATTTGCGCCGATATTTTGGATTGCATATCATGAAGCTTTTTGTTTTGTTCTACAAAAAGCTTTTTTATCTGTTTTGATTGGATAGTATCGTATCTCATGATTTGCCTTAAAATGTTTGGCGTATTATACACTAAAAGCAAAATATTTATGATATATTTGTCATTCTCATTCTCTCTTTCCGTCATTTCCGCGTTCCTTTGTCATTTCCGTTTTTTCCGTCATTCTCTCTTTCACTATGTCATTTTCTCTTTCACTATGTCATTCCCGCGACCGAACGACAAGCGAAGCGCATGCGCCATCTTTTCGTCATTCCCGCGTAGGCGGGAATCCAAACTAATAACTTTAAAATATGAAAGCATGAAAAAAATAAAAGAGAGTTATATAATGTCAATTCTTTTCATATTGTCTTTATTTATTTGTGAATATTCTTTTTTGGATTCCCGCCTACGCGGGAATGACGGAGAGAAAACATGGAATGATAGAGAGAAAGCATGGGTATGACGTAAGGAGACGCAGGAATGACGGAAGGAGACGAAATTGTGCCGCCTGCCTCGCGATGAGTTTTGAACGAAGGCAAACAAGCGTGCAGGAATGACAAAAAAGAGAGCTTTTGTGTTGGTTTAACAGTTGGGTACTCGTTTCGCAGTTTCATGATTACGAATTTCAACGCAATTTTTATATCGGTCAAAATCTATTTTGTAAGTTTGCCGATTATTAAGAATAAAAACAAAAAAATTCGCAAAATTTTAAAACTATTTTATCGGCAGGGTACATGAGAGCGGTTTTGCTCTCATGTAAGGGGTTACTCTTTTGTCCAGCCGCCGCCAAGCGCTTTAAAGAGTGAAACTCCGCTGCTTAAAAGCGACTGATGCGTCTGCACCCTTGCCAACTTCGCGCTCAAAAGCGAACGCTCCGCATCAAGCACGGACAAAAAGTCTATATTTCCGGCTTCGTATTCATACTGCACCAACTCCAGCGTTCTGGCAATAGCCGCCTCGTAATCAAGAGCGTTTTTGTGATTTAACTCCAAAAGCGCACGGGACGAAAGCGCGTTGTAAACTTCTCTAAACGCATTCAGTACCGTTTTTTCGTAATTGACGACATTTATATCTTTTTGTATCTTTGCAATATCAACATTAGCGCCCGTTTTGCCAAAATCAATCAACGGCGCGGCTAAACTTGCGCCCGCATTCCATGTGCCTGCGTTGCTTTTAAATAAACTGTCCGCATCTGCGCTCTCAAGCCCAAACAATCCTGAAAGGCTAAGGCTCGGAAAATACGCCGTGCGCGCCACTCCTATCAACTCGTTTGAAGAGACAAGCTGTTGAAAACTTGCTTCAACATCGGGGCGGTTTTCAAGTATACTGGAAGGTATATCAGTCGGTACGACTATATCATTTGGAAGCGCGGCAAGTTCAATATCCTTATCGGCAAGCAAATCTTTTACATCGCGCCCCAAAAGAATTCCAAGCGCACTGCTTGCAAGAGCGATTTGTTGCTCTATATTGTTTTTTGTAATTTTCGCAGATGTTAGCAAAGATTGCTGTTGTACCATCGTACTTTCTCTATCCGCGCCCTCTTCAAAGCGTATTTTTGTCAATTCCATAGTTTTTTCGCGGGTAGCAATCGTATCTTCCGTGATAGAGAGCTGCTCTTTCAAAGACACAAGCGCAAAATAACTATCTACAATACTGCTTGCCAACGAAAGCCTGACAGCATCAGCGCTTGCTTCCGAACTTAAAAGCGCGGCTTTTGCGGCTTGGTTTGAGGAGCGCACTCTGCCCCACAAATCCACTTCATAGTTTAAAATAGCGCTTAAAGAAAAGTCATTAAACAGTGAACTTCTGCCGCCTGAAGTATAAGCCTCCATGCTTGTTTCCGTTCTTGAAAAACCGCCTTTTGCCGATAAGGACGGATAAAAATCAGATTCTTTGAGAGCCAGAGACGCCCTTGATAAAGAGATATTTAAAAGCGCAATTTCAATATCTTTATTGTTTTTTAAAGCTTCATTCACAAGAGAGTTTAGCGCTTCGTCGTTATACTCTTTCCACCACTCTTGATTGATAGTTGAGTTTTCTTCGGTTACATTAAATCCGAGCGTTTGTATATCCGAACTCTCCACGCTCTTTACATCAAGTTTCGGCGCAAGCGAACAGCCGCCAAGTACAAGCGCAAAAAGCGCAAAGCAGATAAATTTACTATTCATTATATTTACCTTTTTCATGTAAATTTTTTTTCTCATATTCCTCTTTTGCCGAGAGAAATTTCATGTTTAACTTAGCAAGCCAGCTATAAAACAGCGGTACAAAAAATATCGCTATGGTCGTGGAAGCTATCATGCCGCCGATAACGCCCGTGCCTATCGCATGACGGCTTGCCGCTCCTGCGCCCGAACTTACCGCAAGAGGTATAACCCCCAAGGTAAACGCCAGCGAAGTCATAACTATCGGTCTGAAACGAAGTCTTGCCGCCTCTATAGTCGCGTCAAATATATTTTTACCCCTCTCCTGCGCAAGCATGGCAAATTCAACTATAAGTATAGCATTTTTAGCCGCCAATCCTATAAGTACAAGAAGTCCTATCTGAAAATATATATCGTTTGTTATGTCCCTCATCCATACGGCAAGTATGGAGCCAAATACCGCAAACGGCACAGCGGTTACAACTGCAAGCGGCATGAGCCATCTTTCATACTGCGCGGCGAGAATAAGGAAAATAAATATAATGCCGAATATAAAAGCCTGCGCTCCCGTTCCTTCCATCTCTTTTTCCTGATACGAAGAGCCTATCCATCCGATGTCGTAGCCTTCGGGCAATATGCTTCTTGCGACTGTTTCTATCGTTTCAAGAGAGTCGCCCGAAGTGTACCCAAGAGCAGGTTCGCCCGTGATTTTCGCGGCTGGAAATACATTGTATCTATCCACCGTATCTGGTCCGACAATTTTTGCAAATGTCAAAATAGAACTTAACGGTACGAGGTTGCCGTCGCGCGAACGCACAAAGATATTGTTAGCGTCTTCGGGCTTTTGTCTATATTGCTGTTCGGCTTGCATATTGACGCGGTAAGATCTGCCGTAAAGGTCAAAATCATTTACATAATATGCGCCGAATGTCGTTTGCAAAGCCGCAAATGCATCATTTATCGCGACATTGTAAGCTTTGGCTTTTTCCTTGTCTATTTCAACTTTAAATTGCGGATAACTGTTGTCAAATGTAGTTCTGACATTTATCAATTTACCTGTTTTTACCGCTTCTGCTACGATTTGGTCGGCAAGCAGTTTCAAATTATTCAGACTGCCGCCCGTTTTATCTTGCACATACATTTCAAATCCGCCGGACAAGCTAAGTCCCATGATCGGCGGCGGATTCAGCGTGTAAACGGTAGCTTCGGGCATAGTCATATAAAACATGCCGTTTAATCTATTGGCTATTTCAAAAGAGCTTTGATTTGCATTTGTGCGCTCTTTCCAATCTTTCAATACGATAAACGATGCGGCGGAGCTTGTTTTAAGTCCGCCCGCCGAAATATCGTATCCCGAGATAACCGTTACTTGTTTAACCTCATCAAGCGAACTTGCAATATTGTGAAATTTATCCGCTACTTCAAGCGTTCTGTCTAATGACGACGCGGGCGGCAATTGTATAATAGAAAGCAGCATGCCCTTATCTTCGGCAGGAACAAGTTCGCCCGGCACTTCGTAAAAAAGCTTAACAGTCAATCCCATCAAAACGGCAAAACATAAAATCGCTATAATACCGTATCTTAATATCAATTTTACGCCGTCTGTAAAAATGCTTGTTGACCAGTCAAAAAAATCGTTGAATTTTTTAACTATCCAAAACGGTTTCGGCTCATGTTTTGATAAAAATACGGCGCAGAGAGCAGGCGTGAGCGTAAGTGCGACAATGCCCGAAATAACGACAGAAATAACTATCGTAATCGCAAACTGTTTATATATTTCGCCCGTAAAACCGCCCATGAATGAAACGGGGATAAATACGGCGCATAGTATCAAAACGATAGCCACGACAGGACCTGTAACCTCCCGCATAGCCTGCACGGCGGCGTCTTTGACGGATATTTTCGGATTGGAACGCAAAATTCTCTCTATATTTTCTATAACGATAATCGCGTCATCAACCACGATACCGATAGCAAGCACCAGACCGAAAAGCGTCAAAAGATTGATAGAAAAGCCGAACGCATACATGCCTGCGAATGTGCCGACGATAGAGACGGGAACTGCCAGCATGGGAATAATGGTAGCTCTGATATTGCCCAAAAACATATAAATAATAATCATAACAAGTATAAGAGCTTCAATAAATGTCTTTTCAACTTCGTTTATGGAGATTTTGATAAAGTCGGTCGTATCGTACGGAATATTATACTGCAAGCCTTGCGGAAAATCTCTATGCAGCTCTTCAAGCGCTTTGTCAACGCCCTGCGCAGTTTCAAGAGCATTCGCGCCTGATTGCAAAAATATGCCCATGGCAACGGCGTCTTTACCAGCCAATTTGCCCTGCGCATCGTACGATTCTATGCCAAGCTCAACATTAGCCACATCTTTAAGCCTCAAAGTAGAGCCGTCTGCATTGGTGGAAAGTATAATTTCCTTGAACTCATCTACATTCGTAAATCGCCCGTCTGTCGTGATAGAGTATGTGAAAGCCTCGTTGCCTTTATTTGGCGACTGGTTAAATTTGCCCGGAGCAAACTGGCTGTTTTGCTCTTTGACGGCGGCTAAAACATCTGTAGGAGAGAGATTGTATTTTGAAAGCATATCCGGTTTAAGCCATATACGAATAGAGTAATTTTGACGGCTAAAAAGTGCGGCATCGCCGACTCCGGGAACTCGTTTCAAGCGGTCAATTATATTGATAAGGGCGTAATTTGCCATGTAACCGGCGTCATAAGTATTGTTATCCGAATATAAAGCGACCAATTTCAATATCGTAGAAGAGCGTTTTACAACCGTAACGCCGTTTGCCTGCACTTCGGCAGGAAGCATGCGAAGCACTTGCTGAACGCGGTTATTGACATTGATAGTGGCTTGGTCTGGGTCTGTGCCGATTTTAAAAAATATATTCATCATCATTGTGCCGCTTGCAGATGAAGTGGAAGTAATATACATCATATCTTCTACGCCGTTTATCTGCTGTTCAAGAGGCGACGCTACGGTATTGGCGATAATTTCCGCGCTCGCGCCCGTATAACTCGTAATTACCATGACCTGCGGCGGAGTAACCTGCGGATACTCTTCCACTCCCAAAGAATTGATAGACACGACACCCGCGATAAGCACAATAATGGATATTACCGTCGCAAAAATCGGTCTATATATAAAAAACTTTGAAAACATTATTCAGCCTTCTTTGGGATAGGAGTTACAGCCGCGCCGTCTTTTAATTTCGTAAGATTGTCAAGAATTACTTCATCGCCTTCATTTAGTCCGCTTTGTATGATAATTTCGCTGTTTGCTATCGTATTTTCAACGCTGACATAAACTTTTGAAGCCTTTTTGTCTTTAGCTATCAAAACATAAGTTCCCATGGGGTCTTGCAAAAGAGCTTTTTGCGGTATCGCAAATACGCCTTTTTGAATCAATCCTTCCAAAGAGACTCTTACGAAAAGTCCCGGTATCAAAACGCCGTCTTTATTATTAAATGTAGCTCTTGCTTTGATGGTTGCGGTCTGCGGGTCAACGAGATTGTCTAAAAAGTCAAATGTGCCGAGTTTTTCGTATGATTCGCCCGCGGGCGTGAAAATCTTCACAGGCAGTTTGGCATTTGTAATACTTTTCCAATCTCCGCGAGCAAGAGTGTATCTTTTCTTTAAAAGTTCTATATCCGGCAGTGAAAACTCCGCATATACTGGGTTTGTCTGCGTGATAGTCGTAAGTACGGAATTTGCCGCGCTTGTGCCGACATAACTTCCCAAATCCTGCAAGTTTTGCCCTATATTGCCGCTTGCGGTGGCTTTTATTTTCGTATAGTCAAGGTCAACTTTTGCATTGCTTAACGCCGCATTTGCCGCTTCCACCTGCGCTTTTGCCGTCTCATACGCGCTTAAAGCCTGATCATACTCTCTTTGACTGACAGCGTTTTTCTCATAAAGCTTTTCGCTTCTTTCCCAATTTCGCTCCGCCTGTTTAAAAGCGGCATCAGCCACTGAAACCTGCGCTTTTGCCACATCATAGGCGGCTTGATATTTAGCGGGGTCTATTTGATACAAAAGCGTACCCTCTTTTACAAGCGAACCATCTTTAAAAAACTTTTTTTCCAAAGTACCCGGAACTCTTGCCACGACCTGCACCTGCTGAACGCTTTTTATTCTCGCGGGATATTCAAGATTTATCGGTATATCGCGTTTATGCGCCGTAAAAGTATTGACGGGCAAAGGGGGCATCTGCGGCATTCCGGCCGCGCCTTGAGCTGCATCTGCGCCTTTTTCGCAGCCCGAAATAAACAATAAACAAACAGCTGCGGCAATGCCGTATTTAAGCGGTGAAAAATTATGTAAACTCATATTTGTAACTCCAAGCATATTAAAATTTGTATATTTTAAAAAATCACATTAAGCTGTGCATTTTATCATAATATTTGTTAACAACGAACAACGAACAACGAACAACGAACAACGAACAACGAACAACGAACAACGATTTTTAGCTTTATTTCCAACTATTTTAAATTGTAAAATAAAAACCATATTCGGTATTTTCAAGTTAAACTTACTCCGTATTGACCTGTTAAATTTGAAAATCACGATTTGTAAACTGTGCATGTTATCAGGCATATATTAACAATCGCAAACAAAAATAGCTATACTGCGTCAAATACTGTGTTTGATGTTATTTTACTGTGATAAACCCCGCAATCAAAATGAAAATTCTATCTTTTCGTCCCTAAATCCCACTTTAACCTCTCCGCCGTTTTTGAGTTTTCCGAAAAGTATCTCATCTGTCAGAGGAGTTTTTATCTCTTCTTGTATGACTCTTTTCATCTCTCTTGCGCCCAAAGACGCACTGAAACCTTTTTGCGCGAGATACTCTTTGGCGGCTGGCGAAGCTGTGATTTTGATATTTTTATCCTTCAGCTGCTCCTCAATTTCTATCAGCAATTTTTCCACTATCTTTATCATTTGCTCCGTTTTTAAAGGCTTAAATTCTACAACCGCATCAAGGCGGTTTCTAAACTCCGGCGCAAAAAATTCTTTAACAGCTCTAAAAGTTCTATCGCTTTCGCTTTTTGTAAAACCGACCTGCGGCGCCTCTTTTGTGCCGAGATTTGAAGTCATGATGACGATAACATTCCTAAAATCCGTCTTTTTACCGCTGTTATCAGTCAAAGCCGCGCTGTCAAAAATCTGAAGCAAAATATTCAATAAATCTCCATGCGCTTTCTCTACTTCGTCCAATAAAAGCACGCAATAAGGGTGTTTTTTGATACTATTAGTAAGCTGCCCGCCCTCTTCAAATCCTATATAACCCGGAGGCGAACCGATAAGACGGCTGACGGAGTGTTTCTCCATGTATTCGCTCATGTCGTACCTTTCAAAATGCACGCCAAGCTCGCTTGCCAACTGTTTTGCGGCTTCCGTTTTTCCAACGCCTGTGGGTCCTACAAAAAGGAATGAGCCTATCGGGGAAGTTGGATTGCCGAGTCCTGCGCGCGAACGCTTTATCGCATGCGCTAAAACTTCTATCGCTTCGTCTTGTCCGAAAATTTTACTTTTTAGTTTCAATGAAAGCGTTTTTAAAACGGCTCCCTCGTCGCTTGAAGCCCGCGGATTTGGGATATTTGCCATGAAAGAGAGCGTATTTTCAATATCGGCCGTCTCAACGCTTTTTCTATTATCCGCCCTAAAATGAAATGAAGCGCATGTTTCATCCATCAAATCTATAGCAGAATCGGGCAAAAACCTGTCATTGATATATTTTTTCGCAAGCTCTGCGGCGGATTTTAGCGCTGCATCGGGCAGTTTGATATCATGATGCTCTTCATAAACGCTTTTTAGCCCCAAAAGTATTTTATAACTCTCTTCTATGCTCGGCTCTTTTATGTCCACAGTCGCAAAACGGCGGGAGAGCGCTCTATCTTTATTGAAATTATTTCTATATTCTTGGTAAGTGGTCGCGCCTATACATCTTAATTTTCCGCTTGCCAAAGAGGGTTTTAAGAGATTTGCCAAATCCACATTGCTGCCGCTTGTAGAACCTGCGCCTACGATAGTATGTATCTCGTCTATAAAAAGTATAGCGTTTGGTATCTGTTCAAGTTTATCTATGGTGTCTTTCAGTCTCTTTTCAAAATCGCCTCTGTATTTCGTACCGGCAAGCAAAGAGCCGATATCAAGAGTAAAAAGTCTGCAGTTTTTCAATATCTCAGGCGTCCTGCCCTCGTTTACGGCAAGCGCCAATCCTTCTATAATAGCCGTTTTACCAACTCCGGGTTCGCCCAATAATAAAGGATTGTTTTTTTTGCGGCGGCAGAGTATCTGCTGTACGCGCTGCAACTCTTCTTCGCGCCCTACAAGCGGATCTATCAATCCATTTTTCGCCTGCTCCAGTAAATTAACGCAAAAATCTACTTCACTCTTTTCAACATGTACGATTTTATCGCTATGCTCTACTATCGCGTCCAGCAAATCGTCTCTGTCAACTCCTTTTTCGCAAAGCAGATATATGCTGTAAGAGTTTTTCTCTTCAAATAGAAAATATATCATGTCATATAAAGACGCTTCGTTTTTGTCGGCTTTATTGATATGCAAAAACATTTGCTCTATCGTACGCGAAAGCGCCAGCGTTTCTGAGGGTTCATAATCCGTCTCCAACGGCACTTTTTTATAATTTATCGCAAAATAACTCTCCAATGAGCGCTTTATATCCGCTATATCATTTTCGTTTACATGCAAAGAGCTTAAAAGAGCCTTGATATCTTCATGCTCCAATAATACATAAAATATATGCTCCACAGTAAAGTACTCATGGCGGTGCATTTTTGCAAACGATATGGCGCGGCTAAAAACTTGACTTAATTCTTCGCTTAACATTTTACTCCTCCTCCAAAATCGCGCGAAGAGGGAAACTGTTGGCTTTGGCGTACGCATGCACATGCGCAACCTTTGTTTCGGCTATCTCAAAAGGATATACGCCGCACGCCGCTTTGCCCTCTTTATGTACTTTCATCATTATATCAAATGCCGAATGCGGATTGTGCCCAAAATATAACATTAATACTTTTATCACAAAATCCATCGTCGTAAAATCGTCATTTAAAAGATAAACCACATATTTTTTCGGCGTTTTTATCTCTATATGCGTCTTTTCGGCAACGCTCTTTTCTGTCCTGTCCACAATCTACTCTTTCAAAATCCGTTCCAAATCTTTTTCCACAACGGCGGTATTTATCGCGCCGATATAATATTTATTGTCCGTTTTATTTTCCCATATATCGGTTACAGTACGGTATTTACCGCCTTTCAACACTACTTTAAACGGCAGGGATATAAGACTTTTGTAATTTATATCTTCCCTTATCGTGTCAGCTAAAGCCTTATTTGCCGCCGAATTTTTAGCTATAAAATAGTGCGCGTTATACGGTTTTGCAAAATTTTCAATAATATATTTTTCATCTACTTCTTCAAAATAGCTAAGCCCTATAAGCGTCATATTTGAGATATATTTCAGCTGTAAATTCATCAAAGCAGGCGCCTCTTTTTTGCATGGCTCGCAAAATGTGCCGAAAATATCAAATATCAAAACCGTATTCTCTTTGCCCTCCTGCACCAAGCCGCCCTCCACTCTTTTGATTGTGATTTTTGCGCCTTGAACGCTTGTCAATTCAACGCTTTCGCCTACCTTCAATGCATTGCTTTTGGGAATTACCTCGTCTTGAGAAGCGCATCCCGACATTAAAAACAGACAAAAAACAGCTATCAAATACCTCATCGCGCACTCCGTTGTTTTAATTATGCGGATTTTACCTTGTAAATGCTTAAAAAGCGAGCTTGAGAGTTTTTGTGCTATAATTACCGCTATCAAAATCAATGGAAATTCATGAAAAAGATTTTACTTATTGCAAGCATTATTGGAATTTTGGCGGCGCAGGAAGAAAACGGCTTTCAGACGATAAATAGATTGAAATACGGGCAAAACCATATATCTGTCGGAACCATAAGCGTACAGTATGAAGAAAATGTGAATTTCACGCCAGATACCGCAGAGTTTAGCATCACTTATCTGACTGAAGGAACTACTCCAAATAACGCTTCAAACCGCAATATCAAGAACATGGACGAATTAAAAAAATATCTAAAAACGCTTGGAGTTAAAGAGAGCGAAATAAACACCGTTGGATATAGCAATTATCAGCAGAGCATATATGAGATGCTTGATGAAAAATTATACGCGACAAAACTCACTGTAATCATCAAAGTACCGCAGGAAAACATTTACAATATCATAGAACTGCTTGAAAAAAACGGCATTGACAATCTAAAAAAAGATGGTTACACGGCAAATGAAGAGCTTTATTATTTTACTATCACAGCCAAAGCCGCTTCCGAAAATACAGCCAAAAAAAACGCTCAGGAAATTTTTGAAAAAATATCAAAAACTCTGAAAAACAGCGGCGTTGCGCATATCGATATAAAAGAGTATGAGACCGCCCAAAATTCGAAAGAGACAAAAGAGGTAAAAAAATATTTTGTCTCAAATACGATAAAGATTAAAACTTCAAACTTTGACAATATAGGCAAGATATTTACAAAAGCGCAGGAGTTGAAAATGACGATTAATGACAATTTGCATTACGGCATCTCGGACGCGCAAAGAGAAAAAGTCGCAAAAGAAGTTGAGGGCAGGCTGTTTGAAAAACTTCAAGAAAAGGCAAAAAGAGTGATAAATAAAAGCGGTTTTTCTTTGGGCGCGGCGTCAAATGTACATGTCAAAGACCCATATACGGGCAATGACGACTATTATTATAGAAACGGCAGAAATTCCGTTTATGCGCAAGCTTTTCAAGTCCAAAACGCGCAGGAAGTTGATATAAATCCGCCCTCCGAATACAGTGCAAAATTCGTCATAAACGGCAGTTTTGACATAATTCAGGAGATTAAAAAATAGCTTTTGACTTGATGAAATTTTTGACGATTTGGGCTTGCTTTTGTATGATTTCGGATTTTATCCGCTCCACGCTCATGGTTTCGTTATCCACGCCGTAATCTGCGTATTTCAGGAGTTCCCAAAGTTTTTTTATCTCTTCCTTGTTAAAAAACAGACCGCTTTCACTGCTTTTGCCGACTCTTCCTCTCAAATCCGCAAAAGATGCTTCAAGAATATTTTCAAGCCTGTTTTTATCCTTTATTTTAAAGAGTAAAACGGCGATTTTTGAGGCTCTCATGTTGTTTTTAAGGAGAATTTGCAGTTTATGGTGGTTTAGCGCGAAAAATTTTGATATCTCAAACTCTTCGCGGCTTAAACTCAGCGACTTTTGAATACCCGTAAAAACGCTTTTTATAATTTTTTCATCATAATGTCTATGAAAATTTCCATCTTCCGAAAATGATTGATATTTTCCGCTGTCATGAAACAAAACAGCCCATTTTGCGGCTGCGCTTTCACACAAATCAAGCGCCATCATGGTATGTGCAAATACAGAACCCTCCATGTGATATTCATTGTCATGGGAGATTTTCGTCAAATTGTAAAGAAACGGAAAAAGCGCGTCAAGCGCGTCAAATTCAAGCAAAGAGTAGAAAAAAACCGAAGAGTTTCGTGCGCAAAGCGCCTTTTTCGTCTCTTTGTAAATCCTCTCTTTGGATAACTCTTTTAACTCCTCTTTCATGCAAAGCGCGTAATCTTTTAGCTTTTTGTCAAAATTCCAATCCCCGCCAAGCTCCGTTTTAAACCTTGCGGCTCTTACAATTCTCAAAGCGTCTTCTTTGAAAGCTTCCGAAGTCGGTCGCAAAATTTTATTTTTTATATCGCCGAGCCCGCCGAACGGGTCTATAAATTCATCGTTTTCTTCATCATAAGCTATCGAATTTATCGTCAAATCGCGCCGTTTCAAATCCTCTTCCAAGCTTATGTCTTTTGTAAAACACTCAAAATCAAAATGTTTTTTGCCGCTCTTTTTTTCAGTTCTTGCCAGCGCAAATTCGCCCTCTTTTTGCGAATGGATAAAAACGGGAAACGATTTGCCAACGCTTTTAAAGCCAAGCGATATCATCTCCTCAACACTTGAGCCGACCGCCACATAATCTTTATCGCTGACATTTTTGCCGAGTACCAAATCCCGCACCGCGCCGCCGACTAAATATTGCTTCAAATAAAACCTTTCTTAAAGAGTTAAAAAGAAATTATATCAAATAAACAAAAATACTCTTTTTAAGCTCTTTGTCCTTTTTTGAAAACCGTATAAAGCAGATAGACAAAAACTATCCAGACAGGAACCGCTATCACCGAATAAAACATTCCAAAATCAGGAGTTGCCATGACAATTAAAACAAAAATCACAAACACAAGACAAAGATAATTTCCAAAAGGATACAGTATGGCAGGAAAGAGTGTTTTCACGCCCGCTTTATCTCTATTTTTGCGAAAAAACAGATGAGCCAAACTTATCATAGCCCAATTTATCACCAAAGCCGCCACGACTATTGACATAGCTTGTTTAAAAGCTTCGCTCCAATGCGGCAGAAAATAGTTCAAAGGCACGACCATGAAAGTGAGCGTCCCTGCCAGCCCCATAGCTATTATCGGTATCCCGCGAATATTTAGTCGTGAAAAAATCTGTGGAGCATTGCCCTGATATGAAAGCCCGAAAAGCATTCTGCTTGTAGCGTAAACGCCGCTGTTAAACACCGAAAGCGCGGCGGTCAAAATGACAAAATTCAAAATGCCCGCCACATGTTTAAAGCCGATATCCGTAAATATCATGGTAAAAGGGCTTGACTCTCTCGTGAGATTGCTCCAATGATAAAGCGAAAGCAAAACTGCGATAGTTCCTATATAAAACACCAAAATACGAAACAGCGCTTGATTTGTCGCCTTTGGTATTGTTTTTTGAGGCTCGTCAGCTTCAGCCGCCGCAATTCCGACAAGTTCCAAACCGCCAAAAGAGAACAATATAATCGGCGCCGCCATGACTAACCCATATAGTCCGTTTGCAAAAAAGCCGCTTTTTGCGCCTGCGGGATCTTCCCAGAGATTTTTAACGCTCACATCAGGAACAAGGCTTGTATTTATAAAAAGTATATATAATCCGAAAATTATCATAGCAATAATCGCGCTTATTTTGATGATGGAAAACCAAAATTCCACTTCGCCGAATACTTTCACGGTAGAAAAATTGATAACATTTATAACGATGAAAAACGCAAGCGCGCTTATCCATGTGGGAAGTTCGGGAAACCAAAACTGCATGTAAGCCGCAACAGCGGTAAGTTCGGATATGCTTACCATCACATAAAGTATCCAATAATTCCAGCCTGCCAAAAAACCGGCGAAATCGCCCCAATATTTATGCGCAAAATAGCTAAACGAGCCTGCATTTGGCTCTTGCGTCATCATTTCGCCAAGTTGGCGCATTATCAAAAAAGCCAAAAATCCGACAATCGCATATCCCGCAAGTACGGCAGGACCAGCCAAAAATATAGCCGACCCCGTTCCCAAAAACAGACCCGTTCCCACAGCTCCTCCGAGCGCGATAAGTTGAATGTGTCTATTTTTCAAAGATCTATGCAGTTTTTTATCACTCATTCTTTACCTTTCTTATAAAATTCGTAGATTACCAAAAAAACCTAAAAATTACGATACAAATTGATAAAAAATTATAATTTTAAATTTATGTTAATCAATTTTTGCTGAAAAAAATAATATACTTCTCATCAAAAAAACAAAAGAGGGTTCATGCAAAAAATCTTTACATGTATGTTGCTTTTCACCTCTTTGTTTTTTACCGGCTGCATGTACAAATCCACAACAAGCGAAATCGCGCAATTTAACAATATACTGCAAGAAAACGAATGTGATTTTTCCATTGTAGATAAAAAACTGAAAAAAGGCGATGATATAATACTCTGGAGCATTCAAGGCGGCGCGCTTGCGAGAAACTGCGGAGATTTCGTAAAAAGCAATACTTTTTTTGACGAAGCCGAACTTCACTATAAATTTGATGTGGATATGAAAAATCCCATGCTTGAGGTAAGAGACAAAACAAGAACTATCCTCTTAAATAATAACGCCAACCCATACGAAGGTAATATTTACGAAAAGATAATGGTAAACACTTATAAGGCGTTAAATTTTCTGGCTTTGAGCGAAAAAGAAAATGCACGCGTGGAGATTAACAGAGCTATTGAAAGGCAGCGCATAGCAAAAGAGTATTTTGCAAACGATATAGCATATCTGGAAAAAAAGAATTCCGCAAATTTAAACGAACTGAAAAGCACGCAGGATCTGTACAATTCTATTGCAGAGTTGAGAGCCGAACGCGATGAAACCAAAGCGCAAACTATTAATTTTAACGAAGAGGCTGTAAATATAGCGTTTGAAAAATATACTCAAAGCTCCCAAAAAGCCGTATATTCCGACTTTATAAATCCTTTTACGACTTATCTTAGCGCGCTTTTTTTATTGAACGACAGAAGTTATCAAAGGTCTGTGGATCTATTTAAGGAAGGGTTGCAGATGGATCCGAAAAATCCGCAGATAGCCAAAGATTTTACGCTGGCGGATAAAATGGCAGGGGAATTTAACGCCAAATTTAAAGAACATTATGTCTGGCTGATATATGAAAACGGTTTTGGGTCGGTGAAAGAGGAGGTTTCCATAAGCCTGCCGCTTTTTTTAGTGTCAGATTCGCTCACTTACTCAACTATCGCCCTGCCCTCGCTTGAATTCAGACAAGCTTCATATCCCTTTTTAACGATAAAAAACAACTCTGGAGACAGTTCCAAAACATATACCATAGCCAACATGGATTCCGTAGCCGCCGCAGAATTTAATAAAAGATTTTTAGGCTTGGCGATGGAAGCCGTTATAAGCGCGGCGGCAAAAACTATCATACAAAAACAGCTTGACGATGTTGATCCGCTTTTGGGATTTTTGGGATTTATCTATCAAACGACAACGGCAAAAGCGGACATGAGAAGCTGGAGCGCACTGCCCAAAAGTTTTGATGTGGCAAGGATTCCGATAAAAGACGGTAATATTATCGTTGTTGACGAAAATGGGGTAATATTGCTGCAAGAATTTTTAACAAACGATAAAAATGTTATAATTTACCTGAAATCACCTCAAAAAGGACAGGTTATAGCACACAAAATCTATCTTTAGGAGAATACATGAGGAAAATGTTCTATTTTTTAGCGTTTTTGACGCTTATTTTCACAGGATGCGCGGATAAAACCCCGCAACTGCAATCGCCAAGTTCAAATATAATATTTGAAAGCGATAAATTAGGAAAGTGGTTTGCCCTGCAAAATGTCGTATCACTCAAAAGAGACGACAATTTCATGGAGATTGAGGTAACGGGCAAAAACAACAGCGATGATAAAGAGGTCTTAACTTACAATATTGACTGGTACGACCAAAACGGCTTTATCATCAAAACTATCTTGACAAAACGCAAGATAGCAAGCGTGGAAAGCGGCAAATCCATCATTATCCATGCGGTGAGTCCGAGCGCAAACGCCGTAAACTATAAAATTCGTTTCGGCGTGCCTACCGAAGATGACGAGTTAAGAGACCAAAATGTAAATTTAAGAGAATATAGAGGAGAGTAAAAATGAAAAAAACAGTATTAACAGCGCCGCTCATAGCGGCAATGGTTTTTGTTTTGGCGGGATGCACGCAGCAAGCGCCGCGTTATGTCGGCGTGGACAATCCCGAAGTAGAGGCGGTCATATCCATGGGGCTTGACAGACAGGACTTTGAAAAAGCCGCATCTGATGCGGTGGATTCGCTATTGCGTTCAGGAGCGCTTAGCAAGCCAAACGGCGAAAAATATGTCGTAGCCATAGGCAGGATTATAAACGACACTACGCAAAAAATAGACACGGATATGTTTATCAAAAAGATAAGAACTTCCATGCTAAATTCAGGCAAAGCGGTCGTTACTTCGGCTATAACTGCCGGCGGGAATGACGACGAGCTTATATATCAGACAAGGGATTTGAGAGCCGACGACGAATTTCAGCAGGATACGATAGCGGGCAAAGGCACGCTTTTAGCGCCCGAACTTTCGCTCACAGGCAAGATAATACAGCAGTCAAAAACAATTGATAAAAACAAATTGGTGGAATTTTATTTTCAACTCACGCTTACAAATCTTAAAAACGGGCTTGCCGTGTGGGAAGAAGAGAGTATTATCGGAAAAGTCGGCGATAAAAAATCAGTCAATTGGTAAAATCGTTCAAGTTAAAAAAACAGTATGGAATCAAATAAAATTATCAGCCGCATGCTCGCCGTTATCTACTTTTAACGGCAGGCTTGGCTTGTATCGCGGCTGAACAAATTCAACCTGCCGCCGATAAAGAGGCGGTTATGGCAGACGCAAAAATTAAAATGACTTTTGATGGCGGCGAAGTTATTATTTTGCTTGCAAATAACCATTCCGCCGCCGATTTACTGTCGCTTTTGCCTTTAAACTTATCTGTCGGCGACTTCAATAATGCCGAAAAAATCCTCATGCCGCCGCGGACTTTGGCAGGAGCAAAATCCGCCGCAGACTATGACCCAAATATCGGCGATGCCGCGTTATATGCTCCATGTGGCAATTTGGCAATTTATTACCGCGATGCCCCATATTCTGACGGATTGCTATATTTGGGCAAAGTAGAATCAGGACTTGAAGCGTTGTCAAAAGTTTCAAGCAATGCAAAGATTTTTATTGAAAAAATATAAGGCGTCTTGATAATTTCAGCCGTTTTTATTTTTGACTTTTTAATGCGCTTTTGGATACTATAACAACTCTTACATGCAAGGAAAAATTATGCTAAAAAAGATATTTACAAGCGTTTATACGGCGCTGTTTTTGTATATACCGATACTTATACACATTGCAGGTTTGCCGTATGCAGAGTTATCTGCATATAACATTGACGGTTTAGCGGCGGTTTTATATTCTGCTTTTTTGCTGCTGCTTTTTGCATTTTATGGATATTTTTGGGGTAAAAAATTTATAAACAATATCAGTTTTACGGCGCATTTTGCGATTTTCGCATTTGTTATATATACTCTTTTTTGTTTGAATTTAGCCTTTGTTTTATCTGCATGGCAATATTCAAGCGAGTTTTTTAATCTCATCACTTTTTTTTCAAACCCTCTGCTTATAGTAGCAAACTTTGTTTTTATATTTATTGGCAAACCGATATACAGTTTCGTATTGCAAATCATAATATACGGCGGGTTTGGCGCGGGAATCGCTTTGGCTCTTTGGAAAAAAGAGTTGTTGAAACCAACTAAACATTTAAAAAAATTAGCCTCCATAACTTTCATACTGGCTGTTTGCGGTACGGCTCAATGGGCATACAGAAGCTCCATGTTTTTGCCGTCAAATACCGTCAAACTTCAAAGTCTCAGCGAAGGCAGATGGTTTAACCAGCCTGATGAAAATTTGAAAGATTTAAGAGGCGAGCCTGCTTTGGTTTTTATAAACAATGCTCCCAAAATTGACGGCGCAACCGCACTTTGTCCGATATTTTACTCCGCGCACAAAGCCATATATGCCAAGATAAAAGAGAGTAGAAAATATATCTGGTGCTCAACAACGCCGCATGCATACGAATATCTTATAAACGGTGAAACAGAACTTATATTTGCCGCCGCGCCCTCAGACGAACAAATGCAAACGGCAAAAGAAAACGGCGTGGAACTTATCTTGACGCCCATCGGCAAAGAGGCGTTTGTATTTTTGGTAAACAAAGAAAATCCTATAAATTCTTTGAGCGTGCAAAATATCAAAGATATATATTCGGGTAAGATTAAAAATTGGCGCAAACTTGGCGGCGAAAATGAAAAGATATTGGCATTTCAGCGCGATGAAAATTCAGGCTCTCAAGCCGCCATGCAAAAATATGTCATGAAAGATACGCCGTTTATGAAGCCCATGAAAGAAGAGTTTCACGGCGGTATGGGCGGTATGATAGAAGGAGTAGCGAATTACAGGAACGCCAAAAATGCGGTAGGATATTCGTTCAGATATTACGCGGCTGTCATGAACGGAAGTGAAAATATCAAACTTTTGGATATTGACGGCATAACTCCCAGCATCGAAAATATCAAAAGCGGCGCGTATCCGTTCACGGCTGAATTTTACATCGTAAGTACGCAAAAAACCTCTCATGAAGGGCGGCAGTTGATTGAGTGGTTTTTGAGCGAACAAGGACAAACGCTTGTTAAAGATGTCGGTTATGTACCTTTAAAAGAGTTTTAAGGTTTTTTTGTGTTGATTGCGAAAACAATGTTCATATTCTTTTTAGCCGGACTTTGCGAAATAGGCGGCGGTTATCTTATCTGGCTTTGGCTAAGAGAAGACAAACATTGGAGTTACGGACTTTTGGGCGGAATGATACTTGCACTTTATGGAGTTATGGCAACTCTCCAGCCTTCAAATTTTGCAAGAGTTTACGCCTTTTACGGCGGGATTTTTATCTTAATGTCTGTGCTTTGGGGCATGAAATTTGACGGTTTTTTACCTGATAAATATGACGCAATCGGCGTTTTTGTGGTATTGATCGGCGTTTTTATCATCTATTTTGCTCCAAGAGGGTAAAATACGACTTTAAAAATTAAGGAGTATGATGATACAGGTAAACGGCGTTACTATGAGATTTGCGGGACAGGTTTTATTTGAAGATATAAGTTTAAAACTTGAGAGCGGACACAGATACGGACTTATCGGCGCAAACGGCGCAGGCAAAAGTACTTTTTTGAAAATTTTATCGGGCGAGATAGAGCCGAGCTTTGGCAATATAGCGATAAACAATACTTTAAGAGTGGGGGTTTTAGGTCAAAATCAATTTGCTTTTGAAGATTTCAGCATAAAAGACGCCGTATTATACGGCAACAAAAGGCTTTATGACGCGATAAAAGAGAAAGAGAAGCTGTACGAGAGCGGCGATTTTGAAGATGAAAGCGTAAATAACCGCTTAGCCGAACTTGAAATAATCTGCGCCGAAGAAGACCCGAATTACGAATATGAAACGGCGATAGAAAAGATATTGGAAAACCTGGGCTTTGAAGCTCAAAAACATAATATTCTTATGCGCGAAGCCACAAGCGCGGAAAAATTCAAAGTATTATTGGCGCAGACGCTTTTCCCAAAACCTGATATTTTACTTTTGGACGAACCTACAAACAATCTTGACATAGAAGCCATCTCATGGCTTGAAAACGAACTCAACCGCCATAACGGTGCTATAGTCGTTATATCGCATGACAGGCACTTTTTAAACTCTGTGGTTACGGATATTTTGGATGCGGATTTTAAAAAAATAAGGGAATTTAGCGGCAATTACGATGACTGGTATATAGCTTCCACGCTCATGCAAAAACAGCTTGAAATAGAACGCGAAAGAAAACTCAAGGAAAAAGATGATTTGGAGAGTTTTATACGCCGTTTCAGCGCAAACGCTTCAAAGGCGAAGCAGGCTACAAGCAGGCAAAAACAGCTTGAAAAGCTGGATATTTCGGAGATTCGGACATCTTCGCGCAGAGAGCCAAGCATAGTTTTCCGCAAAAAACGCGATATTGGCAATGAAGTTTTAAAAGTTGAAAACCTCTCTTTTTCATATGACAAAAAAGAAGTTTTTAAAAATATCAATTTTAAAGTTGAAAAAGGCGACAAAATAGCCCTCATCGGCGCGAACGGCGCAGGCAAAAGCGCCCTTTGCAAACTTTTAACAAACGAACTTTTCCCAAAAGAGGGCAAAATATCGTGGGGCGCGACCATAGAGCCAAGCTATTTTCCGCAGGATACGACCGATATTATCAAAGGCGGCATGGAGCTTTTTGAGTGGCTTCAGCAGTTTGACGACAAAAAAGATTTGGACGAAATACGAAAATGTCTTGGGCGCATGCTTTTTTCGGGCGAAGAGCAGAAAAAAAGCGTCAAATCCATAAGCGGCGGCGAAAAACACCGCATGATGCTTTCAAAACTCATGCTTGAAAAAGGTAATTTTCTAATTCTTGACGAGCCGAACAATCACCTTGATTTGGAAGCGATTATCGCTCTTGGGGAGGCTTTGTACAAATTTGACGGCGTTGTTATCTGCGTAACGCATGACAGGGAGCTTATAGACGCTTTTGCAAACCGCATTATCAAGATAGAAGAAAACGGCGCGATAACGGACTTTAAAGGCAATTATGAAGAGTATAAAGGAGTTTGATGCACTATTTACTTATATACGAAGCGGTAGATGATTATATGGAAAGGCGCGGCGAGTTTAGAGACGAACACTTAAAACTTGCATGCGAGGCTGAAAACAGGGGCGAGTTGATACTTGCGGGCGCGCTTGGAACGCATAATTCGGCGTTTTTATTTTGCATAGACGAGCCGAAAATTGCCGAAAATTTTGTGAAAAACGACCCATATTTTAAAGGCGGACTTATCCGTTCGTATAAACTTTTACCATGGACAACGGTCGTAGGCAAAGACGCGCAAAATCCCATAAAAACGGAGCAAAAATGAACAGATACTTTTTTTATTTGGCTGTTTTGGCATTGATATTCGGCGGCTGTTCGGAAAAAAAGCAAGAGTTAAGCAAAACTTACACGAACGGCATCGGCATGAAATTCGTACTGATAAATGCAGGTTCGTTCATGATGGGATCAGAGAGTGAAAAACGCGAAATAACGCTCGCGGAAAGCTTCTATTTGGGCGCGACCGAAGTAACGCAGGAGCAGTGGGAAAAGGTGATGAACAGCAACCCGAGCAAAACTAAAGCGGCGGCAAACCCTGTGGACTCCGTCTCTTGGTACGATGTCAAAGCGTTTCTATCAAAACTCAACGCTCTTGAAAATACCACAAATTACCGCCTTCCCACCGAAGCGGAATGGGAATATGCCGCCGCCGCCGCATCTAACGATACTTACTCATTCGGCAGCGATGAAGCGGAGTTAAGAAAATATGCATGGTATTACAACAAAAACGACAATAAAAAGCTGCTTTCAGCACAGGCAGCGGGGCAAAAAATGCCCAATCAATGGGGACTTTATGACATGCATGGAAATGTTTGGGAGTGGGTGGAGACTGTATATAATAAAGATTTTTACGCAAAAAATAAAATTGACACCATAGCAAATACAGGAAACGCGAATATCATCAAAGGCGGCAGCGCTTATAACAGCGCGGAATTTTTGCGCTCCTCCGTGAGAGTTTTACAGCCGTCAAGTTACAAAGCCGATAATTTGGGTTTCAGGATAGCCGTTACGATTAAAAATTAATTCCGTAGGCAAAAATAAACGCACCATTTAGGCTATGCGCCAAGAAAAACTCCGCTTTTTTTATCTCTGAAGCGTGATATTTTTATCATGTCATCGCCTCATGCGAAATACATACACGCTTTTTGTCATTCCGCGCCCTATTATGTCATTCCCGTGAAAACGGGAATCCAAACTAATAACTTTAAAATAAAAAAAAGAGTTATAAAATGTCAATTCTTTTTATATTGTCTCTGTTTGTTTGTAAGTATTCTTTTTTGATTCCAGTTTTCACGGGAATGACAGAGAGAGGTAATTCCCACGATATAACGACAAACAAAATGTATGACACTCCTTTCCGTCATTCCCGTGCCCAATTATGTCATTCCCGTGTAAACGGGAATCCAAAAAAACAAAAAATGGCAAAAAAATTAAAACATTTCATTTTTTCATTTTTTGGATTTTAAAACATTGAAGTAAAAAGAATAGATTCCCGCCTGCGCGGGAATAACGAAAAGTGTTTTACACTGATTTCATCGGTTTGCAATGACAACCGTTTATGTCATTCCCGCGACCGAACGACAGCAAAACACATGCACCCTTCATGTCATTCTCGCGCGCCCTTTTTCGTCATTCCCGCGACCGAACGACAAGTTTTCGCAGAAAACGCATATCGTGTGAGGGAAGGCGGGAATCCAAACCTTCCGTCAGTCCCTCGTCACTTTTCGTTATTCCCGCGCAGGCGGGAATCCAAACTAATAACCCTAAAATATAAAAATGTAAAAAATAAAAGAGAGTTATAAAATGTCAATTCTTTTCATATTGTCTTTATTTATTTGTAAATATTCTTTTTGGATTCCCGTTTTCACGGGAATGACATAGAGAGGTAATTCCCACGATATAACGACAAGCGAAATAATGTGCCTTTTTATGTCATTACCGCGAAACGACAAACAAAGTACATGCCCTCCTTTTCGTCATTCCCGCGACCGAACGACAAGTTTTCGCAGAAAACGCATATCGTGAGGGAAAGCGGGAATTCAAACATGTAAATAAAAAATGATTTCAAATGTTACTTAACGATACTTTTTTTGTTTTTTTGGATTCCCGCCTACGCGGGAATGACATAATGGAGCGGAGGAATGAATTTCCTCACTTCTCATGAGGCGCGGGAATGACGGAAAGGCTGCAGACAAACAAAGATTTGGAGTTGAATTACTCAACTCCAAATTGGTATTTTCCAATGACAACTCTGAAAAAAGAGAAGTCAAAGATATAAATTTAACTCCAAACTGTTTTCAATTATTCTTATAACTCTTCCCAATAGAGATACGGCAAATTGTTATTTTTACCTGTTTTCCATTGCCATGGGCTTGTGTCGTTATCTCCGAAAGACCAGCCAAGACCGCCGTTGCCGTCGCCGTTTATGTCATCGCTATAAGTTGATTTG